>JBBRDT010000101.1:0-10112 GCA_038203635.1 Solirubrobacterales bacterium
CTCGAGCCCCTCGCGCGCGACGGGTGCGGCGCCGGTCAGGGCGAGGCGCAGCTGCCCACCGAACAGCGCGCGGACCTTCGACAGGACGAGCCGGTCCGCGAGCGCGTGCTGCGCGCGCAGCAGCGGGCCGGGACGGCCGCCGCGCCGCTCTTTCCCGCGCACTTGCGTTCCCGTGCGCAACGCCCACCGGAACAGCGCCCCCCTGACGGCGCTCTGCTCGGCTGCAGCCATGGCCTGCGCGTGGATCTTCTCGAACACGCGCGGCACGGACGGGAAATGCGTCGGTCGCGCGTGCGCGAGGTCCGCGATGATCTTCCTGGAGTCCCGCGTCCAGTAGATGAGCGTGCCGCCCCGGTCGAGCGCAACGAACTGCGCGACCCGCGCGAGCGCGTGCGCAAGCGGCAGGAAGAGAAAGAGCGAGAAGGGCTCGCGGCCGAGCTCCAGCGCTTCCCCGTACATGCGCACGGTCGCGAGCACGTTCGCGTGCGTCAGGACGCAGCCCTTCGGCGGCCCGGTGGTGCCGGACGTGTAGATGATCGTCGCGACGTCGCCCGGCTTCGCCGTTGCGCCGGTGCGGTCACTCCGCTCGGGCTCGAGCGACGCGCCGCGCTCGCGGAGCTGAGCGAGCGACTCGGCGCGGCCGTCGGCCTCGGTGAGCACGACGACGTGCTCGAGTTCCGGACAGGCGCTTCGCACCTGCTCCACCTTCGCGAGCTGCTCCTGGTTCTCGCAGAAGACCAGCCGCGTCCCCGAGTGCTCGAGCACGTAGCGGCACTCCTCGGGCGAGTTCGTCTGGTAGATCGGGACCACCGCCGCGCCGGCGCACAGCGCACCGCAGTCGGCGATCGTCCACTCGGCGCGGGTGTCGGAGAGCACCGCCACCCGGTCACCGGGCTCGATCCCGAGCGCGATAAGCCCTCCCGCGACCTCCCGGACAGCCGTGCCGAGCTCGGCACGGCTCAGGTCACGCCAGGGTCCGTCGTCCTCGTAACGGAGCGCCGCGCCGGCACCGGTCGCGCCGTGCAGGACCATCTCGCCGAGCCTGGCTGGCGTGGCAGGGACGGGCGCTGTGCGGGTGTCGGGGCTGGAACCAGGGTCCATGGAGGTCGCGGGCGGTCCTGCTACGTCAGGCATGCATCATGCCAACGACATCAGCTTCGGGGCGACCGTACTCTTCCGCCATGCCCGCGGTCGCCCCCGACCCATCGCGCGCTGACGCGGCGGTTGTAGCAGCCGCGCTGGGCACCGACGTCGAGCGTGGGCTGAGCTCGGCCGAGGCTGCCGCGCGCCTGGAGCGCTACGGACCGAACGAGCTCGACCCCGAGGAGGCGGTGCCCGCGTGGCGAAAGCTCCTGGCGCAGTTCGCGAACCCGCTGATCTACCTCCTCATCGCGGCGGTGGTCGTGTCGGTGGTCGCCTGGGCGGTCGAGGGCGGTGAGGGCGTGCCGTACGAGGCGATCGTGATCTCGGTGATCATCGTGCTGAACGGCTTTCTGGGCTACGTGCAGGAAGCGCGCGCCGAGCAGGCGGTCGCCGCCCTGCGGCGCATGGCGGCTGCGACAGCCGGCGTCGTGCGGGACGGCCGCGAACACCGCATCCCGGCGACCGAGGTCGTGCCGGGCGACATCCTGCTGCTGGCGGAAGGCGACGCGGTGGCTGCCGACGCCCGGCTGTTGAAGGCGGCCTCCCTCACCGTGGCCGAGGCGTCGCTCACGGGCGAGAGTGAGCCGGTCCTGAAGGACACCGCTCCGCTTGCCGAGCCGGCGAGCCTCGGCGATCGCGTGAACATGGTGTTCGACGGCACGGCCGTGACGCGCGGGCGTGGCCGCGCCGTCGTGACCGCCACCGGCATGGCCACCGAGATGGGCAACGTGGCCCGCCTGCTCGGGCGCACGGAGGCGGAGGCCACGCCCCTGCAGCGCGAGGTCGACCGCATCGGGCGCATGCTCGGGATCGCCGTGCTCGTGATCGCGGCCGTCGTCGTGAGCGCGATCCTGCTCACCGCCGACATCGAGAACGCCTCCGACGTCGTGTCGGTGCTGCTCGTCGGCGTGTCGCTGGCGGTCGCCGCCGTGCCGGAGGGACTGCCGGCGATCCTGTCGGTCGTCCTCGCGCTCGGCGTGCAGCGCATGGCGCGCCGGCGCGCGATCGTGAAGCGCCTGTCGTCGGTGGAGACCCTGGGGTCGGCGTCGGTGGTGTGCACGGACAAGACCGGAACGCTGACCCGGAACGAGATGACCGTCGAGAAGGTTGTCACGGCGTCGGGCGAGGTGGACGTGACCGGCAGCGGATACCGGCCCGCGGGCGAGTTGCGCGCCGGCGGCCGGCCGCTCGAGGACCCTGTGCTGCTCGAGGAGGTCCGGGCCGTGCTCGCCGGGGGCAGCCTGGCGAACAACGCCGTGCTGCGCGAGGAGGACGGGGAGTGGACGATCCAGGGCGATCCCACCGACGCCGCCTTCCTGGTCGCCGAGGCGAAGGTCGGCGGGCTGACCGAAGCCCGGAAATCCCGGTTCGAGCGCCTCGCCGAGGTCCCGTTCACCTCCGAGCGCAAGCTCATGAGCACGGTGGAGGCCGACGTCGAGGGCGAGCTCGGGGTCGCGGTCGTGACGAAGGGGGCGCCCGACGTGCTCCTCGCGCGGTGCACCGGGGAGCGCGTCGGCACCGACGTGCGGCCGCTCACCGCAGGTCGCAGGAACGAGATCCTCGTCGCCGTGGACCGGCTCGCCGACCGCGCGCTGCGCACCCTTGCCGTCGCCTACCGGCCGCTGCGGGGCGATGGGGAGGCGCCCGAGGACGAGTCGGTCGAGCGCGACCTCGTGTACCTCGGAATGGTCGGAATCATCGATCCGCCCCGCCCCGAGGCACGCACCGCCATCGCCGAGGCGAGAGCGGCAGGAGTGCGGACCATCATGATCACCGGCGACCATCCCCGCACCGCCGTGCGCATCGCCGGCGACCTCGGGATCGCGCCGCCCGGCTCGCGGGCCGTGACCGGCGCCGACATGGAGGCGCTCGACGACGAGCCACTCAAGAACACGGTGCGCGACGTCTCGGTCTACGCCCGGGTGGCCCCCGAGCACAAGCTGCGGATCGTGCACGCCCTCCAGGCGAACGGCGACATTGCTGCGATGACCGGCGACGGGGTGAACGACGCGCCGGCGTTGAAATCCGCGGACATCGGCGTGGCGATGGGCGTGACCGGCACCGACGTCACGACAGAAGCGGCGGACATGATCCTCGCCGACGACAACTTCGCCACGATCGTCGCCGCCATAGGCGAGGGGCGCGGCATCTTCTCCAACATCCGCAAGTTCCTGCGCTTCCTGCTGTCGTCGAACATCGGAGAGGTGCTCACCATGTTCATCGGCGTGATGCTCGCGGGCGTGCTCGGACTGGACGAGACCGGCGAGGCGGTGGCGGTGCCGCTGCTCGCCACGCAGATCCTGTGGATCAACCTGCTCACCGACGGGGCGCCGGCGCTCGCAATGGGTCTCGACCCGCCGCCCGACGACGTGATGCAACGCCCGCCGCGACGGTTGACGGACCGGGTGATCGACCAGGACATGTGGCTCGGCATCTTCTGGGTCGGCTCCGTGATGGCGCTGGTGACGCTGGCGGCGCTCGACCTGAAGCTCTCGGGTGGCCTGCTCGGTGGCTCGGGCGACATCGACGAGGCCCGCACCATGGCCTTCACCACGCTCGTACTCGCCCAGCTCTTCAACTGCTTCAACGCCCGCTCCGACCGCACGAGCGCCTTTCACCACCTCTTCACGAACCGGTTGCTGTGGGGAGCGATCGCGCTGTCGCTCGCGCTCCAGGTGGCGGTGGTGCACCTGCCCTTCCTCAACGCCGCGTTCGACACGACCCCACTCACGATCGGCGACTGGCTGATCTGCGTCGCGCTGGCGAGCGTCGTTCTGTGGGCCGACGAGGCGAAGAAGCTGCTCGGACGTCGCCGTGCTAGTCAGTGAGCGGTCTGTCGCGGGAGGGCAGGCTCTTCATCGCAGCCGGCCTGGACGCTCCGCCCGTCCGTGCTGGCACGTCCCCGTTCGACGAGCCCCGCCCCCTCCAGGCGGTCGACCCTGCGCAATCGGGCTGGTGGCCGCGGCGCTGACATTCGGCGTCGGCGCGCTGATCGGGACCACGGTCGGGTGACCAAGGCGCTTCACGGCTGAGCACGCCGGTTGATCAGCCCGCCCGCCGCGCTCATGAAGCAGGGTCGCGCACGGCTGCCGCGAATAGCTCGACCCACTCGGCC
This sequence comes from Solirubrobacterales bacterium, assembly GCA_038203635.1. Classification (GTDB taxonomy): domain Bacteria; phylum Actinomycetota; class Thermoleophilia; order Solirubrobacterales; family JBBDJG01; genus DASRIA01. The sequence goes on from JBBRDT010000101.1 coordinate 4,259, forward strand.
AGATGGCGGTCATGCAGAAAACGCTCCCGCACGCGCCGCTCTGCGGCGGCCCCCAAGCGGCCGGCCTCGTCGCGATCAAGGAGTGCTTCGCTCACTGCAGCCCCGAAGGCTTCGAGGTCACGCGGATCGTCGATCAAGAGGCCGCTGCGACGATGCTCGATCTGCTCCTGAATACCGCCGACGCGGCTCGCCACCACCGGCAAACGCTTCCACATCGCCTCGGTCACGCCGAGACCGAAGCCTTCTTCGAGACTCTTCTTCACGACCACCGAAGACGCTCGCTGCAGCGCGTTGACAATCGCTGCATTTTCGTTGAGGTCGTCGTTTGGCAGGAGCGTCAGCTGTACGCGGCTTCGTCTGCGATAGGGCAAGGCGCGCCAGGCTCGTACGACCTCCTCGAATACTTCACCGGCCTCGGGATCGTCGGCCACTGCACCAAGAGCTGGACCAGCCATCACGAGGTAAACATCGACCTCGCTCAGGACGTGCTTCGCGAAGCCACGCATGACACCGACGGGATCCTTGAGCCGGTCCCAGCGCGATAGCTGGAGAACGAGCGGATCGACCCCGAGTCGCGGTGCCGGTCCGTACTGCAGCACCTCCGCACGGCGCTTGACAACTTGCGACACGCCGTCCCGCCGAATGAAGCGAGGGAGCGTCCAGCCCTCGTGCCTTGCCCGCACTATGCCGACGTGCTCCAGGATCGGTTCGACGCTCGTCAGCGGCATGAAGGAGTTTTTCGTTGACGTTGGATCAATGGAAGGAGCAATCAGGCGCACTCGCCCATCGCGCAATGCCGCCGGTACGAACTGCTCACGAGAGAAGACGAAGGCGTCGGCGTCCCTGACGTATGGAAGAAGCAAATCCCACGCCTCTCGTGTCACGGACGTGATGCTGTCGGTGCCTATATGAGAGCGCCAGATCACAATGGCGCCCGCGTCCCGCAGCGGCTTCACGAGCGCGGCCGTCTGCGGGTCGTGGAGGATCACGACGTCCCCCGGTGTGATGCGGCGCACGAGCGCGGCGGCGTTCTTTGCGAGGGTCGACTCGTAGATCGCCTTGGCGTCGTCGTCCAGATGCCGACGCGCGTGGCCATGAAGCTGATTGTGAAGCTCCTTCGTCACGGCGAAGAACGCGGGCGGTCCGCCGATGACGAGCCAGCGCATGTCGAGGCCGACTCCGAGGCCGTACGGCATGAGCGAACGTATCATCTCGGCAACCCCGCCCCCCACCGCGGTCGAATTCACGAGCCAGATGCGACGTCCGGCCAGGAGCGGCGTCGCCAACTGCAGGGCTGCCTGTAGTTGCTCCCATCCTTCAGCCGTCACGACCGGATGAAGCCGTTCGACAGGAAGCGGCGCGACGGGCACTTCGAACGGCTTGCTTGCGCGCCGGAAACTACTCGTGTGAATTGGCGCGTCTCGCCGCCGCACCATACGCATTTAGCCCAGGTGGGTGTGGAAGAAGGCGATGATGCGGCGGCGCGCGTCGCGGCTCGATGGCTCGCCATAGCTGGCCGCGGCGAGCTTCGCGATCACCTTGATCCAGGTCGGCAGCTCTGCGGGGTCGTGGTCGTTGAGAAAGCCGTGCCCCGCATCGGGATACACCTTGATGTCATGGTCGATGCCCGCCGCGGTGAGCACCGGCTCGAGCCGACCGGGAACACCGCGCACCCCCGGCCACCGATCCCTGGCGCCGTAGCTGGCAACGATCGGGCATGCATCGGGCAGGCGGCGCTTTGGGTCCTTGGTGAGCCCGCCGTAGTTCACGCTCGCCGCGGAGAAGCCGTGGCCGGGCGCCAGCATCAGGGCGAACCCGCCGCCCATGCAGAAGCCGATCACGCCCGTGCTGCCCGTGCAGCGCTCTTGCCTGGCCAACCAGGCGCGCGCCGGGTCGAGGGCTGCCGAGCGGCCGCGACCAGTCGCGCACGAACGAGATCAGGCACCTCATCCGCGTGCCCCAGTACTGAAGGCTTGGCGCCACGGCGAGGAATCCCTCGCCCGCCAACCAGTCGGCCTGGCTGCGCACGTCGCGGCTCATTCCGAGCGCGTCGTGGATGACCACGACCCCCGGCCACGGCCCGCGGCCAGCCGGCGTGGCAAGGTAGGCGGGCATCTCGCCACGGGGGGGTGCGGATCTCCACTTCGGTCATCGGCCCTCGAAGGATTTCACCTGCGCTCGCTCAGCACGAGCCTTAACCCCGAGCAGCATCTTCCGCTCCATCACCAGGCTTCCCGGCTCTATGAAGAGCAGGTTGAAAAACCGCTTCACGATCGAGGCGTCGGCTAGCGATGTTCGGTTCCTGCTCCAGCACCTCTACGCGCATTCCCGGACCGCTCTGCCCCATGGGGAGGACGTCGCCGACCTGGAGGGTTTGAAACTGGGGCGGGATCCGGCGCTGTGCATGTCGAGGCCGAGGATGTTCTCGATCCAGTCGTAGGTGTACGCGCCACCGCGTCCGCTACCCATCTGCACGAGCCAGGGCCAGATCGCGCCTGGCGGGGCATGAACCGTCGCTGGCCAGCGGTGCTACGGCTGTGTCCATCGAGGCATCCGAGATATGGTTTCGCGAAAGTAATTTAAGACGCGACTGACCAAGATGTATCCCCCACAAAGCGCCAATCTCCCAGTCGCTCGGCCTACACCACACGGAGTCGCGACGTGACAGTGGGTGACCAATGGTCACCCCACTGGCCACCCCAGACTGCGGATCGGGTGGTCGTAGTGGCTCGGCTCAAGAACGGCACTCACGATCAGGCGACGGAGCTGATCGCGGCGGGACCGCCCTTCGAGCCAGGCGCTCTGGGTTTCGAGCGTCACGCCGTCTATCTCTCGTCTGAAGAGGTCATATTCCTGTTCGAAGGGCCATCCGCGGCCCGTCGACTCGCCGACATGATCGACGACATGGTGACCTCGGCATCGTTCAGCGGTTGGGCCCGCCTCCTCAAGGGCACCCCGCGAATAGCTCACGAGCACTATTTCTGGAAAGGGTGAGCGGCGCCTACGTGGGAGCTTCGCGGAGCCGCTGAAGTTCCTAGGCCAGTGACAGGCGTTGCACCTGCTTGCGCCAGTCTCCGTTCATTCGAAACTTCGTCCGACCATGCTCGTCGCGACCATGCCGGTGGATGTCTTCCCACCGTAGAAGCCATGCGCCTGCCACCGAACCGTCTGAGTTGAACTCGATGAGCGCAAGTGCATCACAACGACGGTCGAGGCTCGCGATCGTGTACCAGTTGGTGTGCCTGGACCCGTTGTTGCGTGTCTTCCGCTGTCGGAGAAAGGTAAGCGCGCGCCGCGCGCGATCGCGTCGGTCGCTTCGCGCTTGAACTCGATCCTTCAGCGTCTTCGGGTCGCGGCGCCGACCGCAGAGATCATCGTGACCGGAGCATGGAACCCCGAGGCCGATCAGCTCAAACAGGCCCAGCCGCTCTACCGCTCGCTCGACGCGGCCATCGCACGAGCCGCGGCGCCGTCGCGCGCCCGTGTTGCGAAGACCATTGCGGTCTTCAATCCGCCCGGAAACTTCCGTAGGCAGCGAGCTCGGCTCTGCGCGCTCACCTTCCTCTGCTCGAAGGGCGATGTGCATCCGACCAACGCCGGGTACCGCGCGATGGCCGGCGCCTTCATGGCTGCGTCCGGCTACACGCAGAAGCCGTAGCCTTGCCGCAGGACGCCGATCCTGCAGGCTACGTAGGTTTCCGCACCATCATCCGTAGTCGCCTCGGATTCGGCCGCGGTTCCGGCACGGAAGGATCATGGGAACCGAATCCAGGAGGTTCCATGAGGGCCAGGGCAATCGCAGTTGTCTCGTTGTGTATCGCGACCGGAGGGATTGTCTTCTCAGGCTGCGGTAACGACAGCAACGACGGCAACGACAGCGCGAGCACCACGACGACGCAGCAGTCCGACGGCGGCGCGCTGGAGATCCGGATGGCCGATTACTCGTTCGCTCCGAAGGATGCCACGGCGACCGCTGGCCAGGTCAAGATCACCGCTCCCAACGACGGCAAGGTCGTGCACGAGCTCGTCCTGTTGAAGACCAACAGTGACCCCGGGTCATTCGAGGTGTCCGGCGGTGAGGTCGATGAAAAGGCGCTGGAGGAATCAGGCACGGAGATCCCAGGTGAGATCGCAGACGTCCCGCCCGGGAAGTCGAAGAGCGTGACCGTCGACTTGACACCAGGCAAGTACGCCATGATCTGCAACGTCCCCGGCCACTACGAGCGCGGCATGTACGGCACCCTGACGGCCAAGTAGCGACTCGGAGCGGGAAGCCCGGAGTCGGACTCGAACCGACGACCCCGTCCTTACCGTCGAGAAGTCAGCGCCTAGGGCGTCGCCGAGCCCGCTGTCGATCCGGTGCACGTCATACATCTGCGCCCGAGGTGGTGGTCCGGTCGCGCGCAGGTCCACCGTGCCAGTCAAGACAGAAGGCAGTCGCGTCGTCGCAGATCGCGCCGTGGGTCGCTTTGAGGATGGCCTGGATGAGGTGCTGCACGGCTTTCTGAGGGTGCATCTCCGCACCCCCCGCGAGCAAAGGGACGGGCCGCTTGGGTGGCGCTTGGACAAGCCCAGCCGCTCCGCACTGATCGACGGTGTCATCGCGCTCGGCATGGCGGTCGAGGTAGCCGAGCAGCGGCCATGAAGCTTCTTATGGCGCACCGAGGTATGCCCGGCGAGGAGGAAGTGGAGCCGGTCCTTGTGCAGGTCATGGGCTCAAACGGCAATCCTCAGGCTGGATGACGGTGAGGAGGTGGCGTTCGATGTCGGCTAACTGCGCGAGCTCCTTGACGGGGACAGGCGTACGACCGCGCCGGATCGGGCGGGGTGTTCGAGGTCGTCCGCCCGTAAAACATTTGACGCCCTGCGTCGCTCGATGGTCTACTGGAATCATGCGCTGGCTTGCTCTATTCATTGTCGCCTTCCTGGTTGCGCCCGCCACGGCCTCCGCACAGCGCGTTGAGGACACGTTCTTCAACTCGGTCATCCCGAGCAGAGTCGACCACCTCATCGGCTTCACACCGACCACGTTCGCCATGTACCCGCGCGGGCAGCGAGTCGTGCCGATCACGGTCCGCGTCGGAGGGCGGAAGTACCGGTACATATTCGGCAATGCCGCCGCGGCTGTGGGCCCGTCAGCCAACATCTACCTGAGGAACATGATCCGGGCGCGGCGCTTTCCGAGCCCCCAGGGAATCTTCCTCGACCGCCGGCTCAAAGCCGCTGAGCGTCGTTATGTGCGGGTGCGCGCGGACCTCGGCCGCGACGCCGACGTGCTAGCCGTGAGCCGCGGGCATCCCGCGTGTGCCTCGGGGGTGTCCCGTGCGACCGCCCGGGGGATCGCCGCGGGGACCATCCGTACGTGGTCGGGGGCCGGCGTTGCGACCCCGGCGAGCGGGGACGCGATCGCGCTGCGCCGCGCCGGCAGCGGAGTCGATCGCTTCGTGGAGCCCCGATTCCGCGCTGGCATCCGGCTGCCCCAAGGGGCACGGGCTGCGCACGACGGCGGCCTGTTCGAGGCCGCATCGGGCAACCTCGCAATCGCGGCCGTGACGAGCTGGTCGCGAGCCCGTGCGTTCCATGAGACGACGTGCGCGGTCCCAGTCGGCGGGGCGGCGCCAAGCGACCCGTCCGTGCGCGCGTTGTCGCACCCCGACGCCTACCCGATCTCGTTCGTGACGCTACGGCGCCTCCGCCAGGTGGGCCCGATCGTCGCCGCCTTCTTGCAGTACCTCACCGGCCCGCGCGCGACGGCCTCCTTCCGCCAGCGCGGGATGCTCCTCGTCAAGGAGGCGTGGCCGGTGGTGCCCGGTCCGTAGGACGACCCGTTCGGTCCGCCCCCGCCTTCTCGAAT
>JBBRDT010000102.1:0-9960 GCA_038203635.1 Solirubrobacterales bacterium
CGGCGAGGCGCAGCAGCTGAAGAAGGTCGACCCGCTGCTCGCGCTGAAGTTCCGCGCATCGGTGCTGCCGGACACCGTGGTGCGCGGCTTCACGACCGTGTTCAAGCCGCTCTTCCTCCCGCCGGTGATGGCGCTCGCCGTGGCCGCGTTCGTCGGTCTCGATGTGTGGCTCTTCTTCATCCACGGCATCAGTCAGAGCCTGCGCCACACGCTTTACGACCCGCTGCTCCTGCTCGTGATGCTCGGCGCCGTGGTGGTGGCCACGGCGTTCCACGAGATCGGCCACGCCAGCGCCCTCCGCTACGGCGGCGGCAAGCCGGGCGTGATGGGGGTGGGCATCTACATCGTCTGGCCGGCCTTCTACACCGACATCACGGACTCGTACCGGCTCCGAAAGTGGGGCCGCCTGCGCACCGACACCGGCGGCATGTACTTCAACGCGATCTTCGCGCTCGCGATCGGCGCCGCCTACGCGCTCACCGGCTTCGAGCCGCTGCTCCTGCTCGTGGTGCTCCAGACGTTCGCGATCGTGCAGCAGTCGCTGCCGTTCCTGCGGCTCGACGGCTACTACATCATCAGCGACCTCACCGGCGTGCCCGACATCCTCATGCGGATCAAGCCTGTGCTCCTCAGCCTCGTGCCGGGGCGCAAGCCGGACGACCGCGTGACCGAGCTGAAGCCGTGGGTGCGCATCGTCGTGACGGGGTACATCGCGCTGCTCGTGCCGGTGCTCGCACTGATGTTCACGCTGATGGTGATCAACGCGCCGCGCTTGTTCGCGACCGGCTGGGACTCGTTCTGGACGCACTACGACGTGGTCGGTCCCGCATTCGGCAAGGGCCAGGCGCTGCGTGGCATCCGGGCCGCGCTTCAGATGGTCGTGCTCGCCCTCCCGGCGATCGGCTTCGTCTACACGCTGATCAGGATCGCCGGCCGCAGCGGCAAGGGCGCCTGGCGCTGGTCGGCCGGCAGCCGTGTGAGGCGCGCCGGCGTGACCGTCGCGGGTGCGGTCGCGGCCGGAGCGATCGCCTTCACTTGGTGGCCGAACGGCGACTACAAGCCGATCCAGCCGAGCGAGCGCGGCACCGTTGTCGGCGCCGTTGATCAGATCAGGCACGCGGCGAGCGGGCGCGCGGCGCTCACGCCTCAGCGCCAGCAGCAGCTTGGCGGCGCGCCGACCGAGCGCGACCGTGCGACGCAGCAGCGCGCGAAGCCCTCGGCGCAGTCGACCCAGGGCAAGGCGTCGCAGAAACCGGCGCGCGGGGAGCCGGATGCACAGGGGCCCACCGCGGACACGACCGGATCGACCACGACGGACGAGCAGGCGCCGCCGCCGACCACCGATCAGACGGCCGCGCCGACGACCGATCAGAGCCAGACCGGCACGACCCCGCAGGACCCGAGCGCGCAGGACCCGGCCGCCCAGGACCCCAGCGCACAGGACCCCGCGACCACAACCACAGAGCAACAGCCGCCACCGGATTCGACCACCCAGACGACGCCAACCACACCGGAGACACCATGAGGAGACTTACAGCCCTGACCGTCGCAATCGCCCTGTCCGTGTCGGTGGGCGCGCAAGCCGCCGAGGACACCGGACCGGACAACGTCGTCGACGTGCAGACGAGCGGACAGAACGTGACGGACACGCAGTCGAAGCTGAAGGTCGGCTACTACGGCGGCGACAACCTGCAGAGCGAGAACGTGGCGAGCGCCTACTCACACGACTGCGCCGACTGCCGGACCGTGGCAGTCGCCGTGCAGGCGGTATTCGTGACCGGACACCCGTCGACGTCCGAGCCGAAGAATGTGGCCGTGGCGCTGAACGAGCGCTGCACCCGCTGCACCACGTTCGCGTACGCCTACCAGTACGTCGTCTCCACCGACGGCCCGGTGAAGCTCGACAAGGAGACGCGCAGGGACGTATCGCGCATCCGCCACGAGATCGCCGACGTCGCCGACTCGAGCCTGGCTCCGCCCGACATGGACGCGCGCCTGCATGAGCTCAGCGCGGAGTTCAGGGCCGAGATAGACCAGGGCCTGGCGGAAGACGACGAGCACGGCCATGGCCGCGCGCGGGAGCGCCGGGACGAGCAGTAGCTCCCGCCGCGAGGTCTAGCCGCCGGCGCCAATCTCTGCCGTGCAGAACGCGCAGCGACCCGCGGCCGTGGGGATCTCGCTCAGGCACTCGGGGCATTCGCGGGTGCTGGGCGGGTCCACGGGTGGCTCGGCGCGCGCACGTGACAGCAGCGCGTTCACCGGCTTGATCACGAGGAAGAAGACCACCGCGGCAACGGTCAGGAACGAGATCAGCGCGTTCAGGAAGTGGCCGTAGCGGAACGTGCTGCCGTGGATCGTGAATGTGAGCGCGTTGAAGTCCGGCTTGCCGCCGATCGCCGCGATCAGCGGGGTCACGAGGTCGGCGACCAGCGCGGACACGACCGCCCCGAACGCGGCGCCGATCACCACCGCCACCGCGAGGTCGACCAGGTTGCCGCGCAGGATGAACTGCCGGAAGTCCTTCAGCACCGGGGGGTGTCTAGCGCTACGACCGGACGGCGATCTCGTCGGGCGCGCCGTAAGCGTGCAGCACCGACGGGATCTCGATCGTGCCGTCGTCGCGCTGGCCGTTCTCGACCACCGCGATGATCGTGCGCCCGACCGCCGTGGCGGTGCCGTTGAGGGTGTGCATGAACCGGACCGATCCATCCTCGGCCCGGTAGCGCGCGCCCAGCCGCCGCGCCTGGAAGTCGGTCGTGTTTGAGCACGAGGTGAGCTCGCGGTATGCGCCCTGTCCGGGCAGCCACGCCTCCACGTCGTACTTCTTGGCGGCCGAGGCTCCGAGGTCCCAGGCGGCGATGTTCACGACCCGGTAGCGGATTTCGAGCGCCTGCATCAGCTCCTCCTCGATCGAGAGGATGCGCTCGTGCTCTTCCTCGGACGCCGACGGCTCGACGAATGAGAACATCTCGACCTTGTCGAACTGGTGCACGCGGAACAGCCCGCGCGTGTCCTTGCCGGCAGCGCCGGCCTCGCGGCGGAAGCAGGGCGAGAAGCCTGCGTAGCGGCGGGGCAGGTCGCCGGCGCCGAGGATCTCCTCGCGGTGGATCGACGCCAGCGCGACCTCCGAGGTGCCCACCAGGTAGAGATCGTCGTCGGCCAGGCGGTAGATCTGCTGCTCGGTGTCGGGCAGGAAGCCGGTCCCGTAGAGCGCCTCCTCGCGCACGAGCACGGGCGGGATCACCGGCTCGAACCCGTGACCCGACAGCACCTCCATCGCCCACCGCACCAGGGCGAACTCGAGCATCACAAGCGGCCCGCGCAGGTAGGCGAACCGCGATCCGGACAGCTTCGCGCCCGACTCCATGTCGACGAGCCCGTCGAGCAGCTCGAGGTGATCGCGGGGTGGGCTGGGTGGTAATCCCGCCTCGCCCCACTCGCGCACGACCTCCTCCTCGACGGGCGACGACTCGAGCGGCAGGTTGGGCAGCGAGGCGAGGGTGCGATCGAGCTCGGCGTCCACATCCGCGCGCTCCGCCGACAGCGCCTTCCCGCGCGCGGCCACCTCCTGCATGGCCGCGATCGCCTCGGACGCGTCGCCGCCGCCCTGCTTGGCCTGGCCGATCGCCTTGCTCGCGCGGTTCTGCTCGGCCTTCAGCGACTCCTCCTGCGGGAGCAGCTCGCGGCGGCGGGCGTCCAGGCGCAACACCTCGTCGAGACGGTCGGCCGCGTGGCGGCGCTCCAGAGCGGCGCGGGCCGCGTCAGGGTCCCGGCGGATCTCCTTCAGGTCGAGCACGGCGCGAGGCCCTCTCGGCTACTTCGCGGTCTTGTCGCCGACCGTGGGTGCAGTCGACTTGGCCCCCGCGTAGCGCTCCAGGAACAGCGCCACGTCCCGAGCGTCGGTGCCGACGACGATGTTGGCGGGCATGATCGCGCCCGAGAAGCCGCCGTTGCGGATCGCGTAGAGCACGTCGTCGCGGGTCTCCTTGCGAACGTTGAAGTTCGGCCCGTCGGTGCGCTCGCCGCCCTTGACCTTGCCCTCGGGCTTCGAGCCATAGGCATCGGCGGCATCGAGCGTGTGGCAGCCGGCGCAGCGCTCGTTGAAGAGCTTGGCCCCGTGCTGAACGGCCGGGCCGTCGCTCTTCGAGACCTTGATCCCGTTGTCCCCGCAGCCGGTCGCCAGGGCGGCGCAGGCGACGAGGCAGCAGGCGATGAAGCGGCGTGGCCACGGCATGGGCGCGCATATTATCCGCCGCTGTGGCCAAGACCCTCCCAGCCGTACTGGTGAGCCTTGCGCTGCTAACAGGTTGCGGGGGAGCCGACATGGACAAGAAGGGCGTCGGGATCGAGAAGAAGGACACCGTGACGGTCGGCCACAACCAGCCGATCGCCTTCGGCGCCGACGAGTACTCCTTCGAGCCAACCTCGGTGACTGTCAACAGCGGCACCACCAGGCCCACGATCGTCCGGTTCGTGCTGCGCAACAACGGTTCGCTCGCCCACGATCTGCATGTGGAGAAGGACGGCAAGGACCTCGGTGGTACGCCGATCTTCGGCCCCGGCAAGGTCGAGTCCGGTCAGGCGACCCTCGGCCCGGGCACCTACGAGTTCCTCTGCACCGTGGGCGACCACGCCGGCCTTGGCATGAGGGGCACGCTGATCGTGACCTCCGACCAGACCAAGCGCCCGGCCGATCCGGATGCCGGCGGCGAAGAGAAGTAGCCCGCCGCGAGGTGGTCGCGCGAGCGGCGGTTGAGCCTGGGACGGCAGGCCGAGCGCGAGCGCCGAGCGCGAGAAGAACAGGGCGGCGAACAGAAGTAGCCCGCCGCGAGGTGGTCGCGCGAGCGGCGGTTGAGCCTGGGACGGCAGGCCGAGCGCGAGCGCCGAGCGGCGTTTTATTACCCCGGCGACCGGCTCTGATCGCCGCCGATGAGGACGACCGCCGTGCAGTCAGTTGCGTGTGGAAGGCCGTCCAGGCCGGCGCCGGGGCGGGGTTATGTTTCTGCGCCCCGCTCGGCGTTCCTTCTAGAAAGCTCCGCCGCTCTGCGCCGCCCGTATGAGCAGCGTCACGACCAGGATCACGCCCACGGTCATGATCCCGATCTCGCGCACAACCACGCGCCGGGCGAGCAGCACCTTCTCGCGCCGCGGGAGCGTCTCCGGGTCGACGCCGTCGAGGGCTTCGATCTCCGAGTGGGCGGCGCCGCTGCGCATCGCCTCCGTGACGAGCGCGATCACCAGAGGCGCGACGGCATACACGTAGTGCAGCTCGTCCGGCGGCTTGGCGCCCTGGATCAGTCGCACCAGCCCGAGCAACACCTCGATCACCACGAATCCCTGCGCGACCCGCAGCACGTACCAGAACGACACCGACGGGTCGGCCCGCATCCACGCGAGCCCACCCCAGACCGCCGCCAGCGCGTTCACGGCCAGGGTGGCGATTCCGAGGATCGCGTGGACGTCCTTCATGCGGCCGGAGAGGATGGCAGGCGGCGCCGCTGAGACCGCTTTAGAAAGCACCCAATCGCACTATGTAGCAAGTTGTCACAAAGGGCGATATAACCCTGCCCGCCCGATGCTCCACAGCTACGTTCCCGCTGTCGTCTTCCTGTTCCTCGGCACCGCCGTGGGGCTCATCTTCACTTGGGCGAACGGCGCGCTCGGCCCGCGCCGGCCGTCGAAGGTCAAGAGCCAGCCGTACGAGTCGGGGCTCCCGTCCGAGATCAAGTCGACCTTCCGGTTCGGGATCAGCTTCTACCTGATCGCGATGCTGTTCATCCTGTTCGACATCGAGGTCGTGTTCCTGTTCCCGGTCGCGGTCCAGCTGAAGGCCTACGGGACCTACGCCCTGGCCGAGGTGATCACGTTCATCGTTCTGCTGTTCGTGGCATTCGTGTTCGTGTGGCGGAGGGGGGCGCTCGAATGGAAGTGATCCGCCAGGCCGTGAACGGGGGCAATGCCGACCCGAAGGACCTCCGCATCAATCAGCTGCGCGCGCGCCAGTTGCTGCGAGGCGAGCTGGAGGGCGAGGACCTCGACCGGTACGTCGAGGACCGGATGGGCCTGACCACGCTCGAGCAGGCGCAGAACTGGGCCCGCGCCAACGCCCTGTTCCCGCTCACCTTCGGCCTCGCCTGCTGCGCGATCGAGATGATCTCGGTGGTCGGGTCTCCGCGCGTCGACGCGAGCCGCTTCGGCGCCGAGGTGTTCCGCGCCTCGCCGCGCCAGGCGGACATGATCATCCTGTCGGGCCGCGTCTCGATCAAGATGGCGCCGATCCTGCGCCGCATCTACGACCAGATGCTCGAGCCGAAGTGGGTCATCGCGATGGGCGCGTGCGCGTCGAGCGCCGGCATGTTCAACAACTACGCGCTCGTCCAGGGGGCCGATAAGTTCATGCCCGTGGACGTCTACGTACCAGGCTGCCCGCCCCGGCCCGAGGCGCTTATGTACGGGATCATCAAGCTGCAGAACAAGATCAAGGGCGACCCCACGCTCGGCTGGCGAGCGCGCTACAACGCGAAGGGCACCGAGGAACTTGCCTGACGCAACCGGCCTCGAGCTGATCGCCGCCGAGGTGCGCGAGCAGCTCGGCCACGAGACCGTGGTCGACACGGAGTTCTTCCGCGGGCGCGCGACCCTCCAGGTCAACCCCGCGAGCGTGCGCGATGTGCTCCGCTACCTGAAGGAAGAGGCCGGCGAGACCTTTCCGCACCTGATGTCGGTGCACGGCTGCGACTACCTCCCCGAGGAGCCGCGGCTAGGCGTCCACTACCAGCTGCTCTCGATGGAGCGCGTCGACCGTCTGAACGTGAAGACGCGCGTGACGGTCGAAGACCCCGCCGTACCGAGCGTCGTCGACCTCTTCCCGACGGCGAACTTCCAGGAGCGCGAGGTCTACGACATGTTCGGCGTGGAGTTCGACGGCCACCCCGACCCGCGCCGCATCCTGATGCCCGAGGACTACGTCGGCCACCCGCAGCGGCGCGACTTCCCGATGGGCGGCGAGGAAGTGCTGTTCACGTTCAACGAGCACCAGGTTCCGCGCTGGTATGACTGACGTCGAGCACACCCACGACCCGCTGGCCGTTCCGTATCGGGAGCGCGAGCAGTCGGTCTCCATGGAGCGGATGGACGAGCCTGGCGCGCCTATCCCCGGCTCCGAGCTCGACGAGTACAGCGAGCTCTTCACGATCAACATCGGGCCGCACCACCCCGCCACCCACGGCGTGCTGCGCCTCCTGACCACGCTCGAGGGCGAGATCGTGAAGGACGTCGTCCCGATCATCGGCTACCTCCACACCGGCATCGAGAAGTCGTGCGAGGACCAGCAGTACTGGAAGGTGATCCCGTTCGTCGAGCGGATGGACTACCTGTCCTACTACTTCAACGCGACCGCCTTCTGCATGGCCGTGGAGAAGCTGCTTGACGAGGAGGTGCCGCAGCGCGCCCAGTACCTGCGCGTAATCCATCTCGAGCTGAACCGGATCGCCTCGCACCTGTTCTGGCTCGGCACGAGCGCACTCGACCTCGGCGCGATCACGATGCTCTGGTGGGCGCTGCGCGACCGCGACATGATCCTCGACCTGTTCGAGATGTCGTCGGGCCAGCGCCTGCACACGCGCTACATCCAGGTGGGCGGTGTGTTCGAGGACCTTCCGCCGGGCTGGGACACCAAATGCCGGGAGTTCCTCGCCCGGATGCCGTCGCGGATCGACCAGTACGAGGCGCTGCTCGACCGCAACGAGATCCTGCTCCAGCGCCTCAAGAACACCGGCGTCGTGTCGGAGGAGCGGCTGCTCGAGCTCGGCATCACCGGCCCGCTCTTGCGCGCGACCGGCAACCCGTGGGACCTGCGCAAGGCTGACCCGTACTCGTGTTACGACCACTTCGACTTCAAGATCCCGGTCGGAACCACAGGCGACAACTACGACCGCTTCCGCGTGCGCATGGCGGAGATGCGCGAGTCGCTGAAGATCATCGAGCAGGCGCTCGACGGGCTGCCCGAGGGGCAGTACATCAGCGACAACCGCAAGATCGCGCTGCCGCCGCGGCATGAGCTCGCGACCTCGATGGAGGCGCTGATCCACCACTTCAAGCTCGTCACCGAGGGCTTCCGCGTGCCGCCGGGCGAGGTGTACCAGCCGATCGAGGCGCCGCGCGGCGAGCTCGGCTGCTACGTGCTGGCCGACGGGTCGTCGAAGCCCGCGCGCGTGCACTTCCGCGACACCTCGTTCGTGAACCTGCAGATGCTGCCGGACATGTCGAAGGGCCACCTGCTTGCGGACATGATCGCGGGTGTCGCGATGCTCGATCCGATTATCGGAGGGGTGGACCGATGACGCCCGAAGGTGGCTACGGCGATAAGCCTTCGGCGGGGCAGGACGCTCCTCAGATCGGGATGCCTGAGGACGAGCGCGCGCCGGAGGGCGACCCTCGCGCCGAGACCGTCCCCGATCAGGATCCGGGCGCGCTCGGCACGACCGCGACCGAGGCAGCCCCCGGCGGCGCGGACCCGAGCATCGCGGATCGCGCGGAGCCCGTGGAAACCGAGCGCCCCGACCTGCCGCCCCACATCACGGAGCCGGGCACGGCGCGCGGATGGGACGCCGCCGTCGACCTGACCAGGGACCCGGCCGTGATCCCGGACCTCGCCGAGATCGACGTGCCCGAGGACCTGAAGAACAAGATCGAGGCCGCGATGGCCAGGTACCCGGATCGCCGCTCCGCCGTTATGCCCGCCCTGCACGCCGCCCAGGACCTGCACGGCTGGTGCTCGCCCGAGGCCCTGCATCAGGTCTCCGCGGTCATGAAGCTCACGCCCGCCTACCTGTCGATGATCGCGAGCTTCTACGACATGTACAACGAGGAGCCTGTCGGCACGCACCACGTGTACGTGTGCACGAGCGTCGCGTGCATGCCGAAACATCCGCGCCGCGTTCTCGACGCGCTCCAGAAGGAAGCGGAGGCCGAGGCGCTCGAGGACACCGACATCCGCGGCTTCGAATGCCTGGGCGCCTGCGAGATGGCACCGATGGCCTCGATCGACGGCCGCTATGTGGGCCCGCTCGAGCCAGAGGACGCGAACGAGATCGTCGAGTCGATCCGCGCCGGCCGCAAGCCGCTCCCCGGCCGCGGCCTCGGCGACCCCGACTACCGGCTGCCCTGGGAAGGCAGCGCGTAACGATGCTCACCGAACTCCGGCTGCTCAACAACATCAACGTCCCCGGCCTCGCCGGCATCGACGTCTACGAGCGCATCGGCGGCTACCGCGCGATGCGCAAGGCGCTGTTCGAGATGGACGACGACTCGATCATCAACGAGCTCGAGGCCTCGGGTCTGAGGGGTCGTGGCGGCGCCGGCTTCTCGATGGGCCTCAAAGCGAGCTTCGTCCCGAAGGGCTCGATGGACAAGTACCTGTGCTGCAACGCGGACGAGTCCGAGCCGGGAACGTTCAAGGACCGCCTGCTGATGCAGAAGAACCCGCACCTGCTGATCGAGGGCATCATCATCGGCGCGATCGCGGCGGGGGCCAACAAGGCGTTCATCTTCATCCGCGGCGAGTACGAACTGCAGGCCAAGATCCTCGACGCTGCGCTGATCGAGGCACACGAGAAGGGCTACGTCGGGAAGGGCATCTTCGGCTCGGACACCGATCTCGACCTGGTCGTCCACCGCGGGCAGGGCGCCTACATCTGCGGCGAGGAGACGGGACTGCTCGACGGGCTCGAGGGAAAGCGCGGCAACCCGCGCCTGAAGCCACCCTTCCCCGCGCTTCAGGGCCTCTACCAGGGACCGACGCTGATCAACAACGTCGAAACGCTCTGCAACACGCCCTTCATCATCGAGAAGGGAGCCAAGTGGTTCGCCGCCATGGGCATCGACAAGTCCACCGGCACCAAGATGGTGTCGGTCTCGGGGAACGTGCAGCGTCCCGGCAACTACGAGGTCGAGCTCGGC
>JBBRDT010000103.1:0-9943 GCA_038203635.1 Solirubrobacterales bacterium
GCAACCGTCGACTGTTCGGACAGGTCTTGGCGTTAGCGTGAAGCTTCATCTGGGTCCTCCTTGGGACTGGGTGGCTTTGGCAGCTCCCAGCCTCCAAGGGGGCCCGGATGACAAACGTGGTGAGGAACTACAGCTAGCCGGCGGCCTTCTCCAGGTCTATGTCGAAGATCAGCGCGGCGTCCGCGGGGATGTCGGGCGGGAAGCCCTGTGCCCCGTAGGCGAGCGAGGAAGGGATGATGAGCTTGCGGCGTCCACCCACCCGCATGCCGACGACGCCCTGGTCCCAACCGGGGATCACCTGGCCGGCACCGAGCGGGAAGTCGAATCCCGGACCGGGCTTCGAGCCCTGCCACGACGCGTCGAACTGCTTGCCGTTGCTGAACAGCACGCCGACGTATTGGACCGTGACCATGTCGCCGGCCTTGGCGCGCTTGCCCTTGCCGACGATCAGGTCCTGGACGACGAGCTTGGTGGGCGCGTCACCGCTGCCCTTGGGCACCTTGGGCTTGCTGCTGAGACTTGCTTCGCCCGCGGTGGGCTTGACCTTCTTCGCTTTCGGCGCGGAAGCCGCGGGCGGAGGTGTCGGCGGAGGCGTCGTCTGGGCCTGCGTCTGGACCGTGGCCTGAGTCGAGCTGTCGGAGTTGTCGTCGCCGCACCCAGCGACGGGCAACGCGATCGCGACGAGCGCAGGCAGGATCAGGAGGAGGCGGCGGGACATCACCGGCGCACAATATGACGAAACCCGGTCGTCTGGTGGGCCGCTAGGGTGCCGCGTCCATGGGACTGGACCACGACACCGCGCTGCGCCCGGCCGGCCAGGACATGTACGAGGGGAACATCGGCGAGACCTGGTGGACCCCGCGCGGACCACTCGGCGGATACGTGATGGCGATCGTCCAGCGCGGGATACAGCTCGCCGTCGACGACGCCGACCGCCAGCCACGTTCGCTCACCGTCTACTTCCTCAGACCTCCCGAGGCCGGTCCGATAACCGTGCGCCCGGTGGTCGAGCGCGTGGGCCGCTCACTCACGACGGCAAGCGCACGGCTCGAGCAGGACGGCAAGCTGATCGCGCTCGGCGTGGCAGCACTGTCCGCGCCGTGGCCTGGCCCGCTGCTGTCGGAGGTCTCCATGCCGCAGGTCGAGCCGCCGGGCCCGCGGGCTGCCGTGTCACGCGGCCTGCCCGGATCGAAGGAGCCGCCCTTCATGAGCCTCGTGACGATGCAGACCCGCTTCGGCGACGCCGCGTTCAGCGGCTCGGACCACGCGCTGACGGGAGGCTGGCTCGGGCTGCTCGAGGAACGACCGATCGACGCGCTCACGGTATGCGTGCTCGCCGATGCCTGGTACCCGGCGCCGTGGCCGCGGCTGAAGTCGCTCGCGCCGGCGCCAAC
This sequence comes from Solirubrobacterales bacterium, assembly GCA_038203635.1. Lineage (GTDB taxonomy): Bacteria > Actinomycetota > Thermoleophilia > Solirubrobacterales > JBBDJG01 > DASRIA01. Next base: position 1,395 of record JBBRDT010000103.1, read on the forward strand.
GATCGAGCTCAGCGTCCTGTTCCGCGCACCGCTGCCGCTCGCCGACTCCCTCCTGCTCGGCAGGTTCCACACGACACTCGTGCGCGACGGCTTCTTCGAGGAGGACGGCGTGCTGTGGTCCCCCGACGGGACGCTCGTCGCCCAGTCGCGGCAACTGGGACTGCTGATCGGCGGCGAGGCCTAGGACTCCCAGGTCACTTCAGCAGGCGCGACAAGCGCCGGTCTTTATATACCTTGCCGCCCGTTTGCTCCTCCGGGCAATACGTCATCACGTAGTCCTTGTAGTGCACACTCTGCAGAGTCGTGCCGCAGCGCGGACAGGGCTGCCCGTCGCGCCGGTGGACCTGCAGCGGCATCGGCAGCTTGTCGGGAACGGTGTCGCCGATCACCTGCTCGTAGTGCTCGAGCGCTCCACCAAGCACCTGCGCGCCGGTGAGGCGCAGCCGCTCGACCGCGTCGTCGTCGAGCTCTGATCCGCGCTGGAACGGCGACAGGCGCGCCTCCCACAGGATCTCGTCGACCCACGACCGGCCGATCCCGGCGATCACGCGCTGATCGCGCAACAGCGGATGGAGGTGTCGCGGCTGGCGGATCAGCTCGGCAAACGCATCGGGATCCGGCGCCGGCCATGTCTCGGGGCCGAGAGTCGCGACCGCGTCGTCGCGCTGCACCGCATCGGGCGGGAGCAGCTTGGCCCACGCCCGCTGCTGGGTCCCGAACTCGCGCAGGCGCAGCTCGCGCTCGCCGTCGACGCGGATCAGCAGGCGCGACGCCTTGTCGCGCAGCGACGCACGCTTGTCCCACAGCTGCAGCCGGCCGGCCGACATCAGGTGGATCAACAGCGACAGGTCGCCGATCTCGACAACCGGCATCTTGCCGATGCGCCGCACGCCGGTGATCGACCGGCCCGCGAGCGCGGACAGCGGCGGGTCGAACGTCTTCATCGTGACCATGCCGGGAGCAAGCGCGGATTCGATCGTCGCTCCCGCGAGCGCGCTGTTCAGGCGGCGTGCGGTGATCTCCACCTCCGGCAGCTCAGGCATCGGCCGAATTATCCGTGTCGCCGACGAGCGGCACGAACCTGACCGGCTCGAGCGACGTCCGCTCGAATGTGTCGCCGCGCCGGCGCTCGAGCAACAGGCGCTGCGCGCCGCCGTTCACCGGTGCCACCAGGCGACCATCCGGCGTGAGCTGCTGTTCGAGCGCCTTCGGCACGTCATGCGCGGCGGCCGCGACGTTGATGGCGTCGTAGGGACCCTGCGACGGATAGCCCTCCGAGCCGTCGCCCACGATCACGTGGACGTTCTCGATCCCGGCGGCCGCGAGGTTGCGCTGGGCCTGCTCCGCGAGCTTCGCCTTGCGCTCGATGCTCCAGACCTCGCGCGCCAGCTGTGCCAGGACCGCGGCGTGATAGCCCGAGCCGGTGCCGACGTCGAGCACCTTCTCGTCACCGCCCAACTCGAGCACCTCGCACATGCGGGCCACCACCACCGGCTGCGAGATGGTCTGTCCCGCGCCGATCGGCAGCGCGGTGTTCTCCCAGGCGAACCGGGAGAGGGCCGCGGGGACGAACAGGTGCCGAGGGACGGCCGCAACTGCCGCCAGCACCCGCTCGTCCCCGATGAACGGCCGGATCTTCTCTACGAGGCTCTCGGCCGAGGCGGGGGACCTGACCATGGCCTCTCAGTCTAGGACTGCGCGCCCACCGTTTGCGCGCGCTGGGCCTCGTGACGGCCCTCGGCGAACTCCTCGACGATCTTGGGCGTCGCGCCCGCCTGCTCCACGGCCTTCCAGGGCTCGGTCAACTCCACCGCGGCGCGCCGCGTCACGCCGTCGCGCTGGGGGCCATCGTGACCGTCACGCACACGATCGGGGTCTTCGCGCTCGGGCTGGTCACGCTGCTGCTGTCGCAATGGGTGCTGCCCGAGGACCTGTACCCGTGGCTGAATCTCGCCGCCGGCCTGCTGATCGTCGCGGTCGGCCTGAGCGTGCTCGCATCACGCCTGCGCTGGGCCCGCGAGCACAGCGGTCGGGCGCCTTCGCCGGACGCGGGCCACCAGCACGAGCACGGCGACGATCACCATGAGCATCAGCACGATCTCGACCCGACGTGGCGCGGCCTCGCGGGGATGGGAATCTCCGCCGGCATCATCCCGTGCCCGAGCGCGCTCGTCGTGCTGCTGGCGGCGATCTCCCAGAAGGACGTCGGGCTCGGCCTCATCCTGATCACGGCGTTCAGCCTCGGGCTGGCGGCGACCATCACGGTCCTCGGACTGCTCATCGTGCAGGGCAAACGCGCCGCGTCGGCGGCCGGGTCGCGGCTGCGGGTGACGCCCCGCGTGATCGCTGCGCTGCCCGCGCTGTCGACTCTTCTGATCCTCGCGCTGGGCATCGTCCTGACCGCGAAGGCCGTACCGGACGTCGTGTGACACAGGGCGAGATGCGACCCGCCGAAGAGGGGTACGATCCGGCCCGAGGGGGAGTGATCCACCACAGGCAACCGCACGTAAGGGGTTGCCAGGGCCGCCTTTGCGGCGTCACGGTCGATATGTGGAGGGGATCGGGGTGGACTTCGAGTTTCTGTTTCAACCGGTGGAGGACGTTGACGCCTGGCTGACCGGGCTCTTCAGCGGCGCTCCCCTGCTGGTCGCCCTCGGGATCGCGCTGGCGCTCGGCCTGCGGCACGCGTCGGACCCGGACCACCTCGTCGCGGTGACGTCGCTGGTCGCCGCCGATGGCGGAGACAGACGGGCCGCCACCCGGCTCGGCATCTGGTGGGGCGCCGGGCACGCTGCGATGCTGCTCGTGATCGGCCTGCCCCTGATCTTCTTCAAGTCCGAGCTGCCGGCCTGGCTCGAGGCCGGGGCCGAAAAGGCGGTCGGGATCGTCATCCTGCTGCTGGCAGCGCGCGTGATCGTCAAGTGGTTCAGGGGCGACTTCCGCGCCGCGGCGCACGAGCATGTGCACCACCACGAGCATGCACCGCATGACGCCGCCGCGGACGACGGCCACGAGCGGCGGCGCCACCTGCGCCGCGGCGGCGGTAGCCACGACCATCGCCACGTGCGCACTCCGCAGCAGGCGTTCGGCATCGGCATCCTGCACGGCCTCGCCGGGACCGGCGCGGTCGTCCTGCTGCTGATCGCCGCACTCCCGACACAGCTCGAGGCAGCGGCGGCGCTCGCCGTGTTCGCGCCGATGTCCGTTCTGTCGATGGCGCTCTGCACCAGCCTGTTCGCGTGGGTCCTGACGCGCCCGATCGTGGAGCCCGTCTACCGCACCGTGGTGATACCGGCACTCGGGATGTTCGCGCTCACGTTCGGCGCCTGGTACGCCGGTCTGACGTAGGCGCTAGGCGCGGTCGCGGCGAATGCGCCGCACCACGGGAACGACGTACCAGACGCCCGCAAAGGCGAGCGCGGTGGTAGCGGTCGCGACTGTCGTCGCGGTGCTGCCGTAGAGCAGGTCTGTGATCAGCCAAACGACGCACGACATCGCGCCCGCCAGGAACGCGAGCCCGACGATCGTGAGGCGGTTCGCCAGGAACACGATGTACGCCTTGTCCTGCTGGCGGAAGCTGATCCGGTGGTGTGCCGACGGCGCGATCAGGAGCAGCGCGGACGTTGCCGTCGCCAGCAACGTCGCGTAGTACACCTTCTCCTGCGTTGGCGTGAGCGAGGCAAAGCGCTGCGTGAACGGGACGGTCAGCAGGAACGCGAACAGCACCTGCACGCCCGGCAACGCGACGCGCAGCTCGTTGAGCAGCTCGATCAGGTTGCGGTCGAGGCGCTCGTCCTCGCTCTCCTCACGGTCGTAGCGGTCGCTGTCCGCCATCGCCTCCAGCCTAACCCTGTCAGGCGGCCAGGGGGCGCTCCACGAGCGGCGACTCGCGCGGCTCGGAGATCAGGTCGCTCACGGCTTTTTCCACGCGGTGGCGCGACGTCTCGTTTCCGAGCAACTCGTCACCGCTCCGTTTCGGCAGGGCGATCGTCCATCCCGAGTCGAAGCGATCGAACACCCGGGGGTCGATGTAGGACGCGCGACACACCGCAGGCGTGTTGCCGAGGAAGAACGCCACACCCTTGACCGCGTCGTTGATGCGCCGCTTGCGCGCCGTCTTCGACTTCGGCACCTCGCCGACCACGGCGACCGCCGCGAAGACCGTAGCGTGCCACGTGCGGAAGTCCTTGGCGGAGAACTCTCCGGCGGTCGCGCGCTTGACGTAGTCGTTGACGTCCGCCGACGTCACGTCCACCCAGCGACGACCCTCGCGATAGGCGAGCAGATCGGGGCTTCCCCCGCGCCGTTTCTTCAGCGCCGAGACCACCGGGACGATCTGCGCATCCGTGATCAGCTGTTTGCGCCGCTGGTTGCTCCTGCCGGGGTAGTCGAAATGGATCGCGGCCCAGGTCATCGCCCGCAAGGTCGCGCTTCACGAAGCGACGCAAGCGTGGAAGGGCCTCGGCGAACTCGAGCATCTCGTCGAACTTCTGCTGGTCGCGCCGCGTGCGCCAGTCAGCGTGGTAGAGGTACTGCTTGCGTCCGGCAGCATCGACTCCGGTCGCCTGCAGGTGCCCGCGCGGTTGCGTGCAGATCCATACGTCCTTCCATGCGGGCGGAATTGCCAGCTCGCGGATGCGCGCGAGCGTGTCCTCGTCGTCGATACGAGCTCCGTCCGCATCCAGGAACTCGAACCCACGGCCGCGCCGCCGGCGCGTGATTCCCGGCACGGAACAGTCGACTCGTCTCAGTCTGGTCATCGGCTCTGTCGTCTACCCAAGCGGGAATGCCCCGCAAACCATGTACGTAAGCCCGCCCGGGCGATGGCTTGAGACACGATCGGGCATACTGCTTGGTGATGGGGGAGGAGGCCTTAGGTACGGGGCCGGTCGTGCTTGTCGAGCGCCTGTTCGAGGCATTCGCCGCGCGCGACGAGGACTCGCTGCTCGCGATCATGCACCCGGAGATCGAGTTCTTCGGCCCGACCGTGACCGTGCTCAACGAAGGCAAGTGCTACCGCGGGCACGACGGGATCAGGCGCTATCTCCAAGACGTCGAGCAGATCTGGGCCGAGCTCGAGACGCTGCCCTCGCGCTTCCGCGAGGTCGGGAACCACGTCGTCGTGCTGGGACGGGTCAAGGCACGTGCCCACGACGGCCTCGAAATGGACACCCCCGCCGCATGGGTCTGGTGCGTGGAAGGCAACAAGGTCGCCTGGGGTTCTGTTTACGGCGACCGCGATGCGATGCCTCGTTCGCTCCAGGAGGGTGGGCGTGGCGAATCCTCCGATTACCTCCTTGGCACCCCCGGGCGCCTGAGCCGCACCACCTGACGCCAACCGACCGCCTCGACAGCGCACTCGCGGGCCGGTTCCCACAGGGGGGAAAATGGCGCTTCGGCTGGTAGGTTCAGCGCGGTGGACAGGAAGCTCGATCTGATGACACCGCGGCGCTCTGAGGCCTTCTGGCTGGCGCTCGCGGTTGGCGTGCTGCTCGGCCTGTTCGGACTCGACGCGGCAACCGCCGCACAGGCGAACCTGATCGGGCTGTTCGCGGTCCCGCCTTTCATCGCGGCGGTCGGCACGGGGCGGCTCGAGACTGCCGCCGTGGCTGCGCTGTCAGTCGTGCTTGCCCTGATCGGCGGCGTGGTCGACGACTTCTTCGGGGCGTTCCAGCACCTGATAAAGGTCGGACTGCTGGCGCTCTCCGGACTGCTCGCGACTCACGTCGCGGCGATCCGCGAGCGAGCCGAGGTGAGCGCGCGGCTCGACAATGCGGTGGCACGGGCCCTCGCGGAGACCGGCCGGCTCGACAACGCCGGCTCGCGCATCCTCCCGGCCGTGGCCCATGCGCTCGAGTGGGACGCCGCGGCGCTGTGGGAGGTGGACGCCGGCACCGGCACCCTGCGACGCACCGCCACGTGGCAATCACAGCACGGACGGCTCGGCCGGTTCGAGGAACTCAGCGCAGAGCTCGAGCACGGTGCGGGGATCGGGCTTCCCGGCCGTGTCCTCGCCGGCGGCGAGCCGGTGTGGATCAAGGACATCAGGCAGGACGAGATGCTGCCCGAAGCGAAGGCCGCGGCGGCGATCGGCGTCCGTTCCGCGGCCGCCTTCCCGATCATGGGCGAGGGCGGCACGCGCGCTGTGGTGAACCTGTTCTCACGGCGGCGGCGGGCGCCCGATCCGGACCTCATGAAGGGCATGGCGACCGCAGGGCGCTACATCGGGCAGCACCTCTACCGGCGCCGGGTCGAGGGTGCGGTGCGGCGCGCCGAGGCGCTGCGCGGCGCCGTGCTCGAGTCCGCCCTCGACTGCGTGATCACCATGAACCACGAGGGCCAGATCGTCGAGTTCAACCCGGCCGCGGAGAGCACCTTCGGCTATCGACGCGCAGACGTGGTCGGCAAGACCGTGGCGGAGATGCTGGTTCCCGAGCGGCTGCGCCAAGCCCACCACGAAGGCCTCGCGCGCTATCTCGAGACGGGGGAGAACCAGATCCTCGGGAAGCGCCTGGAGCTGACCGGCCGGCGGTCCGACGGCACCGAGTTCCCGGTCGAGGTCTCGATCGTTCGCATCGGCACGGAGGAGCCGCCCATATTCGCCGGCTACCTGCGCGACGTCACCGCGCGCAAGCTCGGCGAGGAGAGCACGCGCCGCCTGGCCGCGATCGCCGAGCATTCGCGTGATGCCGTGGTCGGGGTCGGGCTGGACGGCCGGATCGTTGCGTGGAACCCGGGCGCGGAGCGTCTCTATGGGTGGTCCGCAGCCGAAGCGGTCGGCATGGCGATCGCCGACACCGCGCCCCCGGACCGCCGGGACGAGACCGAGTACCTCGTGCGCCAGGTGACGGAGGGCAAAGCGGTCGCCAACCACCGGACCGTGCGCCAGCGCAAGGACGGCGAGCTGGTCGACGTCGCCCTCACGCTGTCGCCGATCCGCGACGAGGAGGGCCGGCTCGTCGGGTTGGCGGGGATCATCCGCGACATCTCCGAAGAGCTCGAGATCGAGCGCGAACGGGTTCGGCTCCTCGAACAGGAGACCAAGGCGCGGCGGCGCGCCGAGGACCTCGAACGGCGCGCCTCCTTCCTCGTCGAGATCCACACGGCGCTCGACAGCTCGCTGGACTACGAGGTCGTGCTGCGGCGACTTGCCCGGATCACCGTCCCCCGGCTCGCGGACTGGTGCGTCATCCACATGCAGGGCGACGACGGCTCGCTGCGGCGTCTCGCGGTCGCCCACAACGACCCCAAGCAGGAGCGGTTCGCATGGGACCTGGAGGACCGGTACCCCACGGACCCAAACGCCACCCAGGGAGTCCCGGAGGTGCTGCGCACCGGCAAGGCAGAGCTCTATGCGGAGATCACCGACGAGATGATCCGGGAGAGCGCTCGCGATGCCGAGCACCTCGAGATCATGCGCGGGGTCGGCCTGCGCTCGGCGATGCTGATCCCGCTGCGGGCACGCGGTCAGACGCTGGGCGTGGTGACGCTCGTGTCCGCCGAGTCCGGACGCTTCTACACACAGGACGACGTCGACTTCGCGGCCGCGATGGCCCGCCGTGCCGCGTTGTCGCTCGACAACGCGCGCCTGCACAGCGAGTTGACCAAGCGCAGCGAGGAGAACGAGTTCCTGGCGGTGGCGAGCGCGGAGCTGGACCAGACGCTCGACCTGGAGGAGACACTCCAGCGGGTCGCGGACCTCACCGTGCCCGCGCTCGGCGACGGCTGCATGGTGGACCTGCTCGAGGAGAACGGTCTCGTGAGGCGCGTTGCGAGCGCCTCTTCCGACGAGAAAGCCAAGGCCGTGTTCGAGCGCCTCAGACAACAGCGCATCGACCTCGACAGCGCTCATCCGATCGCGATCGCGATGCGGACCGGAAGCGTGCAGCGAGTCGACGACATCGACCGCAGCATGCACGAGACGTGGACATCGGACGACTCCTACCTGGACGCGGTACAGGGCTGGCCGGGGCGGTCCGCCGTGGTCGCGCCGATGGTCGCCCGGGGGCGGACGCTGGGCACGATCGCACTGTCCTCCGTCACGGACCGCACGTTCGACGATGACGACGTGCGCGTCATCCGCGAGCTCGCGCGCCGTGCCTCCTTTGCCGTCGACAACGCACGACTGTTCGGCGAGAGCAGCTACATCGCGACGAAGCTCCAGCAGAGCCTGCTGCCGCCCCACCTGCCCGAGATCCCGGGCGTCGAGATCGCGGCGCGCTTCCGGCCCGCGGGGGAGACGAACGACGTCGGTGGCGACTTCTACGACATCTTCGTGCGCGGGTCCGACGAGTGGGCGATCACGATCGGCGACGTGTGCGGGAAGGGCGCCGACGCTGCGGCGGTCACCTCGCTCGCGCGACACACGCTGCGCGCGACCGCGATGCGCGGCGACGACGCCCCCGACGAGCTGCTGCGCACGCTGAACCGCGCGATGCTTGCCGAGGGCCCGCTCGCATACCAGTTCTGCACGGTCGCGCTGGCGAGCTTCAGCACCGGCGCCGGCTCGACGCGGGCGCGGGTGGCGAGCGGCGGGCACCCACTGCCGA
>JBBRDT010000104.1:0-9355 GCA_038203635.1 Solirubrobacterales bacterium
GTGTTTCATCGTTTTCTCGTCTTTTTTTCTTTTCTTGTGTTTTTTGTTGTGTTTTTCATCCCCCCCAACTCTTCACCCCCCCCCCCGCGGCCCCGCTGTCACACCCAGCCGAGCAGCGCGGTGACCAGCCCCAGGGTCGCCGCGATGCCGGCGAGCTTTCCGACGAACCGGAAGCGCGCGCGGTCGGTGGGCAGGTCATGTGCGTGCGCGGCCACGAGGAAGAACCACAGGTAGCCGAACACGACGATCAGGGGGACGAACGGCCAGTCCCACCACCACCAGTGCCACCGCAGCACATCGAGCTGGTTCAGCAATACCTCGATGCCGACGGCGATGACGCTGAACAGCAGCGCGAGCGCGAGGCGATTGTTCAAACCCAGGATGCGCATGTCGCGGTCGGCCGGCAACGACTTTGCGTAGGCCAGCCCGAAGATTGCGAACATCAGCGAGATCTCGACGTTCAGGCCGACGAAGATCTGGTAGGCGGTCGGCCCTGTCGTGGCCCAGAACGGAGCCGTGTCGTTCAGCTCCAGGAAGACGCTGTTCAGGATCTCGTTGATCCAGTCGGCCGACCACAACGCGAGCCCCGCCGCGACCACCGGCCATGCGCGGCGCTCGACCTCGGTGCTGTACATCCAGAAGACTGCGATCAGCATCCAGACCGCATACCACTTGAACTGATCGCCGTCGCGCACCAGCTCGAGCGCCTCGCGGGTTGGGCCTGTGAGCTCGGCCAGCGGCACAGCCGTAATTGGACCAGTGAGCCCGGACGCGGGCGTCCCTCCCGCGAGCTGGCAACGCGGGAGGCGACTTGACGCACGGCGCAGACAGCGAATAGCCTCACTAGTCTCACCAGCCTCACCGGATTCGCAAGCTGCATCGACGCTCGGAGGACGCATGCCTCGGAAATTCATGATCGGTTGGCTGGTGGCCTGCGCCGCCCTGATGGCAATTCCTGCCGCAGATGCAACAGCACATGGCGTCGTGCGCACGGACAAGGGACCGGTGCGCGGGCTCGAGACTCCGGCCGTCAACAAGTACCTCGGCATTCCCTATGCGTCGCCGCCCGTCGGCGACCTGCGCTGGCGGCCACCGCAGTCTCCCCCGCGGTGGCGCGCTCCCAGGGACGCGACCGCGTTCGCGAACCACTGCCCGCAGCATGCGTCTCCGTTCGGCTTCGAGTCCGCCACGGAGGACTGCCTGTACCTGAACGTCTTCACGCCGGCCAAACGTGAGCGGGAGCACGGCCGGGGAGACAAGCGACACAGGCGACACAGGCACCACGAGGATCTGCCCGTGATGGTGTGGCTGCACGGCGGCGGCCTGACCGTCGGCGAAAGCGATGACTACGACCCCGCACGACTCGTCGCGCAGGGCGTGATCGTGGTGACCCTCAACTATCGCCTCGGCTACCTCGGATTCCTCGCCCATCCCGCATTGAGCGCCGAGTCCGGCGGCCGTGGCTCCGGCAATTACGGGCTGATGGACCAGCAGGCGGCGCTGCGCTGGGTGCAGCGCAACATCGAACGCTTTGGCGGCGACGACGACAACGTGACGATCTTCGGCCAGTCCGCTGGAGGCCTGAGCGTGCATTCGAACCTCGCGTCTCCCCGCTCGAGGGGGCTGTTCGACCGTGCCATCGCCCAGAGCGGCGCATATGCATCGGAGATCCCTTCACTGGCAGCGGCAGAGACAAGCGGAGCCGCGGCAGCGAACAACCTTGGCTGTACCGACCAATCGGCCGCGTGCCTGCGCTCGGCACCGCTCGAGACGATCCTGGCCGTCCAGCCGACGACCGAGGGCTCGATCATCCCGAACGTCGACGGCAACGTGCTCCCCCGCACCATCGGATCCGCCATCGAGAGCGGCAACTTCAACCGCGTCCCGGTGATCGAGGGCTCCACGCACGACGAGTTCACGATCTTCGAAATCCTGTACGTCGAATCCATGGTCGGGCCGGTTTCGACGTTCCTCTATCCGCTCGTGGTGCAAATCCTCGACGGCACGCTCGGGCTCGCGCCGACCACCGACGAGATCCTGTCTCAGTATCCGGTGGACGATTACCCGAGCGCCGGGCTGGCGATCAGCGCGATCGGGACGGATGCGGTCTTCGCCTGCCCGGCCCGGAGAGCCGCTGGATCGTTCTCGAGGTTCGTGCGCACGTATCAGTACGAGCTCGACGACCCGAACGCCCCCCAGCCCTTCATCCCACCGGGAAGCATCCCGACCGGCAGCTACCACGCCGCAGAGTTGGCCTTCCTGTTCGACTCCGACCTGCGCGGCGGGCACGCCCCGTTCAGCACCGAGCAGGAGGCGCTCGCCGGGGCGATGGTGGGCTACTGGACGCGCTTTGCGCGCGCGGGCTCGCCCAACCGGAGGGACCTGCCGCAGTGGCCGCGCTACACGGTCGCGAGCGACACGCACATGTCCTTCGTGCCGCCGACGCCACAGGCGAAGACGGGCTTCGCGGCCGACCACAAGTGCGCGTTCTGGGACTCGTTCGTGGGCACGCCGTAGCCGGACGGCTACTTACTGCACTCGACCACGACTTCGGGCTTCAGCACCCACTTGGCGTAGATGCCGATGCCCTCCTGCTTGAGGACGGTCTTGGTCACGAGCCGGCAGCCGGGAGGCGCCGTCGCGGGTGCGGGCGCCGTCACGGGCGCACCGCAGTTGCGCTTCATCCTCCTCAGGGCGCGCCTGCGCTGGGAGCGAAGCCGCCGCAGGCGCCGCGGGCTCGCGCCCCGTCGCTTGGCCGCGCGGATCTTGCGCTGAAGCCGGTTGACCTTGCTGGTCGCCCGTGCACAGGACGGGTTCGGCCCGCTGACGGCCCCGGGTGGACCGGCGACCTGAACTGACCCCGGGCCCGCCTTGTCCGCGTAGTTCAGAAGAGTGCCGACGCCGTTGTAGGACTTGTAGAGGGACACGACCCAGATGCGCACCGTCGCGGGCCGCGGGATTCCGAGGTCCGCGAGGCGCAGCGTCCAATGCGCGCCGCCCGCATCCTCTCCCCCGGCAGGCTTCGCACCGGCGGCAAACTTGCCGTTGGCCACGTCCCAGCGGCTGCTTTCCCAGAAGGTCTGGATCCGGCTGGGAACCGCGGTCACCTTCGCGTCCGCGCCGTCGTCGGCAACGCTGCCGCCGTTGGCGGAGAAGTCGAGGTACCACGTGACGTTCATGTTGGCCGGCACGCAGGTCTGGTACGGGAACGCACCGACCGTGTAGGCGCAGCCGCCCCAGTAGGCGGGCGGGCGCGGCACGATGCGCGTGTCCACGTTGATGGTGTCGTCGTCGCCCACGGCGACGGTCGTCGCGCCGAGGTCGGCCGCGTAATAGGTCGAGTCGCCGATCGGGTCGTCGAACGAAGCGTTCGAGGCCGCGCCCGCGCTCGCGGGCAGCGCCAGGCAGGCGATGGCGATCGCCAGTGCCGCAGCCGTGCGCATGGTCGAGAAGTCCCTTTCGCCCACCGTCACATATCAAGATAAGTCCAGCCGCGCGCGCTGTCGCGTGCGATTCTCAGCCGGACTCTTGGCCCGACTGCCCGTTCCCCTGATTCGAGCCGAACCGGTCGATCGCCTGCACCAGCTCGTTGGGGATGATCCAGAGCTTCGACGACTCGCCCGCTGCGATCTTCGGCAGCTGCTGCAGGTACTGATATGTGAGGAGCTCCCGGTCGGGATTGCCCTCGTGGATCGCGCCGAAGACGGTGGTGATCGCCTGGCCCTCGCCGACCGCGCGCAGGACCTGCGCCTCCTTCGCACCCTCGGCTTCGAGGATCACCGCCTGGCGCACGCCCTCGGCGCGCAGGATCGCGGCGCGCTGCTCGCCCTCCGCGGTGAGGATCTCGGCCTGCTTGGTGCCCTCCGCCGTGAGCACCGTCGCGCGCTTGTCGCGCTCGGCGCGCATCTGCTTTTCCATCGCCTCCACGATGGTGGGCGGCGGGTCGATGCCCTTCAGCTCGACCCGGTTGACCCGGATGCCCCACCGTGCGGTCGCCTCGTCGAGCACCGTCCGCAGCTGGACGTTGATCGTGTCGCGGCTGGTCAGCGCCTCCTCGAGATCGATCCCGCCGACGATGTTGCGCAACGTCGTGAGCGTGAGCTGCTCGATTGCCTGGATCGGGTTGGCCACCTCGTATGTGACGTCCTTCGGGTTGATCACCGTGTAGTAGAGGACGGTGTCGATCTGCACGTTCAGGTTGTCCTCGGTGATCACTGCCTGCGGCTGAAACGAGACCACCTGCTCGCGCAGGTCGATCAGGGGCCGCACCCGGTCGACGAAGGGGATCACGAGCGCCAGGCCGGGCTCGAGCTGGCGGTGATAGCGGCCGAGCCGCTCCACGATGCCGGCGCGGGCCTGCGGAACGATCCGCACCGCCCGGATCAGGACGATCAGCGCGACCACCGCCAGCGCGATCAGGACGATCAGTCCGGCGGCGGGCTCCCAGGCTGCAAGGGGTAAGGCAGCGAGCGGTACGGTCAGCGACATCTACTCCCCTTTCGAGACGTTGAGGAACGTGCGGTGGACAGACTCGACAACGACGCGCTCGCCCGGCTCGAACACGTCCTGTGGACTCACGGGGCGGGCGCTCCAGACGTCGCCGCCGACCTTGACCTGGCCGCTGTCGCGGTCCACCTGCTGCAGCACCAGCGCCTCCTCGCCCACGAGCGCCGGAGCGTTGGTGCGGAGCTCCGGCGGCTGCGACAGTAGGTGCCGCTTCGCGATCGGCCGCGCGAACACGAGCGACAGCAGCGTGAGGACGATGAACGTGACGATCTGGACCTCGGAGCTCGCGCCGACCGCGGCCGCGATCCCCGCGCCGAAGGCGGCCAGGCCAATGGGCCCCAGGACCGCCGCCGTCACGAGCAGCTCCCCCGCCATCAGCCCAGCGCCGACGATGAACCAGATCGCCCAATCAGGCATGGGCCGCACGATAGGCGGGCGGGAGGACGCAGCACTCGGGATACTTGCGCGGTGCGTCGCCGCCTCTATCCACTGGCGCTCATCGCAATCGCCGTGCTCGTCGCCACCGGCTGCGGCAAAGACGAGCAGAAGCCCACGAAGGTCGTCGAGCTGGAGGAGACGCTGGGCTTCAGCAGCGACGGGATCCTCGAGCGCCAGAGCCGCGTGGAGAACCGCATCCGCGAGTGCATGCGGGCACAGGGGTTCGAGTACACGCCCGTGGACCCGTTCGCGCAGCAGCAGGCGCTGACCGGCAAGGCCCGCCTCAGCGAAGAGGAATTCATCGAGCAGTTCGGGTACGGCATCAGCACGCTGTTGGGCCGCGCGACCGAACAGGCGGACCCCAACGCGCGGATCCGCAGGAGCCTCTCGGCCACCGACGGCGCCGCCTATGACCGCGCGCTCTGGGGCGACAACCGCGGCGCGACGTTCGCGGACGCGGTCGACTCCGGCCACTTCGGCGAGCTGGGCGGTTGCACGAAGGAGGCGAGCGAGGCGATCTTCGGAGGAGGCCCGGTGCTGACGGCGCTCGTGACCAAGCTCGACGAGCTCGACGACAGCATCCTCGCCGACCAGCGGATGGTGCGGGCCGAAGAGAAGTGGTCGAGGTGCATGGCGCAGCGCGGTTTCCGCTACGGCGACCCCGGCGACATCGAAGGTGACGTGGAGAAGCGGTTCACGGACATCTTCGGCGTCGGCGTCAGACCGGGGGCGACCGCCCCGCCCGATCCCGGCACGAGCTATGACCGCGCCGCGCTCGCCGAGCTGCGGCGCGATGAGGTGAGGGTCGCCACCGCCGACCACGAGTGCGAGAAACAGGAGATCACGCCGGTGGAGCTGGTCGTCCGCCCCCAGTACGAAGAAGCCTTCCGCAAACAGAATCGCGCGCTGCTCGTGCGGGTCAAGCCGCTCGGCGAGTAGTCGCCGCAAGTTCGTCGCGCGCGTCGCACGACTCGCAGCTACATTGGCTTTCGAGCTTCGCTAGCTCCGATGGATTCGCAACGTACGCCCCGCGCGCTGCGACGGGAAGGCCAAGGAGGGCCCACATGTTCTGCTCCAAGATCGCGTCTCTACGTGCTGTTTTCCTCATTGCGTTCGCGTGCCTGGCCGCGCTGGTCGCGCCCGGCGTCGCCGGTGCGGTGACCGTGCCCGCAGGCTTCGAGCAGACGACCGCCATCAGCGGCCTCGTCGACCCCATGGACGTCGAGGTGACGCCAGCCGGTCGTGTCTTCGTTGCCGAGAAGAGCGGAATCGTGAAGACGTTCTCCAGCCTCTCCGATCCGACCCCGACCGTGGCCGCGGACCTGCGCACCGAGGTGCACAACTTCTCCGCCCGCGGTCTGATGTCGATCGCGGTCGACCCCAACTTCCCCGCGCAGCCCTACATCTACGTCTACTACACGCTCGACGCGAAGATCGGCGACACCCCGCCGCTGTACGGCGACCCGGACGTCACGTCGGACAGCTGCGCCAGGGCGAACCTCGGCCTCGGCGAGAACTGCATCGTCGGCGGTCGTATCTCGCGCCTGCGGATCGCCGGCGAGGTGATGACCGGCAACGAGCAGGTGCTGGTCGAGGACTGGTGCCAGCAGTACCCGGTCCACACCGGCGGCGGCCTGGGCTTCGGCGCCGACGGCTACCTCTACTTCACGGGTGGCGACGGCTCCACCTCGACCTTCTGGGACTACGGCCAGACGGGCACACCGCCCAACCCCTGCGCCGACCCGCCCGGCACCTTCGGTTCGCTGCTCACGCCTCCGACCGCTGAGGGCGGAAGGCTGCGCGTGCAGGACCTGCGCACGCCGGGCGACCCGACGGGTCTCGACGGCACCCTGATTCGCATCGACCCGCGCACGGGCGCCGGTGTTCCCGGCAACCCGCTGTTCAACAGCCCCGACGCCAACGAGCGCCGCATCCTGGCCTACGGCCTGCGCGACTCGGTCCGCCTGGCGGTCCGCCCCGGTACCAACGACGTGTGGGTCGGCGACCGCGGGGGCGGGTACTGGGAGGAGTTCGACCGCGTGCCCGACACGAGCTCGGTGCGCAACTTCGGCTGGCCCTGCTACGAGGGCGGCATGAACGCCGAGGGCGACCCCTATACCCGCGTGCGTCCGAAGAGCGAGGAGGCCGGCGTGACCATCTGCCAGGACCTCTACGCCGCCGGCGACCAGACGGTGGCCCCGCACTGGGCCTACGACCACGAGCTGGACGTCGTGCCCGGCGAGCCCTGCGCAAAGGATGCGCTCGGCAACTCGGCCGGCAGCCTACTGTCCGGCATGTCCTTCTACCCGGCCGCGGGCGGGACCTTCCCGGCGCCGTACCGCAAGGCCCTGTTCTTCGGCGACCGGCTGCGCAACTGCATCTACGCGCTGCTGCCCGGCTCCGACGGTCTGCCCGAGCGCAACAACGTGGTGCTGTTCGCATCCGACGCGAATCGGCCGATGGACCTGGAGCTGACGCCGGCCGGCGACCTGCTGTACGTCGACCAGTCGGCCGACGCGATCCACAGCATCAAGTACGTCGGCAACCCGGCCAACCAGGCGCCGACCGCTGTCGTCACAGCGGACAAGCTCACCGGCCCCGCGCCGCTGACCGTCCGGCTGGACGCCACGAAGTCGACCGACCCGGACGCCCGTGACGCTTTCAGCTACGAGTGGGACCTGGACGGCGACGGCGCGTACGACGACTCGACGAACGCCAGGCCGAAGTTCACCCTGCGGCGCCCCGGCACGGCCACGGTGGCCGTCAGGGTGACCGACACCGGTGGGCTCACGAGCACTAACTCGCTGGGCATCGAGGTGACCGAGCCGGTCACCACGCTCACCTTCTCCCCGACCGAGGACGCGCGCGTCGAGAAGAACCACCCGGCCGACAACTACGGCATCTCGGACAAGCTCCGGGGCTCGTTGAACGAGTTCGAGAGCTACCTGCGCTTCCAGGTCTCCGGCATCGGCGGTGAGATCCGCAGCGCAAAACTCCGCCTCACGGCAGCCACGAACGGCACGGTCGACGGACCCGGGGTTCACTCGGTGAGCGGCGACTGGTCCGAGGCGGCCACGACCTGGGCGACCAAGCCCGGGCACGGCGCCGACGCGGCCTCCGACACCGACGCCATCGCTGCCAACGCGAAGGTTGAGTGGGACGTCAAGTCACTGATCAACGGTGACGGCCAGCTCGACCTGGCGCTGATCTCTACCTCGACCGACAGTGTCGAGTTCCTCTCCAAGGAGGCGAGCAACGCAACCAAGAGGCCGGTCCTCGAGGTGACGTTCGCGACGCCGTTCGACGGCGAGGCGCCCACCACGCCCGCCGACCTGACCGCTGACGCGGCCGGCTCGAACATCAACCTGGCGTGGACCGCAGCGACGGACAACGTCGCCGTGACCAACTACGAGATCTACCGCAACGGCGACCTGCTCACCGTCACGGGCAACGTCACGAGCTTCACCGACACGACGGCGCTCGTCGCGACTCCGTACGAGTACACGGTCAAGGCGCTCGACGTGAACGAGAACCGCTCGGACGCGAGCAACGCCGCGTCGGCGACGGTCCCCGACACGCAGAACCCGACCGAGCCCCAGAGCCTGCAGGCGACTGCAAGCGCCGGCCAGGTGGCACTCGACTGGGACGCCGCCAGCGACAACATCGGCGTGACGGGCTACCGCGTCTACCGCGGTGAGGACCAGATCGCCAGTGTCGACGGCGACACCACTTCGCACACGGAGACGGGTCTTCCCGCCGGTCCGCACAGCTTCACCGTGCGGGCGATCGACGCCGCGGGCAACCTGTCCGACGCGAGCAGCGTCGCAACCGCGACGGTGCCCGACACGGACAAGCCGTCTGCGCCGAGCAACCTCGACGGCGCCGGGAGCCCGGGCCAGGTCGCACTCACCTGGGACGCCTCCACCGACAACGTGGACGTCACCGGCTACCGCGTGTACCGCAACGGCACCCAGGTCGGCAGCGTGCTCGGCAACGTCACGTCATTCACGCACACCGGCCTCACCGCCGGCCAGCACAGCTACACGGTGCGTGCGGTCGACGCCGCCGGCAACCTCTCCGACGTCAGCAACACCGCGACGGCGACCGTGCCCGACAGCACGAAGCCGAGCGTGCCAGGCAACCTGCGCGCCACGGCGAGCGCCGGTCAGGTGGCGCTGCTGTGGAACGCCTCGACCGACAACGTCGGTGTCACCGGCTACAAGGTCTACCGTGCCGGCTCTGAGGTCGCGAGCCTCGGCGTCGTCACGTCCTACACGGAGACGAGCCTGCCGGCCGGGTCGCACAGCTACACGGTGCGTGCCTTCGACGCCGCGGGCAACCTCTCGGACGCGAGCAACATCGCGACCGCAGCCGTGCCCGACACCGTCAAGCCCACCGCGCCCAGCAGCCT
>JBBRDT010000105.1:0-9348 GCA_038203635.1 Solirubrobacterales bacterium
TGCCTGCATGTGCCCGAGCTGAACCGCAGCGGTGGGGCGCGCTCGCCACCCCCCTCCCCGCCCCTGGGGGTGGGGGTTATACTGAGGCTGCGCGCGCCGGCCCGCCGCGGGGGGCCCCCCCCACGGCTCCAAACGGCTGCGCGCGACGTCGTGCAGCAGGTCGGGATCGAGATCGCGAACCTGCGCTCGCTGATCGTCGAATTGCGTCCGCCGGCACTCGACGAGATCGGTCTCGTGCCGGCGATCGAGGCACTTGCGCAACGGATCGCGACGAGCGAGGGGTTGTCCGTGGAGACCAATGTCGCGCTGGCGCTGGAGGACTCGAAGCGCTTGCCGCCCGACGTGGAGAGCACCGTCTACCGGCTGGTACAGGAGGGGCTCACCAACGTGGCGAAGCACGCCGCAGCCACCCGCCTCGAGATCGAGCTGCTGATGAAGGGTGACGCGATTTCGGTCGAGGTGCGGGACGACGGGCGGGGATTCGACCCGACTGCGCCCGCCGACGGCTTCGGCCTGGTCGGGATGCGCGAGCGGGTGGCGCTGGCCAACGGAGAGGTGGTGATCGTGTCCGAGGAGGGAAAGGGCACCCTCGTTCGCGCGCTGATCCCGGCCAACCGGACACCGGGGGCCGAGCGGTCCCTTCGCCAAGCCGGCTAGGTCTAGGCCCGGCCCCAAGCCAGCAGCCCGGCGACATCGAGTGTCGAGAGGACGCCGACCGCCTTATCGGTGTCCGGATCGACCACGACGAGGTGGGTCAGGTCGTGCTCGAGCATCATCTGCAGGGCCCGCTCCAGCGCATCGTCCGGCGATACGGACAGGAACTCCGAGGCCGCGGCCCAGTGCGCCGTGCGCTCGTCGAGGTCCTCGCGTGCGGCGCGCATCAGGTCCATGTCGGAGACGATGCCCCACCCGCGCTCGGCGGTACCACCGCCCGACACGACCACCGAGTGGACGTGCTCGGATGCCATCGTGCGGGCGACTTCGCGCAGCGTTGCGTCGGGTGGACAGGTGATGACCTCCGGGCGCATCGCGTCCCTGACAGTCGCATGCTCGATCGACGGCGTCACATAGCTGCCCTCGATCTCCTGTTTTACTCGGTTCATCAGCTCATCTCCAGCGTCGGTTGAGGTCAAGGTAGTCCGGCCGCGCGGGCGTGGCATCGGCACAATGCCGTCGCACGGCTCCGTAGTCGGCACGGACCGGCGGCGCTCAGACGCCCAGCACCGCGGCGAGCGCCAGCATCAGCGCTGCGCCAACCCCGATGCCCAGCAGCGCTCCGGCCGGCCGGCGGACCGCGAATGCTTGTGGGAGCAACTCGAAGGCCACCAGCGCGAGCATTGCTCCGGCGGCGAACGCGAACGAGATCGGCAGCAGCGAGGCGACCTGCTCCACCAGCGCGAAGGCCACCACGGCCATCACCGGTTGCGGTGCGCTGGTGAGCACCGCTGCCCAGAACTGCTGCTTGCGGCTGAAGCCGGCGGCGGCCATCGGGATCGCCGTGCTGGTCCCCTCGGGCACGTTCTGGAGCGCGATCGCGAGGATCACGAACAGGCCGAGTCCCGCGGTTTCGGAGGCATATGCGGTGCCGATCGCGAGGCCCTCGGGCGCGCTGTGCACCAGCAGCACCAGGAACACCAGCGCCGAGGGCCGCAGCTGCGTGGAGTCCATGCCCGCGAAATGCAGGTCATGCGTGCCGAGGAATCGCCGCACGGTGAGCATGAACAGCACCCCGGCCACGGTCCCGCCGACAACCTCTGCCGCACCCCCGTCGTCGGCCGCCGGCAGCAACAGACCCACCACCGAGGCCACCCCCATGGTGCCCGCCGCAAGACCCCACAGAAGCGGTCGCAGGCGCTCTGCGCGGTCCCCGAGAAGGAAGACCGGAATCGCCCCGAGGCCGGTCGCGAGCGCCGTGGCGCTGCCCGCAAGCAGCAGCACGACGACGTCCAAGCGTCAGGCTTCCAGCAGCTTGTGCTCGAGCGCGTACTTGACCAGCTCGGCTCGCGTCGAGAGCCCAAGCTTCTGCTGGATGTGCGCGCGATGCGACTCGACCGTCCGGACACTGAGGAACAACTGCTCCGCGATCTCGCTGTTCGTGTGCCCGAGCGAGATCAGCCTCAACACCTCGATCTCGCGCTCACTGAGATCGCTTGCCGGGCCACTGGCCTCGGGCTCGGCCGCCAGCCGCGCGCCGAGTCGCGGGTGAAGATATCTGCGCCCTTCGGCGGCGTCACGCACGGCCTCCACCAGCTGGGCGTCGGCCGCTTCCTTGAGGACGTAGCCCAGGGCTCCTGCGCGCATCGCCTCACGTGCGAAAGCAGGGTCGTCCTGCATCGTGAGCACGACGATCTGCGTCTGCGGGAACTCCTCGCGCAGGCCCGGTATCGCTTCGAGGCTCGAGCCGCCGGGCATGTTCAGGTCCAGCACCAGCACGGCCGGGTGATGACCGCGCACGTATCGCCGGGCGGCATCCACGTCGCCGGCCTCGGCCACCACGTCGAAGCCTTCCTCCGAATCCAGCAGCATCCGCAACCCGCTTCGCACGACCGCGTGATCGTCGGCAATCACGATCTTGACCGCCTCCGGGGCGTCGGCGCGCTGGTCGCTCACATCGGTCAGCGTAACGCGCGGCCGGGCGGACGCGGCGCGAGTCCTTTCGAGCCGGCCGTCTGTGCGGCCACGTGCGAGCGAGGGCATATGGACGATTCTGCGGGTGATCTGCTGCGCCGCCATGACGATGACGCTAGCGCTCGCGGTGCCGCAGCGAATCCGCGCTAAGGCGGCATCGTGGTCAGTAGTACGTACGGACCGAGCCTCGTGCCGCCGGTCTAGGGTGGGGAAGCATGCTCCCAGAGCAGATCGCGAACGTAGACCCGCGCGAGCGGATCGACCTGCTGCTAGGTGACCTGCGCAGCTCGCGGCAGGGGCTCTCGACTCGCGAGGCGCGGCGACGGCTGATCGCCTACGGCCCGAACGAGCTGCGCCGGGAGCGGCACGCTGGCTGGTGGACCGAGGTGGCGGCCCAACTCACGCATCCGCTCGCACTGCTCCTGTGGACCGCCTCCGTGTTGGCGTTCGTCGCCAGCATACCGGCACTGGCGGCCGCGATCGTAGCGGTGATCGTCCTGAATGCGGCATTCGCCTTCTTGCAAGAGATGCAGGCGGAGCGGGCGGTGGAGGCGCTCTCGGAGTACCTCGCTCCGCACGCGACCGTGCTACGTGACGGACGCCGCGAATCGGTGGAGGCGCGCGCGGTCGTGCCCGGGGACGTGCTCGTGATCCTGGAGGGCGACCGCGTATGTGCCGACGGGCGATTGCTCGCAGGTGCGGTGGAGCTCGACGTGTCCACCCTGACCGGTGAGTCCGTGCCGGTGCTGCGACAGGCCGGCGCCGTGGAGGCAGGCGCACCGCTGCTGGAAGCGCCGGACACGGTGTTCAGCGGTACCGGCTGCACGGCCGGCGAGGCGCTCGCGCTCGTGTTCGCGACTGGCATGCAGACGGAGTTGGGGCGGATCGCGGCGCTCGCCCAGCGTGGCCGGCGCGAGCCGAGTCCGCTCGAACTGGAGGTGAAGCGGGTGGCCTGGCTGATCGCGATCGTGGCCACCGCCGTCGGGCTCGCGTTTCTCCTGGTCGGCACGCTGGTCGCCGGCCTCCCGCTCGACGACGCCACCGTGTTCGCGATCGGCCTGCTGGTGGCGAACGTACCCGAGGGGCTGCTCCCCACCATCACGCTCGCGCTCGCCGTCGGCGTGCGCAGCTTGGCCCGCCGCAAAGCGGTGATAAAGCGGCTCAGCGCCGTCGAGACGCTCGGGTCCACTGACGTGATCTGCACCGACAAGACGGGCACGCTGACCGAGAACCGGATGCGCGTGACCCTCGTCTGGACGCCGGCGTCCGGCCCCGCCGCGCTGGACCGCGGAGAGGACACGCCGCCGGGCGCCGACCTCGCCCGGCTCGCAGCCGCGATGGCCGCGTGCACCACCGCGGTGTCCGGGGAGCGCGAGAGTGGGGACCCGACCGAGCTTGCGATCCTGGCAGCCGCCGACCGGCTCGGTCAGGACACCGACCCGGAACGCCGGGAGCGCGATCGCCGAGAGCTGTTCTCGTTCAATCCGGCGCTCAAGCTGATGTCGACCGTAGATGATCGCGAAGGGGAGCTGTGGGTGAGCTGCAAGGGAGCCCCCGACGAGGTGCTCGCCCGCTGCGAGACGGTGCACCACGGCGAGCAGGAGCGCCGACTGGACGAGACCGAGCGGATGCGAATCCTTGCGGAGGCCGAGCGGGAGGCGGGAGACGGCCTGCGAGTCCTCGGCGTTGCCGGCCGGCGGGTCGCTGAAGAGCCGCCCGCCACACGCGAGGAAGCAGAGCGCGCGCTCTGCTTCCTCGGGCTCGTGGCGATGTTCGATCCGCCGCGCCCCGAGGTCAGCGCCGCCGTGGCGCGCTGTCACGCAGCGGGCATCCGGATCATCGTGGTGACGGGCGATCACGGGCTCACGGCCGCGGCCGTCGCGCGCCAGACGGGGATCGTCACCGGCCAGCCGAGGCTCGTCACGGGTCGCGAGCTCGACGGCATGTCGGAGCCCGAGCTCGATGACATGCTGCGGCAGGAGCCCGAGCTGATCTTCTCGCGCAGCTCCCCCGAGACGAAAGTGCGAATCGCCGACGCGCTGAGGGATGAGGGACATGTGGTCGCGATGACCGGCGACGGCGTGAACGACGCGCCTGCGCTGCGGCGCGCCGACATCGGGGTGGCGATGGGGCGGTCGGGCACCGAGGTGGCGCGCGAGGCATCGACCATGGTCCTCACGGACGACAACTTCGCGAGCATCGTGGCCGCCGTCGAAGAGGGTCGGCGCGTCTACGACAACATCCGCAAGTTCGTCGTCTACATATTTGCCCATGCCACGCCGGAGGTCGTGCCGTTCCTGGCCTTTGCGCTGTCGGGCGGAGCGATCCCGTTACCGCTCACGGCCCTGCAGATTCTCGCCGTGGATCTCGGCACGGAAACGCTTCCAGCGCTCGCCCTCGGTCGCGATCCTGCCGAACCCGGCTTGATGCAGCGCCCGCCGCGGCCCCGCGCGGAGGGCATCATCCGCCGCGCGATGCTGACGCGGGCCTGGCTGTTCCTCGGCGCGATATCGGCCGTGTTGGTCATGGCCGGGTTCTTCTACGTGCTGCTCAAAGGCAACTGGGCCTGGGGTGACGACGTCTCCAGCGGCGCGCCGCTGCACGACCTCTGGCGGGAGGCGACCACAATGACGTTTCTCGGGATCGTCGCCTGCCAGGTGGGGACCGCTTTCGCCGCGCGGACGGAGCATGCCTCCCTGAGGCAGATGGGAGTGCTTTCCAACCGGCTCCTTCTCTGGGGCATCGCATTCGAGCTGGCGTTCGCCGCGGCGGTCATCTATCTGCCGCCGTTCCAATCCGTGTTCGGGACTGCCGCACTCGGAGCGGACGCGCTGCTGTTCGTGCTTCCCTTCCCGCTGATCGTGTGGGGCGCCGACGAGCTGCGCCGCGCGAGCCTCAGGCGACGTGCAGGCCGGTGAGCGGCAACCGGTCGCGCGCAGGGGTCTTCGAGCGTGTCGTCGCCCGGATGAGCGAACCGTCGTTCTACTCGCCGCCACCCTCGCAGGTCGACGTGCGCGAGACGCACGTGTCGATCGTATTGCTCGCCGGCACTCGGGCGTACAAGTTGAAGAAGCCCGTGCGCATGCCCTTCCTCGACTACTCCACGCTCGCGCGACGGCGCCGCTTCTGCGAGGAGGAGGTGCGCCTCAACCGGCGCTTCGCGCCCGACGTCTATCTCGGCGTGCGGGCGATCGCCGAGCGGGACGGAGACCTGGTGCTCGCCGATGCGGACGATGCGGCCGCGCTCGAGTACGCCGTATTGATGCGCCGCTTCGACGACGAGGCGACGCTCCACCGCCTCGTCGAGCGCCACGCAGCCGACGAGCAGCTGGCCGAGCAGGTCGGCGCTCGCGTTGCTGAGCTGCACGTCGCAGCCTGCCGCGCGCCCGCGGACTACTGGACTCCGGCGTACGTCGGCAAGCGCCTGGACGAGAACTTTGACACGACACGTCCCGAGGTCGGCACGCTGGTGGACAGGCTCACCTTCGACGCCGTGCGGCGCTTCTCACGCGCTTTCCTCCACACGCACGAGGTGCTCCTCGAGCGCCGCATCGCCGCGGGCAATGTGCGCGACGGGCATGGCGACCTCCGCGCGGAGCACGTGGTGATCGAGCCTGGCCGACTGTCGATCGTCGACTGCGTCGACTTCGACGACCGCCTGCGGCGGATCGACGTCGCGGCGGACCTCGCGTTTCTCACCATGGACCTGGAGCACCTCGGCGCTCGTCCCCTCGCCAACGCCCTCGAGCGCGCCTACCGCGCGCGCACGGGTGACACGGAGTTGGGGGAGCTGCTGCCGTTCTACGCGTGCTACGGGGCATGGGTCAGAGCGAAGGTGACGGCCTTGCGAATCCGCCAGCTGGATCACGGTGACCCGGCGACGCCGGCGCTCGAAGCGCGCGCTCGCTCGCTGTTCGCGCTCTCGCTGCGCCTCGGCTGGCGCGCGCGGCTGCCGCTCGTCATCGTGCTGTGCGGAGTCGCAGGCTCGGGGAAGTCCACGCTCGCCGCCGAGCTGTCAGAGCGCAGCGGTCTCCCCCATCTGAGCTCCGATCGTATGCGGAGAGAGCTGGCCGGCATCTCCCCGGACACACGGGGCGCGCCCGCGTTGTACACGCCTGAGTTCACGGCGCGCACGTACCGGGAGCTGGCGGCGCGCGCGAAGGCGGCCCTGGCGGCGGACACCGGTGCGATCGTCGACGCCACCTTCCACCAGCGGGACCAGCGTGTGCGGCTGCACGACATCGGTGCGCGAGTCCTGTGGATCGAGTGCACGGCGCCCGAGCGGACGTTGCACAGCCGCGGGGCTGTCCGCGAGCGCGCTCCGGAACATGGATCCGACGCGACGTGGCAGGTGACGGCCGCGCAGCTCTCGGCGTGGGAGCCACTGGAGGAGGTTCGCGAGGACGACCGGCACGTGCTGCGCACCGACCGGACGGTCGGGGCGTGCCTGGACGAGCTCGACTCGTTCGTAAGCGACGCGGTGGACCGCGGCTGAGCGGACGAAGACATGCTGCGGAGTACTACGCAGAGCTGCTGCGGTCGAGCGCGGTTTCTCGTACGCGCCGCACCTCCTAGGGTGATCCCGATGAGCGAGCGCCCAGGGTGGCGACGAATCGATCGGGAGAGCGAAATGACCAAGCAGACGGTTGCCCGCGTCGGCGACTGGATCGAGATTCACGGTCACGCCCAGGGAGAGCCGCCTCGCCTCGCGCTTGTGCTTGAGGTGCTGGGCACGGAGGGACAGGAGCACTATCGCGTCCGCTGGGATGAGGAACACGAGTCGATCCTGTATCCCGGGTCCGACGCGGCTATTCGGCTCAAGGACAAGGGCCCTGCAGATTCATAACCGGGCGGGATCGGACGGGAGCTCATGGGCGCGGCAGCGCCACTGGTTCTGACCCACCCCATGCGTGTCGCCTTGCTCGGCGGTGAGCTCGTCGCGAATCGCCTGAGGGCCCGTCCGCAGCTGCGCCTGATCCTGCCCACCGGCCATACCCCGCTCGGCATGTATGCGGTACTGCGAGCCCACTCCGCTGACGGCAGCCTCCTGACCGAGGAAGCAACGCTGTTCCAGCTCGACGAGTATCTCGGCGTGGGCGCTCCCGACGGGCGCAGTTATCGTGCCTATCTCGCGCGGGAGCTGCGCGACATCCGCTTCCGCGCCGTCCACGGGATCGACGGGACGGCGCCCGACCCGGAAGCCGAGTGCGCTCGGCACCAGGCGCTCCTCGACCAGGCGCCGATGGACCTCGTGGTCCTCG
This sequence comes from Solirubrobacterales bacterium, assembly GCA_038203635.1. GTDB lineage: Bacteria > Actinomycetota > Thermoleophilia > Solirubrobacterales > JBBDJG01 > DASRIA01. The sequence continues at coordinate 7,890 of JBBRDT010000105.1, forward strand.
GTCTCGGTCGCGACGGGCACGTCGCGTTCGACGAGCCCGGCTCCGGCGTCGCGGCTGGGATGCGGCGGGTTCGTCTCCACGAGACCACGCGCGCCGATGCCGCCGCAGACTTCGGTGGAATCGAGCAGGTGCCGCGCGAGGCGCTGACAGTGGGGCTCCGGACCATGGTCGAGGCGAGGGAGTTGCTGATGCTCGTATCCGGCGCGGCGAAGGCAACAGCGTTGAGGGAGATGCTCGAGCGGGAACCGGCGCCCTCCTGCCCGGCGTCGCTCCTGCGCGACCACCCCCGGCTCACGGTGATTTGCGACACCGCGGCCGCCGGATTGTTGCAACCTCGGAAGAACTGGTCGAGCGACCGCGCCGTGATCGTGCTCGGCCATCGCGAGCCGAGCATCAGCCCCGCGCACCGGATCTCCGATGAGTCGCGTGCACGCCTGCGGCGCGCCGAGCGCGAGTGCCGGCGTGATCCCCCGCGGGCGGTGATCCTGACCGGCTACACCAGGACGGGCGGGCTCTCCGAGGCCGAGCAGATGGAGGAGGAGTGGTCGCTCCCGAACGTGCCCGTGCTGCTCGAGGATGCCGGCCGTGACACCGCAGAAAACGCGTCGCGCTCGCTTCCCATCATCCGTGCGATCGGTGACATCCGCCGCATCGCGGTCGTGACGTCGTCCTGGCACCTTCGCGCGCCCTACTTCTTCGCGCCTTATCGGGTCTTCGGCCTGCGGCTGTCGTTCCGGTTCACTGCTCGCGGAAGCTGGCCGCGCATGCTGTGGCACGAGCTCCGGAACCTGCCGGCGGCTCGGCGTGCGCGCCGCCGCGCGATGGCCGAGGTGCGGCTCGCACCCGAGGTGGCGCTGCCGGCCCCGGAAAAGCCCGCGCGGATCGGAGGCACAGCTTGAGCCTGCTGCTTGCCGGGCGGCTCGCCCGCGGCGGGGCGCTCGAGGACGGGTGGGTGGAGGTCGACGCAGAGCGGATCGCCGCCTCCGGCACGGGCGCGCCACCGCGACCGCCGGACGAGCGCCACGACGGGATCGTCGCACCCGGATTCTGCGACCTCCAGGTGAACGGGGCCGGGGGCCACGAGGTGACGGATGGGCCCGCGGCTCTCGACGCGATCGACGCGATCCAGCTCCAGCACGGAGTGACGAGCTACCTGCCGACGATCGTCCCGACGGACGACGCGACAGTCGAACGGTCGGTCGCAGAGGTGGCGGAGCGAGCTGCCGACCCTTCCTCACCCGTGGCGGGAGTCCATCTGGAGGGCCCTTTCCTCAGCAGCGCACACGCCGGAATGCACCCAGCGGCACGTCTCCGCTCGCCTGCCGATGGCGTACCGGCGTACTTCTCGTCGGAGGCAGTCCGCCTCGTGACGCTGGCGCCGGAGCTGCCCGGCGCCCTCGACCTGATCGCGGCGCTCCGCGCGCGCGGCGTTGCGGTTTCGCTGGGCCATTCAGGCGCG
>JBBRDT010000106.1:0-9189 GCA_038203635.1 Solirubrobacterales bacterium
CGAACAGCTCCACGCGTGATCCCATTCCTTCCGCCGCCTCCCGTTCGAGCTCGATGAGCATCGAACCGTCGGCGTCTGCTCGGACGGAGGTGGGGCCAGTTGAGGCCGTCGCAGTGGGGCCAGTTCAGACCGTCGTTCCCAGTCGTACTCGAACAGCTCTTCGATCTCCCGTCGCCACTGCCGCAAGCCCTCCACGCCCCGATACACGCGACCGTCGAGGAAGAGGGCCTCCATGTGCAACTCGCAGTCCGGATCGAGCAAGTCCGCGACGCCATCTACGCCTTCGTGCTGGAAGCGCGCCTGTGCGGCGCGGGCTGCCTCGAGCGCGAATCCCGTGTCGCCCTCAGCGATCGCGCGCTTCCAGGCCTCCTCGGCTTGAGGCGAGGGACCGATGCCGCTACGCCCCTGCATCACCTGCGGCGCGTTGATCACCAAGGGCAGCTCACTCGTGCGCGCGATGACGCGAGTGATGCAGGTCGAGCTCCCGCGTCGGCGGCGCCACTGCTCTACGGATGAGGCAGAAGTAAACTCGCTCGCCCATGGCTCTTCCTGACAGTGCCAAGGAGCTCATCCGGGCAGGCGCGCTCGGCCATCTGGTCACGAACAGCCCGGACGGCACTCCGCAGGTGACGTGCGTGTGGGTTGCAGTCGAGGGCGACGAGCTGCTCACGGCGCACCTGAACCCGCGCCAGCGAAAGCTCGAGAACGTCCGGCGGGATCCCCGCGTGGCGGTCTCCTTTGAGGGAGCGAGGATCCAGGAGCCCGGCTTGCGCGAGTACGTCGTCGTCCATGGCCGAGCAGCGATCGAGGAAGGCGGAGCTCCCGAGCTGCTTCAGGAGCTGGCGCGTGTGTACCTCGGGCCCGATGTGCGCTTTCCGCCGATGGACGATCCGCCTCCTGGGGTCCGGATGCGAATTGCGGTCGAGCGGGTCAGCGGGATCGGCCCGTGGGCTGAGTAACCAAGCCGCGGCCCGCCCGGGATCGGCGAGCCGGATGCTGCAACGCGACAAGGGCAGATACACGAAAGGACCGATCTCCGCCCTCGGCCTCACGACGCTCGAGGTGCTCGGTGTCTCTATCGGCGGGTTCGTCGCCCAAGAGCTCGCCTCATCCGGCCGCGGACGCACGACCTCACATCGCCGCCACCGCATCGCCGAGGCGCGCCAGCACCTCGTCGATCTCCGGCTCGGAGATCACCAGCGGTGGCATCACCTGCAGAGTTGCCTGGCGATTGAATGCGAAGATCGCCAGCAGGCCGTGCGCGAAGCACTGCCTGGTCAGCTCGAGGCCCATCGCGTCCGAATGGGAGTCGAGCGCCCGCATCAGTCCCAGGCCGCGGTGGCCGGCGAGACGGTCGGGTTGGCGTGCCACGAGCTCGTCGAAGCCGGCCGCGAGGCGCTCGCCCATGGCCGCCACGTGCTCCATCAGCTCCGGATCCTCGTAGCGCATGACGATCGCCTCGACCACCCGCGCGGCGAGTTCGGATCCGGCATAGCTCGATGGGTGGAAGAATGGGTCCTCGGCGAAGTGCGCCTCCACGCGCTCGCCGAAGCAGCACGCCGCCACCGGGTAGACGCCGGCGCTCAGGCCCTTTCCGACGACCACCACGTCGGGCACGACGTCGAAGTGATCGAAGGCCCACATGCGCCCCGTGCGACCAAGCCCGGCCTGCACCTCGTCGAGGATCAGGAGCGCGCCCGTCTCGTCGCAGAGCCGGCGCACCTTGGCGAAGTAGTCCGCGGGCGGCACTAGGTACCCGCCGGTCGCCGGGATCGTCTCCATGATCACGGCCGCGGTGTCCGCGTCGACCGCTCCGCGCACCGCCTCGGCGTCGCCGAACGGCACTCGCGCGATGCCCGGCGTCAGGGGCTGGTAGCGGTCCGAGAGGGGTGGATCGTCCATCGCGAGCGAGAACCCGACGTGGCCGTGGTAGCCGTGCTCGGCGCACACGAAACCGTGCCTGCCCGTCACCGAGCGCGCGAGCTTGCAGGCCACTTCCACCGCCTCCGCTCCCGAGGCGGTGAAGAAGGTGAACCGAAGCGGCTCCGGCAGCAGCCGCGCCAGCGCCTCCGCGCCCCGGGCCCGGCGCGCCGAGGGGAGCAGCCAGTCGCCCATGTCGTGCTCCGCCAAAGCGACCGTTAGCGCCTCCACCGCGAAGGAAGGGGAATGGCCAAAGTTGAAAACGCCGCCCGAGCTGCGGCAGTTGATGTAGTCGCGTCCCTCCAAGTCCCAGACGCGCACTCCCTCGCGCCGGCCCTGCACGAGGTTCATCCCGACGGCCCGGTACGCGGCCGCCTTGTGCGGCGAGAGGTGTCGCGCGATCAGCTCGAAGCCCTCGTCGTTCGTGGCGGGCAGGGTCTGTGTCGTGACGCTCATGGTTCGCTCCTCGGGTTCGGGATCTTCGGTGGGCCGTAGCGGTAGGGCGGGGGCAGCAGGAACGGATAGGGCCGCCTGCGGACCTGGCGGTACCAGGCGCGATCGGCGCGGCGCAGCCACTGCATCAGCAGCCACAGACGCCGGTCTCGCACGAAGTAGCGCTGCACCTCCCGTTCGGTGATGGCGGGCTGGACGCGCCCGTTGGCGGCCTCGAGCAATGCGGGCAGCCAGCGCTCATGGCGCTCCTTGACGAGGTTGGAGGCGACGTCGACGAGCACCGTGCGCGCGTCGTGATACTGAGCAATCACGGGCTGGGCGATGCGCGCCAGCGCCGGACGCACCGCCCACGGGTAGATCGAGAGGAAGAGATCGAGGTCGAGCCGGTCGCGACCCGCGGCGTCTCGCATCAGCGGCGTCGAAACGTCCACCGTCGCCAGGCTGTCTCCGTCAACCGACCAGTTGGCGGCCTGGGCGTCGAGGCCGATGCGCTCGTCAACGCTCTGGACGACCAGCGCGGCGAGCGCATCGAGGAGCCGGGCGCCGTGGCCGGGCTCGGCCTCGCGCAGCGCGAAGTTGAGCATCGTCCGAGCCGGGCTCAACGGCTGCACGAGATAGGCGTGGAGGCCGTCCCGGCGCGGGGACGTGCAGCGAAGCTCGGTGGCCACCACCGGCACATGGCGCTCCCGGAGCGCTTCCACGTAGCTTTGCAGGACCGCGTGGTAGCACTCGAGCTGCGGCTGGTCGCGGAAGAGTGGTAGTCGCTTCACGGCCAGCTGCGGCCGATCGGTGGGCCAGCCCAGGACGAGGGTGAATTCACCGTAGCCAAGCACGCGCAGGCCGTCGGGCTTCCCGGTGCGGATCGCCTGCTCGACTGCGCCGTCGAGCTCGCTCAGATCGAGGTCCCGGGGCGATGCACTCACTGCCACTGCCGTTTCCTGTGCGCGCACAGTCAGGAGACTCCCTTCCTGCTCATCAACGGGAGTCTCGCGACGGCGCGGTGGCCGCGCATCGCGAGCGACTACCCACTCGCTTGCGGTCTTTCCGCAACCGCTGCGGGACGCGCCGGAGCGGGGGCGACAATGCCCGCCCATGGCCGAGCAATCCCCGGCGCCAAAGCGCTGCTCGACATCGCCCGCGGAGCATGCGACCGCAAGCGTGCCGGCGTCCTCGTCGGCTTATGGCACGAGCACGAGTTTTCCCGTCGCCGCCGAGCGCTCCAGGAGTTCGTGCGCGCGGCGCGCATCAGTGAGCGGCAGGCGCTCCGCGACGACCGGGTGGATCTCGCCACGACGAAGCAGCTCGAGCAGCGCGAGGAAGTCCTCCCGGAACCAATCCTGGTGGTGGATGCGCAGCTTCTGAATCCGGTAGGCAAGCACCCGCCGGCGGGGCGAGAGCAGGCCCCAGAGCGCGACGCTCGCGGTCGCCGCGTACCACTCGATCACCGCTGGCCAATTCTTGCGCCCGTGCGCGAGCGTGGCGTAGCGGCCGAACACGACAAGCCTTCCGCCGGGCCGCAGCGCGCGGAAGGAGCGAAGCGACACCGCGCCACCGATCCCGTCGAGCGCGACGTCCACACCGTCGCCGGTCAGCTCACCCACCCGAGCCAGGAAGTCCTCGTTCCGATAGTCGATCGCCACCGCGCCGAGCCGTTCGACCGCGGCGCGGTCGCGAGCTGAAGCGGTCCCGTAGAGGCGAAGCCCGGCCAGCGCTCCGAGCTCGAGGACCGCGGTGCCCACCCTGCCGGCCGCGCCGTGCACGAGCGCCGTCTCCCCGCTCTTCGCCATGGCCGCGCGGTGAAGCAGCTGGTAGGCGGTCATGTAGGGGAAGACGAGGCTCACGACCTCCGCCGGGTCGAGGTCCTCGGGCACCTCGACCGCGTACGCCTCCGGCACGCAGACGCGCGACGCGTGGGCGCCCCACACCGTCAGCGCACCGATGCGGTCTCCCTCTCGCAGCCTCGAGCAGCCCGGGCCGAGCTCCTCGACGACGCCGACGAGCTCGTAGCCGGGCGTGAACGGCGGCTTCGGCCCGCCGAGATATGTGCCGGCGCGCAGCTGGGCATCGGTAAACGACACGCCCGCGGCCAGAACCCTGACGCGGACCTCGCCCGGACCCGGTCGGGGATCGTCGTCCTCCACCACCCTCAAGACCTCGGGCCCGCCGAAGTGATCGACGACGACACGCTTCATGGTTCAGCCTTACACAGGCCGCACCGTCCGGGCATCCGATCAATCCCGCAGCTTCGATCAGTAAAAGATCACAAGGGACTGCGGATGCTGCTGGTCCTGCAGGGCACGGCTGACCGCCTCAACCCCGCGGAGGGAAGTCGTGCCCGGGAACAGGCCCATCGGCGATCGGCCAGGCCCCCTCGGGCGCGCGCGTGCCAGTGGGCAAGGGGTGGGCAACGGGACACCCGCAACCGGCCGCAAGTCGACCCCGCTCGGACTAACGTTCGAACGGCTCTAGCGTGCGGAATCCGTTACGAGCCGCAAACCGCCGCAAGCCACCGACCGTCCTCGTAATGAAGGGGTCCCCGGTTCGAATCCGGGCGTCGGCTTTTCGGTTTGCAGGGATTTTGATGGTGGCCGACTGGCCGGGCATCGCCGACGGACACAAAACGGACACCAACTTGTCGCGGGCGCGGCGGATCTGCTCCTCAGCCGAGGCCCGCTCGCTGCCCTCGAACTCCTCGAACACGTGGCCGTACGTGTCGAGCGTCATGGTGGGGGAGTGGCGCGGCGCCGGGTCGGCTTCAGCCCGCCCGAGGATTAGCCCCTCAATAAGTCGATCGCCGGCTAAGCGGGCGAACTCAACCGCTTCTCCCTTCACGCGAAAGGGGAAGCGCGCGATCCGCTCGCGTACTGTCAGCTCATGCGGGTACGAAACTCGCGCGCGGCGCCGACGTGCGCGGCTCGGTAGGATCAGCGCGATTCGCCGCAGGCGGCGGCAAGGCTCAAAATCTCCCTGACCTAGCGGAGTAGCTCGTCGCCGTATACCACACGGATTTCCCTCCGATGAGCGGCTGCCATTAGCCCAGGGATTGGGTGCTATGACCCCGCCCCCCTGGATCGGCGGATGCCTCTGTCGCCGCTCGGCCCTGCCCGCACCCTCAACGCCCGCCCCCGGCTGCCGCGAGTCCTCCCCTGAGAGCTGGGCGGGAAGCATCAAATGGCTGTCGACGATCGACCCGGCGACGTCTATCACCTTGCGGCCCGTCCGGCGGGAGTGAGCCCGCAGCATCTCGAAGGCGCTCTGCTCGTCGATTGCGTGGCGCTCCATCAGGATCCCTTTGGCGCGTTCTGTGAGAGCGCGGCGTCCGAACGCCCCCTCGAGGTTGTGGTATTCGGCGAAACGCCTCAGAGCGATGTCGATCGAGCTCTGCAGCTCCTCGGAGTCGCCGTGTGTGATGTAGGCGAAGATCCCTCTCCTGGCGGCCTCGTTGACGAACTCGGGGTCCCTGCTCTCCAGGAGGGCGATCACCGGACAGGTGGCCTCCTGGACGATCCTCGAGATCAGCTCGAGCGCATGCTCTGAGCTCTCCCCCAGCCCGACCAGCGCGACATCGGGCCTCGTCTGAGCGGTCGCTGCCGCCACCTCGGTGACCTCGAGCTCGCGCGCGATTGCCTCGTGGCCGAAGCCAACCACGATCCCAGTGGTGACCTCGACCCGCTCCTTTCGCTCGTTGGCGATGAGCCCACGGAGGTGTTCAGGGCGTTCAGAGCGCATCGGGTCGTTGAGCCCTGATTTTACGCATTCAAGGCGGTCGTGCTAGTGTCGCCGTGCCTCGCCCCAGCTTCAGGCCGAAGGCAAATGGGCCAACCTCACCTTCGTCGGCGCCGTGTGACGAGGGCCCAGCCGCCGGCCGCAAGCAGCACAGACGCTCGGAGGGGGCAACGTGCTCGACCATGATGGGCCTCATCAGCGCACCTTTCGCACCTTTGATGCTCGCAGCGACGAGATGCACGGGGTTTCGCGCGTTCGCCTGTTCGGGGAGCTGGACACGGCGGGGCTTTCGCTCCTCGACGTGGAGCTTGGCCGAGCGGCGCAGCAAGGGCGCCGAATCGTCGTCCTCGACCTGGCGGAGCTGACATTCATCGACCCCGCCGGCCTTCGCGCCATCGTTTCCGTCTCGGATCACCTGGAAAAGGAGGGGCGAGTGCTCTGCCTGCTTAGCCCCCCGATGCAGTGCGGCGAAACTTCGGGCTGACCGGCAAAGGCATCAGCGCCACGGCCAAGCGAACGCGGATTTGAACGGGCGCAGCCGTGGATACTCGAGGGAACAGGAGGCGATCAAGCAAGCCGCTCACGCACCCACAAGAAGTCGATCGAGAACGCCAGCAAGAGCGCGGGCCCTGGCGGCGCGTTGGAGACGTTTTCCTGCGAGTGTGGCGACGCTGCCTGCACGGACACGGTTCGGCTGTCCATCGCGGAGTACGAGTCCGTCCGCGCGTATCCGGCCCGGTTCGTGATCGTTGAAAACCATGAAAACCCCGAGGTCGAGCGGCTCGTAAGCGAGAGCGAGCGTTTCGCGGTCGTTGAGACGCTCACCGGGGAGGCATCCAAGACCGCCTTGAGGAGCAATCCGCGGCCTCTGCTCTAGCGGAACCGAGGCACGGCAATTACCAGAACATCAAGAACCCCTCACCCACAAATGGCCACGAAACCAAGGAGAGATGACTAAATGAGCAAGCCCACTCCGTCGATTCCGCGTCTTGCGGTGATATTCGCTATGGCGGTCGTCCTGATCACAGGCCTTGCCGTCGGCCTCGGCAGCTCCGCGGGTGCCGCCTCCAATGCCGCCGCCGACGCCGCCGCCAAGAAGCGGATCATTCCAACCCCCGACCGCGGGGGCGAGACACTTCGGGCTTCACGGCGGCTCGCGCGGGCGATCGTCGCCAACGGCCGCTGGATACGAGGAGCCTCGTTCTCTGCGATCCCTCCGTTCGGTGACCCGGCTGCGATCTCGACCAAGCGTCTGGCCGGCTTCCCGCGCCACGGCAGGAGCTTCGGAATCCTCACGACCGGCGACGCCAGGCTCGCCGACGACAAGAACGACTCCGGCTCGACCGGGATCGAGAACGGCGGACCGAGCATTCGCGGGAGCCGCGACGTGATCATCTACCGCATCACGCTTCAGGTACCGAAGAAGGCAAACTGCCTGTCGTTCCGGTTCCGGTTCCTCTCCGAGGAGTTCCCGGAGTTCGTCAACGACATCTACAACGACGCCTTCATCGCCGAGCTCGACGAGTCGAACTGGAACACCGGCAGCACGGGCAACCCGGCGGTGGTCGCGCCGCGCAACTTCGCCGCGGACGCGCAAGGCAACCCGATCCGGGTCAACACCGTCGGGGATACGAGCATGACCGCAAGCCGCGCCAAGGGCACGACCTACGACGGAGCGACCAGGATCCTGCGCGCCTCGACGCCGGTGACGCCGGGTCGTCACATCGTCTACATGTCGATCTTCGACCAGGGCGACCGCATCTACGACTCGGCGGTGTTCGTCGACCGGCTGACACTCAACCACCGCAAGCCGTGCAAGTCCGGCGCGATCAAGGACTGAGGCGGAGGGTTGTTGCGCTCCTCCACAACCTCACCAGAAGAGGCGGCGACTGTGGATCTTCGTGATCGTGCGCTCGGCTCGCGAATCCAGGCGATGGTCACGTCGGTAGAAGTGGTGTAACGGGGTCGTTGGGGCGGAACGAAGTTACGGCCCGACGTCCCCAGCCTCGTCGGGTGGACGGGACGTGGACTGTCGGAGGGGGCACCCCCGGGGCCGTGGGGCCGGGCAGGACGACCGCCGAGGTCGTCGCCAAGACCCTGCTGGACGAGCACTCCGCCTTCCTCCGCGAAGCCGTGGCGATGGTCGCCGCGCAGCTGATGGAGGCCGAGATCAGCCAGGAGATCGGCGCCGCGCGCGGAGAGCGCTGCAGCGATCGCCAAGCGCACCGAAAGGGCTATCGACCCCGCCCCTGGGAGACCCGGGTCGGCGAGATCGAGCTCCTGGTTCCGCGCAAGCGCTCGGGCGAGGCCTACTTTCCCTCCTTCTTGGAGCCCAGAAGGCCCTGCGAGCAGGCGATCGTCGCCTGCGTGATGGAGGCCTACGTGAACGGCGTCTCGACGCGCAAGGTCGACCGGCTGGTCGAGCAGCTCGGGATCCACGGGATGACCAAGGACCGCGTCTCGGCGCTGTGTCGGGCGCTCGACGAGCGGGTGGAGGCGTTTCGCTCGAGGCCGCTGGAGGGGGAGTTCCCCTACCTGTGGCTCGACGCCAAGCCGCTCAAGGTCCGCGCCCGGGGCCACGTGCGCTCGAAGGCGCTCGTGGTCGCCTACGCCGTCCACGAGAGCGGTCGGCGCGAGGTGATCGGGATCGACATCGGCGAGGTCGAGTCGGAGGCCTTCTGGGTCGAGTTCCTGCGCGCGCTGCGCGCCCGCGGGCTCGCTGGCGTGCGCCTTTGCGCGTCCGATCACCACGAGGGTCTGAAGGCCGGGATCGCACGGATCCTCGCCTGTCCCGGATCGCGACCCCGAGCCGGTCGTCGTCGAGCTGGCGCTGGCAGGGCTCGCGCCGCGGCGGCATAGAAGCCCGCGCGCGACACCTCGAGCACGCGACACAGCGTGGCGACCGCATGGTTGGCCCTCTCCGCACGGATGAGGCGATGCACCTCGCCAACCTCCGCCCGGTCTCGCCCGCGAAGAAGGCCGCTCGGCTTTTCTGAGGATCTCGCGCTCCTCGCGGAGCCTTCGGTTCTCGCGCTCGAGCTCGCGCAGGCGCGTGCGCTCGTCGCTGGTCAGGCCGGACTTGCGGCCGGT
>JBBRDT010000107.1:0-9140 GCA_038203635.1 Solirubrobacterales bacterium
GGGGACGGGTCCCCACGGCGTCTCGGTGGCGCCGAGCAGCGCCTGGCCGTACGCCGCCGCGGTGTGAGGCACGTCGCCCCGCTTGCCGTCGGCGACCACGAGCAGGCCGGCCTCCTGTGCATGCGCCGCCACCTGCGCAAGCGCACGCGCACCCGGCCAGCCCAGACGCTCGAAGCAGGCGAGCTGCAGCTTGACTCCGGCACAGGCACCGCCGGCGGAGTCGATGAGGGCGCCGCAATGTGCCGCCACCGCGCTGGCGGCAAGCTCGGCCGGGGACTCCCCGGTGGCCGCGGCGCGGGCCGCGGGCAGCAGCGCCGCCGGATCCGGGTCGAGCCCGAGCAGTACCTGGCTCTCGCGCTCGCGAACCGCGTTCGCGACGCGGTCGCCGAAGTTCACCGGCCGGGAGCCGGCAGCGATCGTGCCGGGCTTGTGGACGCGGCGCTAGCCGCCCTTGACGGCTTGCTTGAGCGCGGAGCCTGCCGTGAAGCGCGGCACTTTCCCGCCCTTGATGGTGATTCGCTCGCGGGTGCGCGGGTTGACGCCCTGGCGGTCGCCGCGCTCGGCCACGTGGAACTTGCCGAAGCCGGTGAAGCTGATGTCGCCTCCGGACTTAAGGGTGTCGGTGATGGTACCGAGCACCGACTCCACCGCCTCCGTTGCGTCCTTCTTGGAAAGACCGGTCCGGTTCGAAACCTGGTCGATGAACTCCTGCTTCGTCACGCTTCCCCCTTCTTCGGTGGGCAAATCGGGCGCAACCCTACCAATGCTGGGGCTACGATCCCGCTACGGTCATCTCCCGCACGAGCAGGGCCGGCGCCTGCACGCTGCCGCCGAACGGCACCCAGCGGGCCTCTCCGGCAGCCCTCGCGACACCCTGCAACATGGCCACGAGGTCGGATGCGATCGTCATCTCGCGCGCGGGCTCGGCCAGCTCCCCGCCGCGGATCAGCCTGCCGGTGGCGCCCACCGAGAAGCTGCCCGAGACCGGGTTCACCCCGGAGTGCAGTCCCGCGACCCCCATCACGTAGAGGCCGTCTCCCGCTGCCTTCAGCAGATCGTCGGCGCTCGCGTCGCCCGGCGCGACGAGCAGGTTGGACGCCGACACCGAGGGAGGCGTCCTGTAGGACCCGCGCTCACCGTTGCCGGTCGACTCGCGGGCGGCCCTGTTGGCTGTGTAGGTGTCGAACAGGTAGGTGCGCAGCACGCCGTCCTCGATCAGCGGCGTGGTCTGGCGCGCGACACCCTCGCCGTCGAAGGGCGCAGTCGCGAGACCCTCCGGGTGCAGGCCGTCATCGACAAGGCGGAAGGCGGGCGAGGCGATCTGATCCCCCTCGCGGTCCGCGAACAGCGAGCGGCCGCGCTGCACAGCGTCGGCCGACAGCGTGCGCCCGATGATCGAAGCGAAGCTGGCCGCCACGAAGGGGTCCAGCACCACGGGGCAGCGGCGGCTCTCGGGCTGGCGCGCTCCGTGCATGGCCAGTGCGCGATCGGCCGCCTCGTGGCCCACCTGTTCGGGATCGAGCTCGTCAGGGCCGCGGCCGACGCCAAACCCCATGCCGGTCATGCGATCGGGCCCGTCGCCGGCGAACGCGTACGCGAAGGCGTAGCACTGGGTCTCCTCGTAGGAATCGCAGAACCCGTTGGAGTTGGCCAGCGCGGCGCGCGCCTCGGCGTCCGAGTAGACGGTGTCCTCGACGTTGGTGACCAGCGTGTCGCGTTCGCGCGCCGCGCGTTCCACCGCCAGCGCCAGCTCGACACGCCGCTCCATGGTCCAGTCGTCGAAGCCCCCAGCGCGCAGACCGGGGATGGGAGCCGCACCCGGGTGGCGCGGGATCCCCGCGTGCTCGTCCGGCTCGGTCACGGCGGCGGTCGCGGCCGCCGCGCGGGCCAGCGCCTGCAGGCCCTGCTCGCTCAGGTCCGAGCCGTACGCGTACCCGGTGCGCCCGTCGCGGAACACGCGGACGCCGGCGCCCTTCGCGCCCGCCTCCGTGAGGCTCTCGACCGCACCCTCGTAGACCCGCACCGTCCGCTCGACGGAGTCCTGGCACCACGCGTCGGCCTCGTCCACGCCCGCCGCGAGCGCCGCGTCGACGGCCAGTCGCGCGGCGGCCTCGAGGTCGCCGGTGGCGCTAGACATCGGTCCCGCCAACCGTGAGCTCTGAGATCCGCACGGTCGGCTGACCGGTGCCGACGGGGACCTGCTGACCGTCCTTGCCGCAGAAGCCGCTCTTCATCGCGAGGTCGTTCCCGATCGCGTCGATCTTGGTCAGCACGTCCAGGCCGTTGCCGATCAGCGTCGCGCCCCGCACGGGCGCGGTCACCTCGCCGTTCTCGATCAGGTAGCCCTCCGACAATCCGAACACGAAGTCGCCGGTGGCGGGCTCCACCTGCCCTCCTCCGAACGAGACCGCGTACAGGCCGCGCTGCACACCCGCGATGATGTCCTGCGGGTCGGTGTCGAGCGGCGCGATGTAGGTGTTCGTCATGCGCGGGATCGGTAGATGGCGAAAGCTCTGGCGGCGTCCGTTACCGGTCGAGGGCCGGCCGTCCTTACGAGCCCGCAGCAGGTCGTACAGGTAGATGCACAGCTCTCCCTCGTCGAGCACGCGTGTGGACTGGCAGGGCGTCCCCTCGTCGTCGATCGCGTCGGTGCCCCATTCCCCGAGCATCGTGCCGTCGTCGTAGGCAGTCACGATCGATGAGGCGAGCTTGTCCCCGAGCCGCCCCTCGTACACGGAGGCGTGTTTCTGGACGGCGTCCGACTCGAGGCCGTGGCCGGTGGCCTCGTGGAACAACACGCCACCGAAGCCGTTGCCCACCACGACCGGCATGCGCCCGGCGGGCGCCGGGCGGGCCGCGAGCATCGTGACCGCCCTGCGCGCTGCTTCCTCTGCAACTGCCGCAGGATCGCCTTCGAACAACTCGAATCCGGCATGACCTGCGAGCGACTCGCTGCCCGCCTCGACCCGGTCGTCGCGGCGCGCCACCACCTGCGCCCCGAGCCGCACACGCGTGCGATCGTCCCCGGCAAGCAGCCCGTCGGAGTTGGCCACCTGCACCCGGCGCCGGCCCTCGACGTAGGACGCGGCAACCTGGCTGACCTCGCTCCCGACGCTGCGGGCGCGCTCGTCGCACTCGCGCAGCAGGTCGGCCTTGCGCTCCGGTGCCACAGCCTGCGGGTCCACCCGCACCGACTGGAGTTGCGGCGTCTGCGCTGCCCCCAGCGGGCGCGGCTCCGCCCGCCGGCCGCGCACCGCGGACGCGACCTCGTCGGCAAGGCGATCGAGGTCCGCTTCGGCGAGGCCGTCGACATGCCCGAAGTAGGTTGCGTCGCCGGCGACCACACGAATGGCGGCCCCCGTCTCCGAGCCGGTCTGGGCGCGCTCCACGCGGCGATCGTCGAGCGACAGGTTGAAGGTGTCGCGGCGCTCCACGTACAGGTCGGCGAAGTCCCCTCCCCGGCGCAGTGCGCGCTCGACAAGGCGCCCGGCCGCATCCTCCGGCAGCAGCTGTGCAGACTCAGCCGGCATCCTGTGGCTCCCTTGGTGGCTCCCTTGGTGGCTCCTCGGCCGGCGGCTCGCCGATCAGCTCGCGCGCCAGCGTCAGCAGGCGCCCTGTCTCGGGCGTCCGATCGTCGAGCAGGCGCGCCTCGCCATGATCGAGCCGGACTCGCACGCGCGGGCGGCGCACCTCCTTGCGGCGCCGCATCGCCGCGGCGACCTCGTCGGCGTAACCGCCCAGCCGCCCGCCGGGCCGCTTCACCGGGTCCCCCGCTGCTCGCGCAGCGACTCCGCGGCGGCTGCACGTTCGAGGTCGCGCAACACGGCATGCATGTCGTAGAAGATCAGCCCTGGGTGCACGTTCCGGTTGGTGACGCAGGCCATCATCAGGTCGTCCTCGCCGAGCAGGAACATCGCACCACCGGTGGACAGGACGTCGATCTCGATCGCCACCTGCGCACCGTCCTGGGCGCCACGGGGCCGGCCGTTTCGCGACAGCCCGTGGGCGGCCTCGACCAGGCGCTGCCCAACCGCGGCCAGGTCGTCGGCGGGCAGCTGTCCGGCGCTCGCCAGCAACTCCCCGTCGCGATCCAGCAGCAGCGCGCCCCGGATGTCCGTGGACAGCTCGAGGAGGTACCGGACGGCGAGATCGTTGGCGGAGGCGGGCACCGCCGCACACGATAGCCCCGCGGCACCGACTCCTCGCTGCGCCACAATGCACGAGCCCATGAGCCTTTCCCGCGCGGCCTGGATCACTGTCACCGGCATCTGCGCGATCGCCTCTTTGCTGCTGCTCGTCAATGGTTACGACGGGTACAGCGCGGTGCTGGCGTTCGTGGGACTGTCCGCTGCGGTCAACCTTCTCCCCTGAGGCCGCGGGCGTCGGGCTCTCCGAAGTCGCGCAGGCTGCCTGGGCGCGCGCCTCCCGCTCTGGACGGCTCGATGTGCACGAGCAGGTCGGCCGCCGGGATGCGCCCGCGCACCTCGGCCTGCAACTCGTGCGCGACCGCATGGGCACGCTCCAGCGAGGTGCCGGCGGTGAACTGCAGGTGCAGGTCGATGTACCGCGCGCTACCGGCGCGGCGGCCGCGCAGCTTGTGGAAGCCCTCGAGTTCCGGGCCCCTGAAGTCGGCGATCAGCTTGCGCACGATGTCGAGCTCGTCCTGCGGCAACGCCTCGTCCATCAGCACCCGTGAGGAGCGGCTCAGGATCCTCACGCCCGTATAGACGATCGCCGAGGCGACCATCAGGGCGACGATCGAGTCCAACTGCTCGAATCCCGTCACCTCGATCAGCACGAGCCCGAGCAGCACCGCAAGCGAGGTCGCGGCGTCGGCGCGCAGGTGCGCCGCGTCGCCCTCGAGTGCGGGCGAGTCGTGCGCTCGTGCCTGCCGGTAGAGGTACGTGGATACCAGGAGGTTCACCGCCGCCGAGATCGCGATCACCGCGATGCCGAAGCCGATGTTCTCGATCTCCCCGCTGGTCGCGAGCCGCCGTGAGGACTCGTACACGATCACACCGGCGCCGACGAGGATCAGCATGCCCTCGATTGCCGCGGCCAGGTTCTCGGCCTTGGCGTGCCCGTATTGGTGCTCGGCGTCCGCGGGCTCGTCTGCCTTGCGCAAAGAGAGGTACGCCACGATCGACGCGAGCAGGTCGATGCTGGAGTGGACCGCCTCGGTGATGATCGCGATCGATCCAGTGACCGCGCCCGCGACCACCTTCAGCGTGATCAGGGTCGTGTTCGAGACGAGCGACAGGCGCGCCGCCCCGAACTTGGTCGAGCCCTTGACGGCGTCCGGAGCGATCAGCGGAGTGTTGAGCACGCGCCCGCGGCGGCCGCCGTCACCGGCGCGTCGGCCAGGCTCGCCGGTCACAACCCTGGGGGCAGCCATTCGATGAGGGCGCGCACGGCACGGCCGCGATGGCTGATCTCGTCCTTCTCCTTCGGCGACAACTCAGCCATCGTGCGCTCGTCACCGTTGAGGTCGGCCGGGACGAACACCGGGTCGTAGCCGAACCCCCCGCTCCCACGAGGCTGCTCGATCAGGCGGCCTTCGCAGCGGCCGTGGAAGACCTTGTGCGTGCCGTCGGGTTCGGCAAAGGCGACCGCGCACACGTACGCAGCCGCGCGGTTCTCCTTGTCGCGCATCTCGTCGAGCAGCTTGCGCAGGTTCTGCTCGTCCGTGGCGTCCTCACCCGCGAACCGCGCCGAGTACACGCCGGGCGCGTGGTCGAGCGCCTCGACCTCGATGCCCGAGTCGTCGGCGACGGCCGGGATCCCCGATGCCGCCGCGGCGGCGTGCGCCTTGAAGACCGCGTTGACCGCGAACGTCTGCCCGGTCTCCTCCGGCAGGAGCGCCCAATACGGCAGCGGCACCAGTGAGTGGCCGGCCAGCATCGCTCCGAGCTCGCGGAGCTTGTGCGCGTTGAGAGTGGCGATCACGAGTCGCATGGCGATCCCATCGTACGAGAGCAGGTGGCCCGATCGAGACGTGGAGCCGTCCCAGCGGCTTCGGATCAGGCGGCTTCGAGCGCGGCGCGCTGGGCGCCGTGCAGCTCCGAGATGCCCTTCGCCGCGAGGCCCAGCAGGTCGTCGAGCGAGGCGCGCGAGAACGGCACCTCCTCGGCCGTCGCCTGCACCTCGACCAGCTCGCCCTCACCCGTCATGACGACGTTCATGTCGACCTCGGCCGCGTAGTCCTCCCGGTAGTCGAGGTCGAGCAGGGGCGCCCCGGCCACCAGGCCGCACGACACCGCGGTGATCGAGCCGTGGAGCGGAACGCGTTCCAGCCGGCCACGATCGACAAGATCGCGCAGCGCCAGCTCGAGGGCCACCAAGCCGCCGGTGATCGCGGCGCACCGCGTGCCGCCGTCGGCCTCGAGCACGTCGCAGTCGACGTACACGCTGCGGGCGCCGAAGGCGTCGAGGTCGGCGACCGCCCGCAGCGAGCGACCGATCAGGCGCTGGATCTCGACCGTGCGCCCGTCCTGGCGCCCGCGCGCGGCGTCGCGCGGCTTGCGGGCGCCGGTCGACGCGGGCAGCATCCCGTACTCCGCCGTCAGCCATCCGCCGCCGGACGCCTCGCGCCAGCCGGGGACCGAGTCGACGACCGAGGCCGTGCAGATCACGCGCGTCCCCCCGACCGCGATCAACGCCGACCCATGTGCACTGCGCACGAAGCCGGGATCGATCTGGACGGGACGCAGCTGGTCAGGCGCGCGGCCATCGGGGCGGGGGTTCGGCACCCCGCCATGCTATGCGCAGATCGCCAAATGGCGTGGCGTTGACGCCGCCAGGCAAGGACGCAGGGAGGGTGCAATGGTGGTTGCCATTGCCCCGACCGAGGACGCCGCCTGGTGGTGTCAGCGCCCGCCATTTCAGTACTTCACTTTGCTGACGGCTTCGGTGATCTTCTTCAAGATCATCGCGCCGAGCTCCTGGCCCTCCGCGAACTGTGCGCTCTTGAGAGCGGCGATCACACCGACCATCACGAGCGCGACCAGGGTGATCAGCGCGACGTACTCCACGGTCCCCTGACCACGCGTGCAGGCGCCGGTGCGGCGCAGCTCGCGCGCGGTCCGGGTGAGGATGAGTTGCAGGTTGACAAGCGCTACGAGCAAGGCGACCTCCCTGTCGATCGAGTTGACGCGCCAAGCCTGACGAGCGTGGACGTACCGCTCCACGCACTGGCGTCAAGGATTACGCGCGTCGCCCGCCAAAATCGGACACCGAAAAAAAGATGGTGCGAGCGTCCAGCCGCCTCTATAGTCAGCAGAGGCGAAACCGCCTACGAACCGCTTTTGGTTCGTGTGATTCGCAGGGACAAGGAGGGATCCAAATTGGCAGCCACGGAGCGGCCCGGCCGTTCTATCTTGGCCATGGCTCGCCGCACACACGGTGCGGTATGCGTTCCTGGCTACGCCAATGTCCGGCGAACCCAAGGTGTAACAAGCGGGTGCGCCGTCCTCAGTCAGTGGCCGATACCTACCAGGGGCATCATCACGGCAGGTTCGGCCGGCAGGGTCGGAGGCAGTTCCACCGCCTCCGAGCCGAATGCGCGAAGAGCCATCGCTTCGCGCCACACCATGAGGTCGGCGCCTCGACGGTCGCCCTAGCGGCGATCGTTACATACAAGGCTCCCGGGAGGCAGCGCTAGACGCTGGGGAGCCTTGGCTAGCGGGGGGCAAGGGCGCCGTGCTTGCACGGCGCCCTTCATTTTGGAGTAAACCGGGAGCTCTCTGAGTCCGGATCGGCTGGATCAGCCAGCCAACTGGGGCCACCACTGGGCGTAGTGCGACCGCGCGCGCTGCGCCAGCACGCCCGCCTGCGCCGCGGGGAGAGCGCCCTCGCGCGCGGCGTTCATCGTCGCCGCCACGGATGCGGCCAGCGCGCCCAGGTCGTAGCCGCCCTCCAGCACGAATCCGAGCGGCGCCGAGCGTTCGTCCGCCAGCGCGCGCATGCCCGACGACAGCGCCGCATAGCTCTGCTCGGTCAGCTCGCAGTTCGCCAGCGGGTCGGCGCGGTGTGCGTCGAAGCCGGCCGACACGAGCAGCAGGTCCGGCTCATACGCGCGCGCGACCGGCACGACCACGTGCTCGAACAGCGAAAGCCAATCCTCGTGGCCCGCGCCCGGTGGCACGGGCAGATTCACCGTGAATCCCTCGCCTGCCCCCGCCCCGTGCTCCTGCAGCGAGCCCGTGCCCGGATACAGCGGCGACTGATGGATGCTGATGTACAGGACCTCATCGGTGTCATAGAAGATGTCGTTCGTGCCGTTGCCGTGATGCACGTCCCAGTCGAGGACCAACACACGCTTGGCTCCCAGGCCGTCGAGCGCCCTGCGCGCGGCGATCGCCGCGTTGTTGAACAGGCAGAACCCCATCGCGCGCGCCGCCTCCGCATGGTGGCCCGGAGGGCGCAGCCCGCAGAAGGTGACCTCGGCGTCGCCCGTCAGCAACGCCTCCACCGACCGGACCGCTGCCCCGGCCGCGTGCAGAGCGGCGTCGAACGACCCCGCTGACGCGACCGTGTCCAGGTCGAGCATCCCCCCTCCCTGCTCGCTGACCGCTGCGATGCGGTCGACGTACGCGCGCGGATGCACCGCCTCGACCGCGGCGCGCTCCGCGGGCGCGGCCAGCTCGCGCTCGTAGCCGAGCCAGTCGCGGCTCTGCAGCTCACGCTCGATTGCCGTGATCCGGGCGGCCTGCTCGGGATGGTCGCCCGTGTCGTGCTCGAGCGACGAAGGGTGGTGTAGGTACAAGGCGCGGCCCATGGGCTGCCGTGGAGCGGTGCGGGCTCCCGGGTGCGGATACCGTACTGGCCCGTGCCACGCCTCCGCCCGTCAGCGTCCGCATCACCCACGGCCCGCCCGGCGCGAGCGCGCGGCCGGCGTTGACGAACGACCCGGCCGTGGCGAAGGCGGTCGACACCGTCGTCGTGGGAGCCGGCGCCGCCGGGCTCTTCACCGCGCTCGTGGGGGCGGAGCAGGGTGCCGACGTCGCCCTCGTCTCGCGCTCGCCGCTCGCGCAGTCGGCCAGCTACTGGGCGCAGGGCGGGCTGGCGGGCGCCATCGCCGACGACGACGACGTCGGCCTGCACGTCGAGGACACGCTTGCGGCGGGGCGGGGAACGTGCCG
>JBBRDT010000108.1:0-9079 GCA_038203635.1 Solirubrobacterales bacterium
CTGCGCGACCCTCGTGCCCGCACGAGCGAGATCCACGACCTGTCGGCGCACCTCGGCTGGATACCTGCTGGGCATTAATTCCTCCTCGCTGCACGCCGGAGGATTCTAAGAAAGCGAGTCCGTCAAAGCGGGGTCAGATCAAAGTGTCCACGAAAGCGGGTCAGGCCCACCTTCTGGTTTGTCCATCATTGGACGTCTCCACCTGAACCCTCGGGGCCACGCCGCAGCCGCTCGCGCACCCGCTCGAGTGACCACTCGAACGGCTCGGTCTCCTCAATGAAGCTGATCAGCTCGCCGACGATCCGCTCGGGCGCGTCGAGCATCGGCCAGTGGCCCGAGCCCTCGATCTCGACGTAGCGGCTGTGGGCGACCAGCTCGTGGGCGCGGCGGCCGTGCTCGACCGGGATCACCGGGTCCTCGTTTCCCCAGATCAGCAGAAAGGGGAGCTGGTCGGCGAGGTAGAGTCGGTCAAGCGCCGAGACCTTCTGGCCCTCGGGGCCGATCACGCTGCGCATCGTGTCGAGGAAGGCGTCGCGGGCGCCCTGGTGGACCAGCGAGGCGTAGCCGCGGGCGAACTCGGCCAGGTCCGGCCCCGCCTCCTTTCCGAGCTTGGCCGCCACCGAGCGGACCGCGTCGCCGGCCCGCACCGACCACTCGCGCGCCAGCAGCGGCAGCACCCACTCCGACCCCGGCAGGGTCGCCGCGCGGAGCAGGGGGTGGACCTCCTTGCCGAGCCCGCCGGTCGAGATCAGTGCCATCCGCTCCACGTACTCCGGGAAGAGGTAGGCGAGCTGCATCGCGATCCCGCCACCGAGAGAGTGGCCTACGACGGTGCCGCGCTCGAAGCCGAGCATCGCCAGCAGGTCGCGGACCCCGGCGGCGTAGGCGCCCAGCGAGTAGTCGCCCCTGGGCTTGGCCGAGCGGCCGTGGCCGATCATGTCGGGGGCGACCACGGTGTAGCGCTCGGCGAGCCTTGGCATCACCTCGCGCCAGGCATCCGAGGTCGATGTGATCCCGTGCAGCAGCAACAGCAGCGGCCCCTCGCCGGCAGCCTGGAAGCCGACCTTATGGCCGTGCAGGGTGACCTCCTCGTACGGTCCGAGAGGCTCGCCGGGGGCGCCCCAGCTCGGGGGCTTCTGAAGCGCTGTCGTCTTCTCCATCAGTCGGGCTCCTTTCCCTCCATGGTTCTGATCTTGACGTCGCGGTGCATCCGCTCCACGGGGAGCTCGCGCGAGTAGCCGTTACCGCCCGAGGCCGGCGGCATCAGTCTGCCCCTGCCCCGGCGAGGGCGAGCTGCACGCATGTGGCCCGCACTTCCTCGGCGCTGACCGGGAAGGGCTCGGCCACGCCGGGCGCGATCCTGCGCACCCCCACACCCGAGCGGGCGAGATGCAGTACCCCGATCGCTTGGAGGTAGAGGCCGTTGGCGCGCAGGTCGGGTTCGGACACGCCCAGGTCGCGCAGGACGTCGGCGAGCCAACCGATGCACGCCCCCATCCCCCGGCCCAGGCGCAGCCACACGGTGTCGGAGACCTGCGCGCTCAGGTCCTCGGCCGGCTGGCGGAGGAGCGAGAGCGCGCCGTCGAGGAAGGCGGGATGCTCGATCCCGTACTCGGCGAAGGCCTCGAAGCCGCGGCGGAGCCGCTCGGGCGGATCGCTCGTCTCCTCGTCCACGGCCTGGAGCAGGGCGTTGATCTCGGCCAGGTAGCGTGTGATCGTCAGCACGAACAGCTCCTCCTTGCAGGCGAAGTGCCGGTAGATGAGGGCCTTGTTGATGCCTACTCGGCGGGCGATGCGGTCGATGCGGGCGTCCTGCATCCCGCGCTCGTCGAACAGGGCTCGGGTGGCGTCGACGATCTTGCGCTCGCGCGCGCGGCGAAGGGCTGCCCGGGTCTGTTGCGTCGCGGCACCGGTCAATGTAACTTCCAGTGTAACTTACGGTTACAGCCGCATGACGCTCGAGGACATGACACCTCCCCGATCGACGCGCAAGAAGGTCCCGCGTGATCGTGTGAACGACTACACGCCGGAGGCCGCGGAAGCGCGCCGGGCCTTCCTACGGGAGCAGACGGGCGTGGGACTGGAGCATGTCTCCCATTACTCCTTCGATCCATCGATTCTCCCCGGCAACATCGAGCACTTCACCGGCGTCGCGCAGGTGCCGCTCGGCATCGCCGGCCCGCTGCTCGTCAACGGAGAGCACGCGCAGGGCGAGTTCTACGTTCCCCTGGCCACGAGCGAGGGGACGCTGGTCGCGAGCTACAACCGCGGCATGAAGACGCTGCGCGAGGCTGGCGGCGTGAAGACCACGATCCTGGACGACGCGTGCAGCGGGCCCCCGCCTTCGTGTTCGAGAGCGCCCGCGAGGCACGAGCGTTCGGGGAATGGCTGACGGAGCACTTCGCGGAGATCAAGCGGGCGGCCGAGACCACCACGCGTACCGGCCGGCTGCGCGGCATCGAGCAGTACTCCGCCAGCCGGATCCTATTCACGCGCTTTGCCTACACGACGGGCGACGCCGCGGGCCAAAACCTCACCGGCAAGGCGACCGCCGCGGCGTGCGCGTGGATCACCTCCAACTACGAGGGCATCACCGACTTCTATCTGGAGTCGAACTCGCCACCGACAAGAAGAGCTCGCAGGTCAACGTGCTGCGCACGCGGGGCAAGCGGGTGGTCGCGGAGGCGACGATTCCCGCCGCCCTGATCGAGGAGCAAATGCACACGAGCGGCCCCGAGCTGTTCCGGGCGCGCCAGGTGTCGAACCTGGGTGGCTTCATGTCCGGGGTCAACAACAACGGCCTGCAGTCCGCCAACGGAATCGCCGCGCTGTTCATCGCCACCGGCCAGGATGCAGCCAATGTCGCCGAATCCTCAGCGGCCCTCGGCTTCAGTGAGCTGCTCCCCAACGGCGACTACTACGGCTCGATTACGCTCCCATCGCTGATCGTCGCCACCTACGGCGGCGGCACGGGGCTCGCCACCCAGCGCGAATGCTTGGAGCTGCTTGGCTGCTACGGGACCGGGAAGGTCCGCAAGCTCGCCGAGATCGTGGCAGCAACGGTGCTCTGCGGCGAGCTGTCACTCGGCTGGGCGATCGTCGCCGCAGAGTGGGTCAGGGCGCACGACCTATACGGCCGCAGCCGACCATAGCTCCCGCGGAAGCGAGCCTAGCCCTTGAAGCGGTTCGTGATTGGGAGGCGGCGGTCGCGGCCGAACGCGCGCGGAGAGATCTTGATCCCGGGCGGCGCCTGGCGGCGCTTGTACTCGGCGGCGTCGACCATCCGGATCACCCGGTCGACGACGTCTCCGGGCATCCCGCGGCGGATCAGCTGGTCGCGGCCCTGGTCCTGCTCCACGTAGGCCTCGAGGATCGCGTCGAGCACGTCGTAGGGCGGCAAGGAGTCGGAGTCCTGCTGCCCGGGCTTCAGCTCCGCCGACGGGGGGCGCTCGATGATGCCCGCGGGAATCACGGGCTTCCCGCGGCTGTTGCGGTGGTGGGTGAGGCGGTAGACCAGAGTCTTCGGCACGTCCTTCAGCACACCGAACCCACCCGCCATGTCCCCGTACAGCGTCGCGTACCCGACGGAGTACTCGCTCTTGTTGCCCGTCGTGAGCACGAGCCAGCCGAACTTGTTGGAGAGGGCCATCAGCAGGTTCCCGCGGATCCTTGCCTGGATGTTCTCCTCCGCCACGCCGGACTGCGTCCCGGCGAACACCTCTCGCAGCGTGTCGTCGTAAGCCTGCATCAGCGGCTCGAGCGCGAACTCGAAGCGCTCGATCCCGAGGTTGTCGGCCAGGGTGCGCGCGTCGCGCTGCGTTTCCTCGGAGGAGTGGGGGGAGGGCATCACCGCACACCGCACCTGTGCCGAGCCGAGCGCGTCCACCGCGATGGTCGCGGTCAGGGCGGAGTCGATCCCGCCCGAGAGCCCCAGCAGCACACCCTCGAACTCATTCTTCTCCACGTAGTCGCGCAGTCCAAGGCACAGCGCCTCGTACACCTCGGCGTCGGGGTCGAGCGGCTTCGCGCGCGGTCCGCCCACCTCCGTGGAATCGTGGTGGACGGGCGCGGCCAGCCGCCCGAGTTCGGCGACGACAGGGCGCCGCATCCGCGTCGCGGGCCTGTGGCGGGCGTCGCGCAGGCGCGCGGCCTCGGCGGTGGACGGGTCGATGTCGCAGACGATCAGCTCCTCCTCGAACTGGGTGCCGCGCGCCATCAACTCTCCGTCGGGGTCGACCACGAGGCTGTAGCCGTCGAACACGAGCTCGTCCTGGCCGCCGACCAGATTGCAGTACACGACGTAGGCGAGGGAATCGCGGGCGCGCTGCGTCAGCATCCGCTCGCGTTCGGCGCCCTTGCCGCGGTGGTAGGGCGAGGCCGAGATGTTGACGATCACCTCGGCACCGGCCAGCGCCACGTCGCTGGCCGGCGGGCCCGGCTCCCAGATGTCCTCGCAGATCGTGAGCCCAAGGGTCGTGCCGTTCAGCCGGACCACGGTGGGGGCGTCTCCCACCTGGAAGTAGCGCTGCTCGTCGAACACCCCGTAGTTGGGAAGGAACATCTTGCGGTAGATGCCCCGCACCTGGCCGTCGGCGAGGACGGCAAGCGAGTTGTAGACGTCATCGGCGTGCTCGGCGAAGCCCACGAGCGCGACGGTGTCACGCACGTGTTGGGCGATCTCGTCCAGGGCCCGCCGGCCTGCGGCCAGGAAGTGGGTCTTGAGCAGCAGGTCCTCGGCCGGATAGCCGTTCACGGCCAGCTCCGGGAACACGACCAGCTGCGCGCCCTCGTCCACCCCCCGATCCAGGTACTCCCGGATCTTCCGCGCGTTGCCGTCGATATCGCCGACGGTCACGTTCATCTGGGCCAGCGCAACCCGCAGCGGCCTGGCAATCTCGCTCATAAATCGATTCTACGCGTGGCCATCGGCCGTTCACGGTGCTGACAGGGGACCGCAAGTGCGTGTTTAGCCGTCTGAGACGCGAGGGTATTAATTAAACCCGGAAACCCAAGCACGCAACTTGGAGCCAGCCCAGGGACCAGCAATGGCCCGGTTTCAAGGCTTGGGCTCAGCCGCGCAGGCCCGGTCCGACGCCCGGGCCTGTGCGCTTTCCGGGGTCATCTCTCTGTGCGTCGCGGTCAGCCGGGGACCCTCCCCGGAGACCCGAAAACCGTTTTTAGTCTCCGGTGAGGGTCCCCGCCTGCCCGCTCGTGCTCCGATTCAAGCTCTCCGGGTGCATGGGGCCACGGTCACGCTCCGGGGGGTGAAGGGTCCTTTTCGCGGATGGCGGAGATGTTCAGGCGTACGTAGTCCAGTGGCAGGCGCACCTTTGCCACGACCGCGGCGGCGAACTGTTCCCGCCGGTCCTCGGGCAGGCGCTCGAGGTGTGCTGCGAGGATCGATGTGCGTACGAATGCGTTTACGTCCTGCGGGGTCGTCGGGCGTTCCTTCAGCCAGCAGCGGGTTGTGGTGAAGCCCGCTGCTTGCAGGCGCCGCTCGGTCTCCTGCGGTCCGGCGAAGACCCAGGGCGACCAGCCGACGAGCTCGGGGGCGATGTCGCGGGCCACCGCCTCGATGACCTGGCGGACGCGATCTATGTTGCCCTCTCCGCCACACTGGGCCTCCAGCACACCGCCCGGCCGCAGCGCCCGGGCCAGTCGCGCCCAGAGGCGATCGTCGTCGGTGACCCAGTGCAGCGCCGCTGTCGAAACGATCGCGTCGACCGGCTCCTCGAGCTCGAGATCGAGCACGTCCTGGCACCACACCTGCGCGCGGTCGCCGAGCCGCCGGCGCGCAAGTGCCACCATGCCGGGCGACGCGTCCATGGCCACGACGCGGCCTCGTGGCACGAGTGCGAGCAGCGCCTCCGTGACGCGTCCGGTCCCGCAGCCCACGTCCAAGACCGTCGCGTCCTGCGCGATGCCCTCGAGCCGTGCGAGCACCTCCGAGCCCCACGATTGCTGGGGCTCGCTCGACCGGTCATACGTACGCGCATCCCAGGGGGTGCCCATCGCCGGTCAGGCTATCCGGCGGCCGGCCTGTGGATCAGCCGTGCGGCGCAGCCGACGTCGAGGCTGTCGCGAAATCCATTGCGGCCTGGATGGTGGGAAAGAGCTGAGCTCGGACGATCTTCTTGTCCGACTCGCGGAGCGTGTAAAGGAAGGCAAAGCGCTGCTCCACCTCGGCGCCGCTTCGCTTGCCCCTTCCCCACAAACGCACGTCCACGGCAAAGCGCCCGCGACCGGCGTCGAAGACCTCGAGCGACTCCATTCTCAAGCCTGCCCAGGTCTCCCAGAACTCTTTGATCTGGTGGCGCATGCTCTCGTGGCCGCGGTACATCGACGTGTCCGTGAAGACTGCGGAGAGGTCGAGCTCGCCGTCCTCGGCGTACTCGTCCAGCATCAGCTCGGGCTCGCCACCGTTCCACCACTCGAAGTTTTCTTTGACCCGCGCCAGGATCTCCGGTGACGCCGTTTCGGGCATGGGGGGAGCATACTTCGACGACCGTGATGCGAAAGCTGATCTACTCAATGGGAGTGTCGCTGGACGGCTTCATCGCAGGGCGCGATGGCGAGATCGACTGGTCGGCGCCCGACGAGGAACTGCATCGGTTCCACAACCAGCAGACGCGGGAGATCGGCGCGCACCTCTACGGACGGCGGCTTTACGAGGTCATGACCTACTGGGAGACCGCCGGCGAGCAACCGTCGGCCCCGGACTACGAGCTCGAGTTCGCCCGCATCTGGAAGGACATGCCGAAGATCGTGTTCTCGAAGACGCTGGAGACGGTCGAGGGCAATGCCAGGCTGGTCAGGGACGGTGTCGCCGCGGAGGTCGCCGAGCTGAAAGAACAACCAGGAAGGGACCTGGCCGTCGGCGGCGCCGGCCTGGCGTCCACTCTCATCAGGCTGAACCTCATCGACGAGTACCGGCTCTTCGTCAGTCCGGTCGTACTGGGCGGCGGCACGCCCTACTTCCCTGCCCTGGACGAGAGGATCAACCTGGAGCTGGTCGAGACCCGGACGTTCGGCTCCCGCGTGGTCTACGTTCGGTACAGGCGTGCGTAAGGCGGCCTAGGGCCAGAGGCTCGATCAGCCCTTGCCGATGCGCAAGGCGAGGTACTCCGCGCCGCCGGTCTCCGTAGCCACCGCCGAGTCCCCCCGCTCGACAGTCACCTCATCCACCAGCCGCTCGAGCGACTGCCCCAGCCCGGGAACCTCCATCTGGTTCAGCAGGCCCTGGGCGCCCCCTGTGTCCAGGGGGCCGATACGGAAGTTGAGGGAGCCTTCGTCGTCTGAGATCTCGACGCCGACGTCGCGCCCCGAGATGTATTCGGACGCGTGTGCGGCGATCGCGTCGCTCACCAGCACGGCGTCGGCGAGCCGGTCGAGAGGGAAATCGGCGCGTGCGGCCAGGATGGCCGTCACGCGGCTCGTCACCGGCGCGACCAGGGGACCGGGCTGGATCAGCATCTCCGCCGCCCGGGGAACGTCGATGGGGTGGTCGGCGCGCGGAGCCCGCTCGTCGTGGAGCGGGTCGAAGCCGTCGTAGTCGCGGGGGGCAAAGACCATCTCGACCTCGAGGCCGAGATCGGACCGGCCCCGGATGTTGAAACTGCGCGACAGGGTCGCGATCAGGGGCAGCCCCAGCCCCAGGGTGCGCTCTTCGACTGCGATCGAGCGCGGCTGGATGCCCGCGCCGAAGTCCCGCACGAGCACGCGCGCGCCCACGCCGTCCGAGTCGGCGTCGATCTCCATCAGGCCGTCCTCGGTTTCCTCATAGGCATGGAGGACGACGTTGTTGCAGGCCTCCGTGACGGCGGTCTTGATGTCGCCGAGCAGATCCGCGTCGAGGTCGTAGGCGTCACCGAGGCCGGTCAGCGCCTGGCGCACGACGGCGACGTTCTCCGGGCGCGCGGGCAACCGGAGGCTGACTGCTGAGGTCATTCCGATCCGTGTCCGCTGCTGGCGGCCTGCATGGCCGCGTCTCGCGCAGGGTGAACGGGCAGGACGGGGATCAGCCCCGTCACCTCGAGCACCCTACGCACCGCCCCCGAGTCGTCCTGCCCGAGCGCGACCGCGAATCCGACGCCCTCCTCGTCCGCGCGCCGGCGTGCCTCCAGCAGCACGCGCAGCACCGAGGAGTCCACGAACGTCGCGGGAGTGAGGTCGATGACGAAGGGGACACGCTCTTCGATCAGAGCGTCGACCTGCTCCGTGATCGAGGGCGCGGTGTACACGTCGTGCTCTCCCTGTACGGAGAGAACGGCGACTCCATCCTGGGCCGACCGGTCCACCTCGATCCGATTCTCCTGCACGGCGGGAACAATACTGAGAGCGTTCCCGGAGCGACGGGATGGCCGGAGTGGGGAAAACTCCTGGCCTGCGACACATCCATCCCGCCTGGATCACTCACCAGCAAGCATTTCCGCTGCGTGCGGAGCCGTAAACCGGCTATCCCATGCCGGAGTCTCTAGACCGGGTTCGCGACCGGTACCTCGAAGTCCGGCGTGACGAGGATCGCGCCCTCGCCGGTCACGTAGGCCTCCTCGCCGTGTTGCGTGACGTCGAGGCCCAGCGCCTCCTCGCGCTCGCTCACGCGCAGCGGCATGAAGAGCGCCATGACCTTGAGCAGCACGAACGTCGCCCCGAACGCATACAGGGGAGCGGCGAGCGCGGCCAGCGCCTGGTCGGCCAGCTGCGCGGCGTTGCCGTACACGAGGCCATCGGAGACGCCGTTCCACGAGGCCTGTGCGAAGAACCCGATGAAGAGGATCCCGGTGAAGCCCGCGACGCCGTGCGCCGCGAGCACGTCCAGCGTCTCGTCCACCCGGGTCCGTGGCCGCCATACGATCACGGCGTAGGCCGGCAGCGCCACCAGAAAGCCGAGCGCCATCGCATACCCGGGGCTGACGAAACCGCCTGCCGGGGTGATGCCGACGCAGCCGACGATGATCGCGGTCGCCGCGCCGATCGCCGTCACCTTCCGGCCGCGCATGAGGTCCAGTGCGAACCACGCGATCAGGGTGCATGCGGGGCACAACAGAGTGTTCGTGAAAGCGAGCACGCCCGGGTTGCC
>JBBRDT010000109.1:0-8852 GCA_038203635.1 Solirubrobacterales bacterium
GTCTTCGGGGCAGGTTACCCACGTGTTACTCACCCGTTCGCGGCTTTGCCCCAGGCCGAAGCCTGGTTCGTCGCCCCACTTGCATGTGTTAAGCACGCCGCCAGCGTTCGTCCTGAGCCAGGATCAAACTCTCCGTGAAAGTACTGCGAGTCATCCGCAGGTCGACGCCCGAAGGCACCGCCCCGCGGCTCCTCATTCATTTACGAAGAGCCTGTCACCCTCAAATTGGCGCCCGTACACCGGGCACCGAAAGAGTGACGGTTCAGTATTTCAACTCGCCCAAACGGCCGGCTGTACGAGCCGCCCGAGTGGCGAGGTCGAACCTGGACGCGATCCGAATACAGTCCACCCGAAGGCGGGCTCTAATCGGAGCGCACATGCTGTTTAGTTTTCAAAGACCGCAGCCCTCTCGGACTGTGCCCTCGAGAGCGGTCGTAGAGTCGAAAAAGGCCTCTCGGCGGAGAGGCCCCTGAGCCGCGCCACTTGGGCGCCCTGTTCAGTCGACTCTCCGTCTGGGTCATATCCGATCCTCCAACTGCCTCTTAGGGGCAACGTGAGAGTGTAGCAGCGATTTTCGGCTTTCTGAAGGCCCTGGAGGACTTTCCGACGCCGGTCTACCGCCACACCGGCGAGGGACTATAGCGATGCGAACGGCGGGCGCTCAAGGCCCGACCACGATGCGACGGAATTTGCGGCGTCCGACCTGCAGGACGCCCCCGTCCAGGCGGTCGGCCGGCATGTCCAGCTCGCTCTCCGTGAGCGGATCTCCGTCGAGCCGCACTCCGCCCTGGGCCAGCAGTCGGCGGGCCTCGCTGCGGGACGTCCCGAAGTGCTCTGCGAGCAGCGCGGGCAGGTGGACCCGCCCGCCGGACAGGGCCGCGCGTGAGAGCGCGACCTCCTCGATCGCCTCGGGAGCCCTGTGCTCCTTGTGGACGCGGTCGAACTGCGCCTCGGCCTCGGCGCCAGCCTCCTTCCCGTGAAAGCGCTCGATGATGCGTCGTGCCAGGGTCCGCTTCTGTTGCACGGCAGGCTGCCCCGGGTCCGGCCGTTCACCCAGCAGCAACTCGTAGTACGTCTCCATCGCCGCGTCGGGCACACTCATCAGCTTGCCGAACATCTCCTCCGGCAAATCTGTCACTCCCACGTAGTTGCCCAGCGACTTCGCCATGCGGCGTTCACCATCGAGGCCGGGCAGGATCGGAGTGGTGAGGATCGCCTGCTGCTCGCGCCCGTACGCCTGCTGGACGTCGCGCCCCAGCAGGAGGTTGAACTTCTGGTCGGTTCCCCCCAGCTCCACGTCGGCGTCCACCGCCACCGAGTCGTATCCCTGCAGCACCGGGTACAGCAGCTCGAGGAGTGAGATGGGCTGGGTCTCGGCAAGCCGCTTCGAGAAGTCGTCTCGTTCGGTCACACGCGCGAGCGTCACCGTGCGCACGAGGCGGAAGAGGTCGTCCATCGGCATGTCGAGCCACTCGCCGTTGCGCCGCACCTCCGTGCGATCGGGGTCGAGCACCTTGAAGGCCTGCTCCTGGAAGGTGACGGCGTTGCGGTCGATCTCCTCGGGCTCGAGCACGGGACGCAGCACCGAGCGCCCGGACGGGTCACCCACCCTGCCGGTGAAGTCGCCGATGATCAGCACCACGTCGTGCCCCGCGTCCTGGAACTCGCGCAGCTTCTGGAGCACGACGGTGTGCCCGAGGTGGATGTCGGGCGCGGTCGGATCGATCCCCAGCTTCACACGCAGCGGACGCCCCTCCGCGGCGGCGCGCTCGAGCTTTCGCTGCAACTCTCCCCGGGGCAGCGAATCGACAGCGTTTCGCTCCAGGAATTCCGCGGTTTTGCTGGGATCTGCGCTGGTTTTTCGCACGGCGGCCAATGCTAGACTCTCGCCTTCGTTCGGGCTGGCCGTGATCCCTTGCGTGATCGGCCGATCTACCGCCGCCGCGCCATGGGTTTGCGACCCCCGAAGTCGCTAGCGGGCTTCGCGCGCGCCGGGCGGCCTCCTTCACATGGCTGATCACCAGCGCAGAAGAACAGAACGCTCCGGCTCCGGCCGCACCGGCGGGCGCCCGAAGTTCTACAGGTGGCGGCTCGCGGTGACGCTGCTGGGCCTGTGTGTGCTCGGTCTGGTCTCGACCGTCTTCGGGATGATGATGGCCGTTGCCCAGGACCTCCCGGAGCTGGAGTCACAGAACGAGTTCCGCGAGGCGCGCAACTCGGTGCTGTACGCGACGGGCCCGGGCGGGAAGAAGGCTCGCCTGGCCGTCCTGACCGGCGCCGAGAACCGCATCCTGGTCGATTCGGGAGACATCTCGTCGAACGTGAAACGGGCCGTCGTCGCGATCGAGGACGAGCGCTTCTATACGCACAAGGGAGTCGACTACAGGGGTATCGCCCGCGCTCTGTGGGAAGACGTGCGGCGTCAGCGTGCTGCCCAGGGCGCCTCCACGATCACGCAGCAGTTCGTGAAGAACGCCCTGGTCGCGCAGAAGAACCGCTCGCTCTTCCAGAAGCTCAAAGAGGCGGCTCTCGCCTACCAGCTCGAGCGCAAGTGGACCAAGGAGAAGATCCTCACCGAGTATCTGAACACGGTCTACTTCGGTGAGGGCGCATACGGGATCGAATCCGCGGCCCGCGTGTACTTCGGCTGGAACCACCCCGGGTGCGAGCCCCGGTGCGCAGCCGTCCTGGAGCCGGCCGAGGCTGCGCTGCTGGCCGGGATGATCGCCTCGCCCGCTGCGTACAGCCCGGTTCAGAATCCCGCCGTCGCGATCGAGCGGCGCAATCTGGTGCTGCAGAAGATGCAGGATCAGACGCTGATCACTTCCAGTGAGCGGATGGAGGCGGAGCGTCAGGCGCTGCCGCCGCGCGATCGGATCCAGACGCCGAAGAAGATCAGCCTCGCGCCGTACTTCACCGCCTGGATCGAGGACCAGCTGGTGGACCGCTACGGCAGCGGTAACGCCTTCGCCGGAGGTCTGAAGATCCGCACGACGCTCGACCTCGAGCTGCAGAAGGCGGCCGAGCAGGCGATCTCGACCCGCCTGGGCGGCATCGGCCCGAGCGCCGCGCTCGTGGCGATCGACAACGACACGGGCGGCATCCGCGCAATGATCGGCGGTTCCGACTTCGACCAGCGTCCGTTCAACCTCGCCACGCAGGGACACCGCCAGCCGGGCTCGGCCTTCAAGCCGTTCACCCTGATCGCGGCGCTCGAGAATGGGATCTCCCCGGGTCGCACGTTCGTATCGAGCCCCAAGACGCTGTCCGGTTCGCGCGGCGACTTCAAGGTCGAGAACTACGAGGACCGCTACAGCGGGGTCACCTCCCTCGCGACGGCGACGACGGTGTCGGACAACTCCGTGTACGCCGAGGTCGGCTACAAGCTGGTCGGCACGCGGAAGGTCGCAAAGGTGGCAAAGGAGATGGGGATTCGCACGCACGTGTCCCGCAACCCGGCGATGGTGCTCGGCGGTCTCAAACAGGGGGTTACTCCTCTCGAGATGGCCAAGTCATATGAGACGTTCGCCCAGAAGGGCAACGTCGTGTCGGGGTCGCTGGCGCCCTACGACGGGGGTCCCGTGACGTTCACGCGGGTCGAGGGTGGGAACATCGACGACAAGAACAAGGTCGAGCGCAAGCGGGCGGTCCCTGAGGGCGTCGCGACGACGGCGACCCAGATCCTCTCGACCGTGGTCGCCTCCGGCACGGGTCGCGCGGCCCAGATCGGCGAGTTTGCCGCGGGCAAGACGGGGACGACCGAGAACTACCAGGATGCGTGGTTCGTCGGTTTCGACGACGACCTGACGGTCGCGGTGTGGGTCGGCTACCCCGACGGTGCCAGGCCGATGCAGACGGAGTACCGCGGCGAGCCGGTCGCGGGCGGCACGTTCCCCGCGGAGATCTGGCACGACTTCATGGTGAACGCGAACAAGATCCGCGCGTCCCGCTCGAAGAAGGACGAGAAGGGGACCACCGGCCCGACCGGTCCCACCGGGGTACCTGCGCCGGTGCAGCCCGCGACGACCGAGGAGCAGGCTCCCCCGGAGAAGACGAAGCGCAAGAAGCGGCCGACCCAAGCTCCCGACAAGGGAGCGGAAACCCCGAAGGCGAACCCGACGGAGCCCGCGCCCGACCCCCAGCCTTCGCCGGCGCCCACACCTGCACCAGCGCCCACGCCGCCGAGCGGCAGCGGCGGCGCGAGCAGCGGCGAACCGTAGCCGGTCATCCAGCGGGGGTCGCTACCATCGCCGCCGCGAGGCCCTTGCACCGCGAACCCGAGGAGGCTGACCCGATGGCCGGATACACGAAGGTGAACCTGAAGGAAGACGTCGAGGATCAGGCGCCGAAGTTCGGCTTCTCCCCGAATCTCGAATCGCGGTTCGCGCGCATCCCCTTGAAGCTGGAGAAGCAGGGCATCAGCTACTTTCGTGTCGCGCCCGGCTTCCGGATCCCGTTCGGACACCGCCACGAGGAGCAGGAAGAGGTCTACGTGATCGTGAGCGGCAGCGCGCGCATGAAGCTCGACGACGAGGTCGTCGAGATGAGGACGTGGGACGCGGTGCGCGTGCCGGGCCAGATCATGCGGAGCTTCGAGGCCGGCTCCCAGGGCGCCGAGATCATCGCGGTCGGCGCCCCGAACACGGACAACAAGGACGCCGAGATGGCGCCCGGGTGGTGGAGCGACTAGCCCTCCAGCGCCTCGAGCACCAGCTTGTCGTGGGTCTTGGGCGTGACCTTCGGAAACGCCTGCTTGAGCTTTCCGTCAGGGCCGATCACGAACGTCGCGCGCTGCACGCCCCAGAACGGGCGCCCGTACATCGACTTCTCCACCCACACGCCGTACTTCTCCGCGACCTTGTGGTCCGGGTCCGACAGGAGGGTGAACGGGAGGTCGTGCTCGTCGGCGAACTCGCGCAGCTTCGCCGGCTCGTCGCGTGAGATGCCCACGACGAGCGCGCCTGCGGCGTCGTAGTCGTCCGCCCTGTCCCTGATCCCGCACGCCTGCGCCGTGCAGCCCGGTGTGCCGGCCTTTGGATAGAAGTAGAGCACCACCGTCCTGCCCACGAAGTCGGCGAGGCTCACGGTGTTGCCGTCCTGGTCGAGCAGCTTGAAGCCCGGTGCCTTACGTCCCTCTTTCATGCTGTCTCCTTTCGGAGTGCATAAGGGCGCAGCGCCCCGAAACTAAGCGGGAGGTGCGTACCGGTGGTGGAGCATGAGCGCGTTGCCGTCGGGATCGGCGAAGTACGCCATGTGGCAAACGCCGCTGTCGATCGTGTCGACGGGGAAGGTGACGCCCTGTGCCTCGAGCTTGGCCCGCGCGGCCTCGACGTCGTCCACGTGCAATGCGATCGAGTGGGTGTGCGGCTGGAACTCGATCCCGAACGCGTCTGACTGCATGACGGCGATCGTGAGGGTGCCGGTCTCGAACTCGCCGGCGGGCATGTCCCCCCAGCGCTTCGAGAGCGGGAGGCCGAGGACGGTGCCGTAGAACTTGCTCGCCTGCTCGAAGTCACAGGTGGGCACCGTGATGAAGTCGACGCCGCTGACGAGAGATGGCGAGGTGGTCATGCGCCCGGGCAGCCTATCTCGGTGATGGCGCGGTTCACGAGCGCGGCCATGGCCGGGAGACGAAGCGGCTGCCGGCGGCGCAGAACCGCCACGGATGCTCGACCGCCTTCGTGATGCCGATGCGGCGGCCGGTGACGATCTCCGGAGTGTGGTCAGCGGCCCGCGACAGCACGTGAAGGGGGCCCCCATCGAGCGGCACGCCGTTGAGGTCGAGCCCGACCCCGAGCGCCTGGGTGAGCTTGCCGGGGCCCGAACAGAGGTCCTCGACGCGATCCAGCCCTCGCAGGCCCCGCATCACGTCGATGCCCTCGGTCGGCTCGAGCGCCCGGATCAGGACCGCGGCCGCCTCACCCTCCGGCTCGCAGACGAAGTTGAGCAGGCTGTGGATGCCATACGAGAGGTAGACGTACACGTGCGCCGGAGGACCGAACAGCACGCTGCTGCGCGGCGTCGGCCCGCCGTACGCGTGGCAGGCCGGATCGTCGACGTGGTAGCTCTCGGTCTCGACGATCACGCCCGCGCCCGGCCCGTGCGCGACGGTGCAACCGATCAGGTCATGCGCGACGTCGTGCACGGAGCGCGCGAAGAAGGATCGCGGGAGGGCAGCGTTTTGGGCGGCGACGACGGGCACGGGCGAAAAGATAGACGGACCGCGAGATACGCTCCCGCGAATGTCGCAGGCCGATATCGAGACGCTTCGTGCCAACTACGAGGCTCTGAGCCGAGGGGATCGGGCTGATTGGAATCGCCCTCCCCCAGGTCTCCCAGCAGCGAGGGGGCGGGCCTTCCAATTCCCCCAATGCTGCGAGATACTTTCTTCGGCTCTGCGTCCAACAATGGGGAGGCGTTATGGCAGTCGTAATCGTGAACAGGATCGAGGGTGGAGACCAGGCCTTCTACGAGCAGATCAATCCGAAGGTGATGCCGGAGGGCCAACTTCCCGACGGATGTCAGCTTCACATCGCGGGACCGGTGGAAGGCGGGTGGCGAGTCATCACCGTCTGGGACTCGGATGAGCAGTTTCAGCAGTTCAGGAACGAGAAGCTGATTCCGGCCATGCGTGAAGTCGGCGGACAAGACCGCATCGCCCCGAGCATCAGCTCGGACCCGGTTCACAGGCTGCTCACCGCCTGACTGCGCGCTCGCCCAAATTTACCGCGGCTGATTTGCAGGCCCTCGGGAGCCTGAGCGAGTCGGCCTTCACGTACTTGCCGTAGCCGAGGGACACCATCCGGGCCTCGCGCTGGGCCATCGCCTTATGGACTGACTCCGTCGAGGATCGCGCGGGCGCGGGCGAGCTGCTCCTGGACGCGCGCCGAAGCGGTGCCGCCCTCGGACACCTTCGACTCCAGCCACGAGCCGTTCGACAGCACGGCGTAGTACTCGTCGTCGAGGTTGTCGGAGAACCCTGCCAGCTCGTCGCGCGTCAGCTCGGAGAGCTGCCGGCCTTCCTTCAGCGCGTGGCGGACAAGTCCGCCCACGATCGCATGCGACTCCCGGAACGGAACTCCGCGGCGCACGAGCAGGTCCGCGACGTCGGTCGCGGCGGCGAACTCGTCCGCGGCGGCTCCGGCGAGGCGCTCCCGATCGAACTCGGCCGTGCGCAGCATTCCCGTCGCCGCTTCCAGGCACAGGTTCAAGGTGTCGACGGTGTCGAACAGGTGCTCCTTGTCCTCCTGCATGTCCTTGTTGTAGGCGAGCGGGAGCGCGTGCATCACCCCGAGCAGCGCGTTCAGGTGCGCCGCGATCCGCGGGGCCTTGGCACGCAGCAGCTCCGCTGCGTCAGGGTTCTTCTTTTGCGGCATGAGGCTGGAGCCGGACGTGAACGACTCGCTCAGCTCGAGGAAGCCGAACTCCTCGCTCGACCACAGCACGATCTCGGCGCCGAGCCGGGACAGGTGCATGGCGCAGGTCGCCGCGGCGCTCAGGTAGTCCAGCACGAAGTCGCGGTTGGAGACCGCATCGAGCGAGTTCTCGGCCACGCCGTCGAATCCCAGCGCACGCGCGACGGACTCGCGGCGTGTCGGCCAGTTCACGCCCGCGAGCGCGCCCGCGCCGAGCGGCAGGTCCGCGGTTGCGCAAGACGCGTTGGCGAACCGCTCGAGGTCGCGGCGGAACATCCAGAAATATGCGAGGACGTGGTGCGAGACGTAAACGGGCTGCGCACGCTGCAGGTGCGTGTACCCGGGCATCGGCCAGTCCGCGTGGCGCTCCGCGAGGTCGGCGAGCACGCCCATCAGGTCGAGCAGTCGCTGCCGGGCCTCCGTGCACTGATCCCGCACGAACAGGGCCATGTCGGTCGCGACCTGGTCGTTGCGCGAGCGTGCGGTGTGGACCTTGCCGCCGACGGGGCCGGCGATCTCGGTCAGGCGCCGCTCGATCGCCATGTGGATGTCCTCGTCGTCGGGCCGGAACTCGAAGGTGCCCTGCTGGAGCTCGGTCGCCACCTCGTCCAGGCCCGCGCGCAGCTGCTCCGCGTCCTGCGCGGTGAGGATGCCCGCCTCCGCGAGCATCGCCACGTGCGCCTGCGACTGGCGCACGTCGTAAGAGCCGAGGCGCCGGTCGAAGCTGAGCGAGGAGTTCAGCGCGGCGAATACGGGATCAGGCGGCTCACGAAAACGACCCATGCAGGGAGTTTACGAGGCCGCCCCTCTACCAATTTTGGGCGATCGCCCCGATCTGTATCAACAGCATCGCGCCGAGCAGATAGAGGGACACGCCCCACCCGGCGAGCGACCCGCGGCTGCGCGGATACAGCCGGCTGTCCGGAGTCATCCCGATCGAGATCACCACCGGCGTGACGGCCACGAGCCCCGCGGCCATGAGGGCGAAGCCGCTCGCGCCTGTCAGCAGCCAGTCGAGGCTCGGCTCGAAGGTGCTGGCGACCGTGCCCAGCAGGTCGCGAAAGAGGATCACCGGGATGGCAGCCGCGGCGACCAACCCGGCGACGCCGAGGAGGCGTTCGCCGCGGGTTGACACGTTATGGAGACTACTGTCCCAGCGCGGTCTCGAGGGCGGCGGCAACCCGCTCGACCTCGGACTCCCCCATCGCCGTGAAAAACGGCAGGGCGACGGATCTGGCGGCGACGGCCTCGGCGACGGGGAACTCACCTCCGCGGAACCCGAACCGCTCCCGGTAAAACGGCTGGAGGTGGATCACCGGGAGATACGCCTTCGACGCGACGCCGGCCCGGCCCAGGCGCTCGATCACGCCGTCGCGGGCCACCAGCTCCGGCAGCTGGACCACGGAGACGAACCCGCTGCGGCGCGCGGCGCCCGCG
>JBBRDT010000110.1:0-8149 GCA_038203635.1 Solirubrobacterales bacterium
CGAACAGCTCCACGCGTGATCCCATTCCTTCCGCCGCCTCCCGTTCGAGCTCGATGAGCATCGAACCGTCGGCGTCTGCTCGGACGGAGGTGG
The DNA here is from genome assembly GCA_038203635.1 of Solirubrobacterales bacterium. GTDB lineage: Bacteria > Actinomycetota > Thermoleophilia > Solirubrobacterales > JBBDJG01 > DASRIA01. The sequence continues at coordinate 94 of JBBRDT010000110.1, forward strand.
GGCCAGTTGAGGCCGTCGCAGTGGGGCCAGTTCAGACCGTCGTTCCCATTTGGGGCGACGAGGCAGAGGTCCGGTCCTTTGAGGATCGTTGGGAAGGCGGAATCAACGTATACGTCGATTGGATGGAAAAGCGGTTCCGTCAGCTTCATAGAGTCCTACGCAAGAACGGCTCCCTTTACCTGCATTGCGACCAGGCCGCAGGGCACTACCTAAAGCAGGCGCTGGATGATGTATTCGGCCGTCAACACTTCCGCAACGAAATCATCTGGCGTCGAACCGGCTCCAACAGCGCGGCAAAGAGGTTCGGCCCGATCCACCAAAACATCTTCTACTACGCGAAGTCGAAGGCGACTCCGTTCTACCCTGTCCACGCGCCGTACACAGAGGGCTATATACGGCAGTACTTCAAGCACCATGACGAGCGCGGGCGCTACCGGCCTGTTCTCCTGACGGGCTCAGGAACGCGCAAGGGCGAGAGCGGCAGCAAGTGGCGGCACTACAACCCCACCAAGTCAGGCCGTCACTGGGCGATCCCCGCCTACATCATCGACAAGTACGCCGCCGCCATCGGTGACGATCTGACGGATTATTCGTTGCAGGATCGTCTCGAGCGGTTGGACGAGGCCGGATTGATCCACTGGGCAACTCGCAAGGCGAGCGGTGGAGTCCCGAGCTACAAGTACTACTTGGACGACGCTCCGGGCGTAGCGCTGCAAGACCTTTGGGGCTACGTACCGGGCACAGAGGGCCTTGTCTATGGGCGACCGGACGAGGGCATCGACCAAGACGTGAAATGGCTCTCGACAAAGGACCGGGAGAGAGTCGGATACCCGACCCAGAAGCCAGAGGGCGTTCTTGAGCGGATCATCCGGTCAAGCAGCCGCGTGGGCGATGTAGTGCTCGATCCCTTCTGCGGCTGCGGGACTACCGTTGCGGTTGCACAGCGTTTGGGCCGCGAATGGATCGGCATCGACATTAGCTCGACCGCCGTGAACATCATGAAGGAGCGCGTTGCCAAGCTCGGCGCACAGCCCAAGCTCGTTGGCCTGCCATTCACTGTGGCCGAACTCAAGGAGCTGGGGCACTACGAATTCCAGAACTGGGTAATCCAGCAGGTCTTCGGAACCCCCTCACCCCGACTGACAGCGGACTTCGGCATTGACGGCTATTCGTTCATGTACGAAGAGCCGATCCAGGTGAAGCAGAGCGAAGGCGTAGATCGGCCGGTCGTTGACCAGTTTGAATCTGTTCTGGATCGGACTGGCAAGGACGTGGGTTACATCGTGGCGTTTAGCTTCAGCCGCGGAGCCTATGAAGAGGCGGCTCGCGTGAAGCGCGCAAGCAATCGTTCCATCGTGCTGGTGACCATTGCCGAATTGCTAGAGGCGACCGAAGCGATCACTCGGCCACAGATGCCGCTTAGGGGTCCGCAGCTTCAGCCTACGCCCGACCTAATGCGTTTCCTGGCTGCTTACAAGGAGCCAACCGACAAGCGCCCGTTGCCGCCGGCTCGACCGCCTAGTGGCCGTCCGTCTGCCGACGAGTTGGTCAAGAGCGACGCTACTTAGCCGCTGACCGCAGCAAGGCGCGGAACATCGCCCGCCCGCTGTTGCGGTGGTTGTAGCGCCACACGAACTCGTTGAGGTAGCCCTGCAACCAGCGCCGGGACACCTTCTTGTAGTTGCCCCGGATGCCCGTCTTGAGGTTGCCGAAGAAGCCCTCGACCGTGTTCGTGTGAATGTCGCCGTCCACGTAGAAGACCGTGTGGTTGATCCGGCTATGGGCGGCGAAGTGCCGACCAACGAAGTTGTAGGCGGGCCATTCGTCGGTGTAGACGAAGGCGTCAGGGTTGATCCACTCGACCATCTGCTTGCGAAGCTCCGGGCCGCGCCGGTCGGGGATCACGGTGGCGCGAGCGCGTCCACCACGTTCGACGGCTGCAAGCACGGTGGTTCTACTACGTTCGCGGTACTGAGCCGCTGAGGAGCGGTCCATCCTCCGGCGAGGCCGACCCTCGATGGAAGTCTCGTCAACCTCAACCTCTCCGGTCAGAGGCTCCCCATCGTCGGCCATGAGTTCGTTCCTGATCTTGTTGAACATGCGCCATGCGGTCTTGTAGGTCACCCCAAGCTCGCGCTCAAGCTGTTTCGCGGCCAGCCCGCATCGAGTGCTGGTCATTAGGTGGATCGCGTAGAACCAAAGGTGCAGGGACGTGGACGAGCCCTCAAAGATCGTGCCTGCCGTGGGCTGGACGTGGTGCCCGCAAGCGGTGCAGGTCCAGGTCTGGCGACGGACCTTCATCTCGTACTTCTTGAAGGTCACTCCCTCGCGCTTGCACTTCCGGCAATCTGCCGTCTTGCCGTCCGCAGAGAAGCGCTCACGCCAGAGCCATTCGATGCAGGCGTCGTCGTCGGGGAACTCCCGCATGAACTCCATGAGGGAGTAGGTGGAGTCCGAAGACGCTGCGCGAATGGGGTTTTTACGGTCAACCGGAGGCATGCCTTGCACTCTAGCACAGTTTATACAGGGAAGGGATAAGCGTGACGACGGTCACACCCTGTTCCGGCGGTAGGGGATTGGTGTCAGAATGCACTTGAGGTGAGGGACCTTTGCGGCTGACCGTGCTCGGGAAGTCTCCGTCCTGGCAGGACGCGGACGGTGCTTGCAGCGGCTACCTGCTCGAGGAGAGCGGGACCACCGTCTTGCTCGATTGTGGCAACGGAGTGTTCTCGAAGCTGCGCCGCTTCAGGGACTACACCAAGGTGGACGCGGTCGTGATCTCCCATCTGCACGCGGACCACTTCCTCGACCTCGTCCCATTCTCCTACGCGCTCACCTACGCGCCGCGCCAGCAGCCGACTCCCGTCGACCGGTGGCCCGGCACCGACAAGCCCGCGAAGCCCAAGCTCTATGCGCCCCGCGGGGCGACGGAGTGCTTCCGCCGCGTGGTCGGAGCGTGGGGCAACGACGACCTGATCGAGAACGCATTCGAGATGCGTGAATTCGCAGCTGACGACGAGATCGGGATCGGCTCGATGCAGTTCACGTTCCAGGACGTCCCGCATTTCACCGAGACCTTCGCGATCGACATCGCTTCGATGAACGGCGGTGGGCGCATCACCTACGGCGCCGACTGCTCGCCCAACGAGCAGCTCGTCGAGTTCGCGCGCGACACCGACCTGCTGATCGTCGAGGCCACCCTTCCGCGCCCGGAGCGCACCGGCATCCGCGGCCACCTGACGCCGGCCGAGGCCGGGGAGCACGCGGCCCGCGCGAACGTGAAGCAGGTGCTCCTGACCCACGTCTCGGACGAGTTGGACGAGCTGTGGGTGCGCCGCTGTGCCTGCAATGTGTTCGACGGTCCCGTCTCGGTCGCGCGTGAGGGCGCGGTCTACGACATCGCGACGCCGCAGCCGAAAGCGGCGCCGAAGGTGAAGGCGCCGAGCACCCCCGCGCCTCCACCGCGCGCGCCACAGGCGGCGCCCGCGGCTGTCGCCAGCGCGCCCTGAGCCCCGCGGCGGGCCGGCAGTCAAACGCTAACCTTGCCGGGAAGTCCCGCCCTGCCGGCCTATAGAGGGTTGAGACAGTAACCAGATGACTCCACCGAGAGATCCCTTCGCCAACTTCGAGCGCATGCGGCGCCAGATCGACGAGCTGTTCGGCGACGTCTGGACCCGCGCAGGGCTTTCTCCGCACCGGCGGGCCTTCAGCCCCCGTGTCGACGTCTACTACTGCGGTGATCCGCCGAAGGCAGTGGTCAGGGTCGACCTCGCCGGCGTCGCGCTCGACGATGTCAATCTCGAGGTCCGCGGGCGCGTGCTCGTGATCTCCGGCGAGCGCAAGGCGCACGACACCGAAGGCCGGGTCTACCAGCAGCTCGAGGTGGAGCAGGGCTCCTTCCGGCGCGAGGTCCAGCTCGGCGCCGATGTGGTCGCCGACCAGGCCCGCGCCACCTACGAGGACGGGATCCTGCGGGTGGAGCTGCCGATCGCGGGCGGGCAAGGGAGCCGCCAGGTGCCGATCTCGGCACGGGACGACGAAGGCACGGTGGAGTCATGACGATCGAGGTCGTCCAGAGCCTCGAGGAGGCGGTCCCGGAGCCGGCGGGGGACGCGACGCTGCCGGACACGTTGCCGGTTCTCCCACTGAAGGAGACCGTCGCCTTCCCCAACTCGATGACGCCGCTGGCGGTCGGGCAGGAGCGTTCGGGTGAAGCTCGTGAACGACGCCCTCAGCAAGGACCGGATGCTCGTGATGGTCGCGAGCAAGGACCCGGAGCTGGAGCAGCCCGGGCCCGACGACCTGTACCGCGTCGGCGTGGCCGGGACGATCGCGCGCATGCTGCGGATGCCCGACGGGACGCTGCGGATCCTCGTGCAGGGCGGCCCGCGAGTGCGCCTGGACGAGTTCGTCTCCGAGCAGCCGTACCTCACGGCGAGCATCCACGAGGAGCCCGACGTGCTCGAGCTGTCGTCGGAGCTCGAGGCCCTCACGCGCCACATCCAGACCACCTTCTCGACGATCATCGAGGGCGTTCCCTACCTCCCCGAAGAGCTGCAGATCGCGGTCGCCAACCTCGACGATCCCGAGGCGCTCGGGCACCTGATCGCGGGCTCGCTGCGCATCCGCGTGGACGAGAAGCAGGCACTGCTGGAGGAGGCGAACGTGGCCAAGCGCCTGCGCCGCCTCTCCGAGATCCTCGCGCGAGAGCTCGAGGTGATGGAGCTGGGGTCGCGGATCCAGTCCGAGGTCCAGTCCGAGATGGACAAGACGCAGCGCGAATACCTCCTGCGCGAGCAGATGAACGCGATCCGGCGTGAGCTGGGCGAGGAGGACGAAGCCCAGGCGGAGGTCAACGAGCTGCGCGAGAGGATGGAGAAGGTGGGCCTTTCAGAGGCGGCGCGCAAGCAGGCCGAGCGCGAGCTCTCGCGGCTGGAGAAGCTGCCGCCGGCAGCCGCCGAGCACGGCGTGATCCGCACCTACCTGGAGTGGATCCTCGACCTGCCGTGGGACAAGTCCACCGAGGACAATCTCGACATCGCGCACGCGCGGAAGGTGCTCGACGCCGATCACTACGACATCGAGAAGGTGAAGGACCGGATCCTGGACCATCTCGCCGTGCGCAAGCTGAAGCCCGACGCACGCGGTTCCATCCTGTCGTTCGTGGGACCTCCCGGCGTGGGCAAGACCTCCCTCGGGAAGTCGATCGCCAAGGCGCTGGGCCGCAGGTTCGAGCGCATCTCGGTCGGCGGCGTGCGCGACGAGGCCGAGATCCGCGGGCACCGGCGCACCTACATCGGCGCGATGCCCGGCACGATCATCAGGGCGCTGCGCGACGCGGACTCCAACAACCCGGTGTTCATGATCGACGAGATCGACAAGATGGGCGCGGACTTCCGCGGGGACCCCGCGAGCGCGATGCTCGAGGTGCTCGACCCCGAGCAGAACTCGTCGTTCCGGGACCACTACCTCGACCTGCCGTTCGACCTGTCGCACGTCATGTTCATCACGACGGCGAACATCCTCGACACGATTCCGACAGCGTTACGCGACCGCATGGAGGTGATCCAGCTCTCGGGTTACACGGCCGAGGAGAAGCACGAGATCGCCAAGCGCTACCTGATCCCCCGCCAGATCGAGCGCAACGGGCTCACTCCCGAGCAGGTCGAGATCAAGGACGAGGTGATCGCCCTCGTGATCCGTGACTACACGCGCGAGGCCGGGGTCCGCAACCTCGAGCGCGAGCTGGGCACGCTCTGCCGCAAGGTCGCACGCGAGTTCGCCGAGGGAAAGGCCAAGCGGCGGGTGACCGTCACGCCCGCGAAGGCGCGTGCGATGCTCGGCCGCCGGCGCTACTTCTCCGAGATGCGACGCCGCCTGAGGGAGCCGGGCGTGGCGACCGGCCTGGCGTGGACGCCGGTCGGCGGGGAGGTGCTGTTCGTGGAAGCCACCGCCTATTCGGGCACCGGCCGGTTGATCATCACCGGACAGCTCGGCGAGGTGATGAAGGAGTCGGCGCAGGCGGCGCTGTCATTCGTGCGCGCGAACGTGGCCCAGTTGCAGAAGGGCCTGCCCGAGGACTATTTCCAGACTCACGACCTGCACATCCACGTCCCGGCCGGAGCGATCCCGAAGGACGGGCCCTCCGCGGGAGTCACGATGGCGACCGCGCTCGCGTCGCTGATCTCGGGCCGGAAGGTGCGCGAGGACACTGCGATGACGGGCGAGCTGACGCTCACGGGCCAGGTGCTGCCGATCGGCGGCCTCAAGGAAAAGGCGCTCGCCGCACAGGACGCGGGACTCGAGCGGGTGATCGCGCCGAAGCTGAACGAGCAGGACGCCGAGGACTTCCCCCAGCATCTGCTCAAGGACATCGAGTTCATCTGGGTGGATCGCATCGCGCAGGTGCTGGCGCACGCGCTCGAGCCGGAGCGCGGCGCGCGCAACGGCGCCCGTCCCGCCGCCGAGGCCCGCTCGCGCACGTCGGTGTCGCGCGACGGCACGGCCACGCGCCGGGCGCGTGCCGCCCAGGCCGCCCGCAAGCCGGCGCGCACGAAGGCCCGCTCCAAATAGGCGCGGGTCTAGACGGAGTCAATCGCGCGGTGGGTGCCTGCGCGTTCGTACGCGTCCGCGCGCAGCGGCCGGGGCTGCCCGATCGTGCCGACCTCGGCGATGTCGCGTGCGAACGGGAGGCCGACGGTCCAGTCCACCACCGCCCGCACCTTGCGCGCGGTGCCCGGGATCTGGCTCAGGTGGTACGTGCGGGCAAGCCACCAAGCGGGGAAGCCGCGCAGCTGGAAGTGGAACACCTTCGCGACCGCCTTGTAGCGGCCGAGGTTCGCGAACTGACCCATCGACTTGTAGTTGAACGGCTTCGCATGGCCCACGCCGAATGACGCGGCGACGTTGTGGCCCGCCGTCCTGCCCTGGCGCACCGCATGCTGGGAGGTGGGCGGGCAGAACTCGACGTCCTTGCGCGGGTCCGGGACGGCGGCGCAGTCGCCGAGCGCCCAGACGTTGTCCTCACTCGGGGCGCGCAGGTAGCGGTCGACCACGATGCGCCCGCGCGCGTCGGTGGGCAGCCCGAGATTGCGCACGGAGGGATGTGCCGTCACCCCGGCCGTCCATACGACGGTGCGGGTCGGCAGCACCTCGCCGGTCGTGAGGCGTACCGACGTGGCGGTGAGTTCTTCGAGCGTCGTGCCCATGCGCACGTCGATGCCCCGGCTGCGCAGCTGCCGGATCGCGTACTCGGCCAGCGACAGGTCGATCTCCGGGAGCACGCGGTCCATCGCCTCGATCAACATCCAGCGCATCCCGTGCAGGCGCGCCGTCGGGTAGTGCTCGATCGCATCCGCGGCGAAATCCTGCACCTCGGCCAGTGCCTCGAGCCCGGCGTAGCCGCCTCCGACCACGACGAACGAGAGCAGCTCGTCCCGGCGGTGGGGGTCGTCGGTGGCGTCGGCCGTCTCCAGGCACTGGATCACGTGGTTTCGCAGCCAGATCGCGTCGGCGAGGGACTTGAACCCGATCGCGTGCTCCTCGAGCCCCGGGATCGGCAGCACGCGTGACACGGAACCGTGCGCGATCACCAGCCGGTCGTAGCGGCATTCGTGCTCCGCACCCTCCTGATCGACCATGGTGACCGTCCGGCGCGCGGCGTCCCGCGCCGTCACCGCACCGAGCCGCAGCCGCGTGTGCTTGAGCACATCGCGCAGCGGCGTGACGACGTGGCGCGGCTCCAGCATCCCGGCCGCGGCCTCGGGCAGGAACGGTGTGTAGAGGAGGAAGTTGACGTCGTTGATGAGGGTGATCCGCGCGCTCTGGCGCGGCAGCATCCGCTCCAGCGTCCGGGCGGCGTAGAAGCCGCCGAAGCCACCTCCAGATATGACTACTTCCCAGGCGATTCGCCGATGCTAGATGGTTGATTCCGAATCCGCGTGCCCACGGGGGCGCGAGAACCGAGCTGGACAAGGACGCAGGGTGAAGCCCATGCTGGTTGCATGGGCGAGCCCGAGGACGCAGATCCAGCGAAGGTTCGCAGCGTCATCCGTGG
>JBBRDT010000111.1:0-7855 GCA_038203635.1 Solirubrobacterales bacterium
CCTTGCCGTGACGGAAGCGGCATCGCGGGGAACGCCCTACATCGCGTACGACATCCCGGCAGTGCGAGAGCAGCACGAGCAGCTGCAAGGTGGCCTACTGGTGGTCCCGGGGCCACACGCACTGGCCGCCGCGATCGAGCAGCTGCTCGAACACCCGGACTTGGGCGACCAGCTCGGTGGCCATGGCCGGGACGTTGCCGCGACGATGACGTGGGCGGGGGCCGCCGCGGTCGTCGAGCAGGCGATCGTCAGGACGCTGGATTCGCGGCACGGCCGGGCAGTGCGGCCGTGACGGACACCCTTCCGGTGACGGTCGTGGTGCCGACCATCGGGCGTGCCGAGCTCATCGGGCAGTGTCTGGAGTCATTGTCGATGTGTGAGCCGCGGGCAATGGAGGTCCTCGTCGTGGACCAGAGCGGTGACGGACGGGTGGCGGCGACGGTTGCAGCGCATGCAGGCTCCGGCGCACGCATCGTCCCGTGCGAGGGCCGCGGCACGGCCCGCGGCCGGAACCTGGGGCTGCGGGAAGCGCGCAACGATCTGGTGCTGTTCACGGACGACGACTGCACCGTCGCGACGCCGTGGGTCGGCGCCGCATGGGCGGCGGCAACGGAGGCGGATGGCGGCGTGGGTGGCATGGTCACCGGGCAGGTCCTGCCGTACGGCGACCCGGCGCGCGTGCCCTCGACCAAGGACAAGCCCGAACCGCACGACTACACGGGCGGGACGGAGGTCGGGGCGCTGTTCTCGGGCAACATGGCGGTCAGCCGGACGGAGCTGCTTGCGCTCGGAGGCTTCGACGAGCGCTTTGGATCGGTGGCCGAGGACGTCGACCTCTGTTACCGATGGCTGCGGGCGGGATGCCGGCTGCGGTATGAGCCGAGCCTCGTCGTGTGGCACCACGACTGGCGCACCGATGAGCAGCTGCTGAAGCTCTACAGGGGATACTGGCGCGGCATGGGCGTGTTCCTCGCAAAGCATCTTCACCATCCGGACCGGGTGGTTCTGCGCCTGCTCGGGCGGAACCTTTTCCAGGTGGTGCGCGGCACGGTGCGCCGCCTCGTGAAAGGACGTGCACGAGCGCGATCGACCCCTCCCGGCCTGGCGCGCGAGTTCGCCGCGGGACTTTTCGGAAGCTGGACGGTGTTCGGTCGCGATGGCGCCGCGCCCCCCGCTTGAGCGCAGTGAATGGGCGCTGAGAGTTTGACCGCACCCCCGTCGCTCGCGCGCGCCATCCGCAAGAACCTCGCGTTCGTCGGGCTTGCGTACGGGATCGGTGCAGTCGCCGGGTTCATCGCGCAGGCGGTGATCGCGCGGGAGCTGGGTCCCGCAACATACGGCGAGTACATCGCCGCGCTCGCGCTGGTGACGACCCTGGCGGTGCTGTACGAGGTGGGAGCCAACGAGTACCTCGTGCGAGAGACTGCGCACGAGCCGCATCGCCTGGGTGAGTTGCTGGGCGACGTGTTGGTCGTGAAGCTGGCCGCGGGAGCGTCAGTCGGGATTCTGGCGGTGGTCCTCGGCCTGGCCCTCGGCTACAGCACAACGGAGCTCGCGCTCGCCGGCCTCCTCGCGGCGATGCTCGGAGCCAATGCCATCTCCAAGCCTTTTCGCGCCGGTCTGCAGGGGATCGAGCGCCTCGAGGTCGCTTCTTCGCTCTCGATATTGAACGCTGTGCTGTCGGCAGCCGGCATGATCGTGATGGTCGCGACCGGCCACGGGATCGTCGCCGCGATCGTCGTCTCCGCGCTGGTCTCGGTGGCACTGATACCGGCGTCGTGGCTTGCCCTCGCACGGCACGTGCCGGTCGCGCCACGCGGGACCTGGGCGGGTGCGCGCGCGGTGGCGCTCACCAGCTTCCCGTTCACGGCTGTCACGCTGCTCGCGTCCGCGACAAGCTACGCCGACGCCGTCGTGATCAGGGTTGTGCTCGGTACGACCGAAACGGGAAACTACGGCGCGGCCTATCGCCTGTTCGTCGTGCTGCAGTTTCTCCCGGCGATCTACGTCGACTCCGTCTATCGCACCGTCGCGAGTCTCGCACACGAGTCGGCAAGTGACTTCCGGGAATTCGTCGAACGTTCCACCGCCGTTTTGTTCTTGATCGCCCTGCCGCTCGCCGCCGGCGGCACGGTGCTGGCGGACCAGCTCGTCGAGCTCGTCTTCGGAGGAGCGTACACCGATGCGCAGCCGGTCTTCGCGGTGCTCCTCGTGTCACTGCCATTGTCGTTTCCGGCGTGGATCTTGATCACCGCCGTGGTGCTCGGAGACCGTCCGCAGTCCGCGGGGAAGATCTTGATCGTCGCGCTCTCGGCGAACATCCTCGCGAACGTGATCTTGGTGCCGCAGTACGGCATCGTTGCCTCGGCGTGGGTGACGGTTGCGACCGATGCCTGCGTGGCGCTCGCCGCGACCGTGCTCATGGCCCGCCGCGGGGTGCATCTGCGGTGGTTGCGGCTGGCGGCGCCGGCGATCCCGGTGGCTGGGCTCGTCGCGCTGACCGCGCTGGCCCTGCGCGGGTTGCCGTTGCCCGTTCCGATCGCCGCGGGAGCGATCGTCTATCTCGTCGGGTTGAAGCTGGTCGGGTTTCCGGGGCGGCTGGGCGTGGGCGGCTTCCGCGAACTGGTCGGTTCGCGGGCCGAGTGAGCGCCATGGTCAGCGTGTCGGTGGTCGTCACGAGCTATCGCCGCACGGCGCTGCTCGAGCGCTGCCTCCAGGGAGTCGCAGAGCAGGTGCCCGCGCCGTACGAGGTGGTGGTCGTCCACCGCCTGGGCGACGAGGACACTCGCCGGTTGCTCGAGCGCTGGCAGGCAGACGACCCGCAGCGACGTCGCACGACCGAGGTGCAACGAGCGGGGATCGTGCACGCGCTGGTGGCGGGGACGGTGGCTGCGCGGGGAGATGTGGTCGCCTTCCTCGACGACGACGCGGTACCGCGCGCAAGCTGGCTGGCACGGTTGCAGGCCGGCTTTGCCGATCGGGCGGTCGGCGGTGTCGGCGGCCGTTTCGTGGATCACGTCGACGGCCATGAACGGCGCGGCCGGACGCGCCGTGTCGGACGGATAACGTGGTACGGACGCGTGATCGGGCGCCACGACATGGACACCGACTACTCGGGCGACGTGGAGGTGCTGCCGGGAGCAAACATGTCGTTCAGGCGCGAGCTGATCCACCACGACGAGCGGCTCCTCCACACCTCCAACGGGCTGGCGCTCGCGAATGAGCTCGACGCCTGCCTGACGGTGTGCAGATGCGGACACCGGCTGCTGTACAGGCCGTCCGCGATCGTCGATCACTACACGACCTCGTACCGGGACCCCGAGCTCGGCAGCCGCGTGGCCGGAGGCGACATCCTCACCTCGGCGGCGAACTACACCTACGCGCTGCTGAAGTACCTGCCACCGCACCGCCGCGTCGCGTTCCTGGCATATGCGTACCTGCTGGGCTCCTCGACGCTGCCGGGCCCCGGCCGGGTCCTGGCAGAGGTCGCCGCGAGCCCGCGGCGGGCGCGTGCGATGGCCCGCCGTGTCCCGGTCACGTGGCGCGGGAGGCGCGCCGGAATCGCGATGTACCGTGCGTGGCGACACGAGGGCCGTCCCTTCACCGCCCCGCCCGGCCGATGACCCGGACACTGCCCGTTTCGGTCGTGATCCCCACGATCGGGCGCGCCGCCCAACTGGAGCGATGTCTCGAGTCGCTGGCAGGGTGTGACCCGCAGCCGGCCGAGATCCTGGTCGTCGATCAGAGCTGTGCGAGCGCTACGGCGGACGTGGTCGCGCGCTTCTCTGCGCTGGGTGCGAAGACCGTTCGATGCGACGGGCGCGGCATCAGCCTCGCCATGAATGTCGGTCTGCGCGCCGCGGCCAACCGAACGGTCCTCGTGACGCACGACGACTGCCGGGTGGACCCGTCGTGGGTCGCGGTTGCGTGCGAGTTCATGGCCGACGATCCCGATGGCATCGTGACCGGCCGCGTGCTTCCGCTCGGAGACCCGACGCGTGTGCCGTCCGTTCGCATCGACCCTCTTCCGCGCGACTACACCGGAGAGCTGCAGGTGAGCGTGCTCTCTCCGCACAACATGGCGGTCAACCGCGATCGCGTGCTCGCGCTGGGCGGCTTCGACGAGAATTTTCGCCAGGCGGCCGAAGACTGCGACCTCTGCTACCGGTGGCTACAAGCCGGCGGGGGGCTGCGCTACGAGCCGGCCATGCTCGTGTGGCACGACGACTGGCGTGACGACGCGGAGCTCGATCGGCTGCACACCTATTACCTGTACTGGCTGGCCTTCTTCTACGCCAAGCACCTGCGCCGGCGCGACCCGGCTGTGATCCGCTTCGTCCTCGGCACGTTCTACTGGTGGGTCCACGGCGCCGTTTCGTCGCTGATCCGCCGCCATCCGAAGCGGACCAGCAACCCGCGATGGTTCATCCAGGGCTTCCCCCGGGGGTTCCGTGACGGGTGGCGCGCGTACCGCCCCGCCGGGCGGTCACGAGCAGGTTCATAGGCAGGGTCTGAGTCCCGCGGAAATAGCGCCGCTCGAGCCGGTCGAGGACGATCCCGACGCCGTTCGTGAGCAGCAGCGCGAGGGCGAAGGCCGGTCGCAGGAGCCGGCCGGCGGGTGACCGGTCCGCGGGCCGCCGCAGCATGTCGAACATCCGACCGGTAAGCGTGGTCCAGGCCACGGCCGAGCCGCCGTTCTCGACGACTTCGACGTCGTCCCATCCACTCAGCAAGGCGGCCAGCTCCGGCCCCGTGTAGCGGTGCTCGAGGATCGTGCGGTTGTACTGCCAGACCAGCGGCACCGTGAGGAGGACCCTGCCGCCGGGGCGAAGGACGCGCTCGATCTCGGCCAGCCCGCTGACGGGATCCGGCACGTAGTGGAAGCCTTCGATGCACATCACGAGATGGAACGACTCGTCCGGAAACGGAAGGAAGTCCTTCGTGACGACGTCGGCCGTCCCGTAGGTGTCGTCGATATCGAGGCCGGTGCATCGCGCGCCCGCCGGCAGCAGATCGTCGTATGGCCGGCTGCCGCAGAAGACGTCGAGTATGTCGATGCCGTCGCTCAACGGCTTGAGCACGGCCTCGAGGTCGCGCACCAGGTAGCGGAGGTGTAGGTAGTCGAACTGGGTCGGCCGGGGATGGCGCCGCGTGCGGCGATTCCTCCTGAGCTCGCGTGGCGAGAGCCGGGAGACGCTGCTCATGGCGCTCCTCTCCCGGGCGCAACGAGGGCCAGCGCGATCTGCAGCGCGCCCCGGCCGGAGGAGCGGATCGTCGGCCCGACCCTACCCAAGAGCAAGGGATCGTCGGTCGTGCGAGCCGCCCGGCGCGCCGCGGTGAAACCGAAGCGGTAGCCGGCCGCGCGCGCCGCCGCGGCCACGCGCTCGTCGGCGGCACCGTGCGGGTAGGAGATGGTGGTCACCTCCCGGCCGGCGACCTCGGCCAGCTCCCGGCGGCCGTCCGTCATCGCCGCGGCGAGCTGCTCGTCGCTGAGCTGGGGGAGCGGATCGTGCCGGCGGGTGTGGAATCCGATCTCGAAGCCGGCTGACGCCAGGGCCCTCAACTGACCGGCGGTGAGCGCGTTGCGCTCGTCCGGAGCAGCCAGCTCACGCAGCCGCGCGCTGACCCGGTCGCGCTCGCCGGGCCGCATGTCCTGGATCCGCCTTCCCAGCTCGTGGATCCCGGACGAGCCCTCCGCCTGCACGACCGCGACCGCCTCGCGCTGCCTGCCTTCGTCGAACGCCTGCTGCAGCGATTCCCACCAGAACACGAACGGCGCAGCCAGGGAGACGCCGCCGACGAAGAACGTCGCCGGCATCCCGTTTCGCGCCAGGATCGGCATCGCGACCTCGGCGTGGCAGGAGACGTCGTCGTCGAACGTGATCGCCACGGGAAAGCGCTCGCCGCGCCGGCGGCCGGCCGCCGCGTCGAGCAGCTGCCACGCCGGCACCGCGCGGGAGCATCTGCGCAGATGCCGCAGCTCAGCCTCGAACTGGGCCGTTCCGCGCCGGGGCACGAGCTCACGGTCCGGGTCTCCGGCCGGGTCGCCGACGCGGTGATACACGAGCGCGACGCCCACGCGGCGCCCGCTCAGCCGTACCGGTAATTGCAGGGCGAAGGCCAGCGGACGGCCGATCAGCCCTGCGAGTCGAGCAAGGGCTGTCCTCACAGGGCCAGATGCTGCCACATACCGTGGTACGCGGCACCGGCCGGCCGGTTTTTCCCAGCCGGGCCGCGGGTATCCTGATCGAGCCGTTGCGCGCCTCAACCACCACCGGCAACGGCCGAAGTGTCACCTGTGTGGCGATGCAGCAGACACCTTCCTGCGTGCCTACGCGCCGGGGCCACGATTGCCGCGGTGTGGGTCGCGGTGCTGGTCGCGCCCGCGCCCGGCGCCGCAACCACTGGTCTGCCCACCGATTGGAGGCGCGGCGCGAACTTCACCGCCTGGTGGCACGACTCCTATGAGAGTGCTGAGGCAGCGCAGCGACTCTCCGCGCTGCGCGCGACGGGCACCACCGACGTGGCGCTGCTCGCAACCTGGTACATGGACACCGGCCAGGCGTCGCAGGTGCAGCGCGACCCGCTGAAGACGCCCAGCGACGAAGGCATGGTGGCGCTTGCGCGGCGCGCGCAGCAGTTGGGCATGGCGGTCTCGCTGAAGCCTCACGTCGACGTCCGCGACGGGACCTTCCGGGCCGACATCGCACCTCAGGACGTCGATGCGTGGTTCTCCTCATACCGGGCGATGCTGGTCCATTACGCGGACCTCGCGCGCGTCGCCGGCGCCGACATGCTGGTGGTCGGTACCGAGCTGACGAGCATGAGTACCCACGCGGCTCAGTGGCGCACCCTGATCGCGGAGGTGAGAAGTCATTTCGGTGGGCGCCTCACCTTCGCCGCAAACTGGACCGACGGCGCGGATCGCGTTTCCTTCTGGAGGGATCTCGACTACATCGGGATCGATGCATACATGCCACTCGTCGCGAGCGATCCGAATCCGTCGGTGGAGACCTTGACGCGGGCGATGTGCGCGACCACCACGAGCGCGGGGACGCGCCGCTACGTCGCCGAAACCGCCGACCTGTCCCGGCGCTTCGAGCGCCCCGTGGTCCTCACGGAGATCGGCTTTCGCAGCCAGCTGGGTACCGCCTCGAAGCCCTGGGGTGACACGGGCGGTGGTCCCTCCACCGAGGCCCAGCAACACGCCTACGAAGCTGCCTACCGGGTCTGGTCCGGCGTGCCGTGGATGAAGGGGTTGTACTGGTGGGACTGGCGCGCGACGGGAGGCGGCGGGGACGTTTCCTACACGCCATCGGGGAAGCCGGCCGAGGCGACCATGAGCCGCTGGAACGGCACGTCGGTGCCGCCACCCACGAACGACCCCTGCGCGAAGCCGAGGGCGCCGCGCGGACGTCCGCACCTGACCTTGCGTGCGGCCCGGGGCGTGGCCGCGCGCGGGCCGCGTCGCCTCTCAGGGTCGTTCCGGCGGGGACATCGCGCATGCGCGCAGAAAGTCGCGCTGCGCATCCAGCGGCGTGGCGCACATCGCGCATGGCAGGGTTATGCGCGCCTGCGGGCGCAGGTCCGTGCGTCGGGGCGCTACCGAGCCTTCAGGCGCCTGCCTGCCGGTCGCTACCGTGGGCGGGCGTCGGCCACCGGCTCGCCCTGTGGCAAGGCCCGGTCGCGCCCGGTGCGCTTCACCGTCCGCGCCCGCTAGATGACCGATTCCGTTTCGACGGGTTCAGTGATCGTAGGCGGTGAGGTGGCGCCCGGGGTCCCCGATCTGCCAGTTGTGCCAGAGGCCGGCGGCAAGCGCGAGCAGGCGTTGGGCGACGCGGGTGATCAGGCCGGA
>JBBRDT010000112.1:0-7760 GCA_038203635.1 Solirubrobacterales bacterium
CGACGACCTGGCCGGTGGCATGCACCCCGGCATCGGTTCGCCCGGCGAAACGAATTCGCACACGCTCGCCGGTCAGTCTGTTAAGCGCCTGCTCGAGCTCGGCGTCCGGGACGAAACCAGCGAAGCGCACGGGCGCCGCGAGTGCCCGCGCGCGGTCCTCGAGCGCGGCTCGTGCGGGCCCCTCCCCCACGATCACGATCGCGCAGCTATGGCCGCGCGCCCGCAGGAGCGCCCCGGCCTCGACGATGTCGGCGACTCCCTTCTGCGGCACCAGCCGTCCCACGAACACGAGCTGCCGCTGGTCGCGGCGTGCCGGCGTCGCGGCGCCGAGGTGGTCCGCGCCGGCCGGCACGACCATGATCGGCCGTCCCCTCACCAGCCCGGCGAGACGAGCACCGGTGGCGCGGCTGGGGACCAGCAGGGCATCGGGCGGCAGCAGCCGCTGCCACTGTTCCAGCCCGAGCGTGCGGGCAACCCCCGCGACCGGTCCCTTGATGCGAACGCTCTCGCGCAGCCCGTAGACGTCGTGGACGATTGCAACGCACGGCACGCCTGCAGATCTGGATGACACGACCGCCGCCGGCAACGCCGAGTACTGCGCCAGCACGGCGTCCGGCCGCTCGGCGCGGATGCGCTTCGCGATCGCGCGTGCGAGGCCGAGGCGACCGCCGCCGGCGCGCGCGACCTCGATCGAGCCGAGGCGCTCGCGCGGTGGCCGACCGGGCGCCGGGCGGGCGATCACGGACAGCTCGTGCCCGCGGGCCACGAGGCCGCGGGCGACCTCGCGCGTCCACGTCTCGGCCCCGCCCAGCTGCGGTGCGAATCTCGGCGTGCACAAGAGCAGCCTCAGCGGCTGCGACGTCTGCGTCCCTGCGTCCACAGGTTGCTCCTATGTCAAGGCCACCGCTGTCGGCGGTGCTGAATCAGCTTGATCTTGTTCATTGGCAGGGGATCCGTTCTATCCGATGTGACCGGCGGGCGCAGCAAGCGCAGGACGGTGCGAACCAGCTGGCGTTTCAGGCAGCGTATGGCCTCGCTGTTGGTCTTGCCCTCGGCCTGCTTGCGGGCCAGATAGCCCTGCGCGGGGGCGTGCACGCGCTTCTGGGTGACCGCGATCCGGTGCAGCGCGCAGTTGAGCTGGCGATCGCCGCCGTGATCGAGGCGATGGCGGTCGGTGCGCCCGGAGGCGACCGGGATCGGCGCGACCCCGGCGAGCCGGGCGAAGTGCGCCTCGGAGGGGAAGCGCTGCGCGCCGGCGGTCTGGGCGATCAGCTTGGCTGCGGTCAGGCGGCCGGCAGCTTGTCGGGACCCTCGCGCAGCGCCGCCCTGGCGACCGCAAGCGCATCGATTGCGTCGGACTTGCCCGGCTCGCGCACCGAGCGGCGCGCACCCGCCATGTGCTTGGGGGCAACGCGCACCACACGCTCTCCGCGGCCCACCAGGTAGCGCTCGAGGTTGCCCGTCAGGTGGCGGCAGTCCTCGATCGCCCAGAGCCGCTCCGGGCCCAGGGCGCGGCCCCAGCGCAAAAGCTCGGCGTGCCCCTTTGGCCTGGCGGCGACGGTCAGGTCGTCCAGCAGCTCACCGGTGGCGGCCTCGACCGCCGCCATCGTGTGCTGGGACTTGTGTGGGTCCGCTCCGATCACGATCATGTGCATCGTCCCTTCTGTTGGATGTCAACCGACGGACGGACCGCCAGCGGACACACCTCAGTCGGGGCGAAGCCACGCTCCTATCAAGTCACGCTGGTGATCCTCGGAAGGCGGCGGGCGACAAAACCCATGCAGGTCAGTCCCTCGGGACGACACCGAGCCTAGGAGTCAGCCCGCCGCCGACCGAGAACCAACCGGGCGGGTCGGACGTCACCGCCTCAGGCACTCAGCGTGACACTGACGCGAGCCTAGCCCAGGATCGGCCGCGCGCGAGCGCCCGTAGATACGTCCAACCCGCTTCAGCCCGCCTTCCGCGGCACCGAATCCAGAGGTAGGGAACCAGGGAAGGAGGCGGACCATGTCCGTACCGAGCAGCCTCAAGGATGGGGCGGTCCCTCGCGCTGCAGCGGTCGCAGTGATCGCGTTGGCAGTCGCGCTGGTCACCGCTGCCGCGAGCACGGACGATCGCGCTGATGCTGTCGCGACCGCACGTCATTCCGGGCCCGCGCAGCTCCGTACGCGCGCGGCGGAGCGCCGATGTGCCCGTCATGGCCGCGCCGAGTGCTCGCGAAAAGCGTGCGCCAAGCGACCCGCAGCCAACCGCCGCAGCGCGCGCGCACAGGCGCGCGCGCGAGCGAGGTGCCTGAAGGCGCGCCGCAAGGCATCGCGTCCAAAGCCGACCCAGCCACCGCCACCGCCGGCACCGGCACCCACGCCGGCGCCTGCGCCGCCGCCCGCGGAACCACCCGCGCCCTCTCCCGCTGCCGGCTTCGTGTCACGCTCGGGCAACGGGCTGATGCTCGACGGCCGGCCGTACAACTTCACAGGGCTCAACATCTACAACGCCAACAGCGTCAACAACTGCTGGTACACGCTGGGCTCGGGCGGCGGGCTCGCGACGACGCTGAGCGACATCGGCGCCGGCAAGGAGGCTTTCCGCGCGTGGTTTTTCCAGTACCAGGCCACCACCGCGGGCGGGGCTCGCGACTGGAGCGCCTTCGACCACACACTTGCGGTTGCGCGCGAGCGGGGCGTCAAGGTCATCGCCACGCTCGTCAACCAATGGGGACAGTGCGAGGGGTGGAGCGACTACGCCCTCGGCTACAAGGGCGAGTCCTGGTACGCGGACGGATACCGCAGCCAGCCATCGAGTCCCGGCATGCCGGCGAACTATCGCCAGTGGGTTGCCGAGGTGGTTTCGCGCTACAAGGACGACCCCACGATCCTGGCCTGGCAGCTCGTCAACGAGGCCGAGGCCAAGGTCTCCTACACGGGCACCTGCCCGAGCAGCGCGACGGCGACCCTGAAGAACTTCGCGGCGGACGTATCGTCGCTGGTCAAATCACTGGACCCGAACCATCTGGTCAGCCTCGGCACGATCGGATCCGGGCAGTGCGGCACGGCGGGGACCGCCTACCGGGACGTACACAGCGTGCCGGGCATAGACCTGTGCGAATACCACGACTATCAGGCCGGGGCGGTGCCGGGCGACCAGTGGAACGGCCTCGCGCTGCGCCTCCAGCAGTGCGCCGAACTCGGCAAGCCGCTGTTCGTCGGCGAGGTCGGAATCAAGACGTCACTGCTCAGCACCCTCCTCGGGCGCGCTACCCTGCTGGACACCAAGCTGTCCGCTCAGCTTGCGGCAGGAGTGGTCGGCGTGCTCGCCTGGGACTGGCGAGACGGCGCCCACGGTGGCTCCAGCCTCACCGGCTACGAGGTCGGCCCGTCCGATCCGGCGCTGGGAGTGCTCGGCAGCCAATAGCGGCACCGCCGGGAAGGCGGGCCGTGTCGGTTCGTCGATCATGGGGGGGAAGGGTCATGCGCAAAACTGTATGCCTGGCCGCCGCGCTTGCCACATGCGTGGCGCTCACGGCCGGCACCAACGCGTCGGCGATCACGATTGATGCCGCCGATGCAACGGCATCGGGCTTCGTCACGCGGTCCGGCTCGCACCTGCGGCTGGACGGCAGGCCGTACCGGTTCACGGGGCTCAACATCTACAACGCCAACTCCGTCGACAACTGCTGGTACACGATGGGCGAGGACACGCCCGACATCGGCATGGTTCTCCACCGCTCGCTGACGCACCTCGGGGACAGCAGCGAGGCGTTCCGATCGTGGTTCTTCCAGCCGATGGCAACCCGGGACGGCGCGCGCGACTGGAGCGCTTTCGATCACACGCTGCAAATGGCCCGCCTGAGCGGGTTCAAGGTGGTCGCCACGCTCGTGAACCAGTGGGGAGAGTGCGAGGGATGGAATGACAGCGCCGCGGGCTACAAGACGGAGTCCTGGTACCGCGACGGATATCGCACCCAGCCTTCGAGCCCCGGAATGCCGGCCACCTATCGCCGCTGGGTCGCGGAGGTCGTCTCCCGATACAAGGACGACCCCACGATCCTGGCCTGGCAGCTCGTCAACGAGGCCGAGGCCAAGGCGGCTCACGATGGCCCCTGTCCGGACACGGCCGCCGCCTCCCTCAAGGCCTTCGCTGCGGACATGTCATCGCTCGTGAAGCGGATCGACCCCAACCACCTCGTCAGCCTCGGCACGATCGGCTCGGGACAGTGCGGCGCGGCGGGCGATGAATACCGGGAGGTGCACAGCGTCCCGGGCGTCGACATGTGCGAGTACCACGACTATCAGCCCGGGGTGATGCCGGGCGACCAGTGGAACGGGCTCGCCCTGCGACTGCGCCAGTGCCGCGAGCTCGGCACGCCTCTCTTCGTCGGAGAGGTAGGGATCAGGACGGAGCAGGTCGGGACGCTGGCGGCGCGCGCGAGCCTTCTGGCCGCGAAGCTGAACGCCCAGTTCTGGGCCGGCTCCGTCGGCGCGCTCGCATGGACGTGGCGCAACGCCTTGCACGGCGGCTCCAGCGAAAGCGGCTACGAGATCGGCCCGGGGGACCCGGTCATGGACGTGCTGTCCGCCTTCTAGCGGACCACGCCGCCCGGCTCCAGCACGGTGGGCTCGGGCGCCGTGACGGGCCCGGGCCGAGCGGGGTCGGTGTCCGCCCCGGAAAGCCCGTGCGGGGTCTTCTCCCAGACGTGCAGGTTGGTCAGCAACTGGCCGACCGCGCGCCATGCGGCCAGCGACATCAAGGCCCAGTAGAGCGGCATCAAGATCACGGCGTGTGCCAGGTGCCAGCGCTGGCGGTGCAGCACGGCCAGGAAGTTCACGTACAGGAAGAAGAAGTTCCCGATCACGAGTGACAGCACGGCCGGATACAGCAGAAATCCGGGGAACAGTGCGAGCACCCAGTCCGCGCGTGTGAAGGCGAAGTAGATCGTGAACCCCCACATCGGCGGGTTCATGAGGTTCACAGCTACACAGCCGCCCACCAGCAGATGCACGCCGGCCTCGGCACGCCGGCCGCCGCGACGTTGCAGCTTGCGGTCACGGCTGTTGACGATCCAGGTCTGGATGTATCCCTTCTGCCAGCGCGTGCGCTGGCGAATCCACGGCCGCACCTGCGAGCAGGCCTCCTCGAGCGTGACCGAGGGCAGCATGCTGGTGCTGCCGCCCGCTGCGTAGAGACGCAGGCCCAGGTCGGCGTCCTCTGTGACGTTGTAGGGATCCCAGCCGCCGAGGGCGCGCAGCTCCGCGACCCGCAGGTGATTGGACGTGCCGCCGAGCGGAACCGGGAAGCCGAGCCGCACGAGCCCGGGGAGCAGCAGGTCGAACCAGAAGTTGTATTCGATGGTGAAGAAGCGCGTGAGCAGGTTGTGGTCGTTGTTGTGGTAATCGAGCGGTGCCTGCAGGCACACCACGTCCGCGGGGGCATCCCGGAACGTCTCGGCCGCGACTCGCAGCTGGCGGAAGTCGGGCCGGTCCTCGGCGTCGAAGATCACGCACAGGTCGCCGGTCGCCTGCTCGAGGCCGATGTTGCACGCGCGCGGCTTCGTCCGGGGCGATCCCTCGGGGCACACCACCATGCGGAACTGGGGCGGCAGCTCGGCCTCCCGGACGGCCGCGATCGTCTCGGCGTCGTCGGCCTCGCAGAGGAGGAGGATCTCGAGGCGCTCTTCCGGGTAGTCCATGTGACCAAGATGGGAGACGAGCGGCGCGAGCACGTTGGCCTCGCGGTACAGCGGCACGAGCACCGTGTAGCGCGGAAGCTCCGAGTTCGGCAGGCGCGGGGCCGGGTGCGTGGGTTCCCGCGCCCCCCGCCAGGCGTCGCGCACGAGCCACGCGCGAAAGCCGCCGACCAAGATGTACACGAATGTGGCGAGCGCAAGCGTCACGATCGCCCACGTCGATGTGAACAGCACGGCGGCCCCGATCCACAATGCGATGGGCAACGCGATGGTCGCCCGCTGGCGGACGGACAGCAGGCGCCGTGCGGGCGCGGGGCGCTCCTCCGAGCCGAGCAACGCGGAGCGGCTCACGCGAGCCCCCTGCGCAGCAGCACATAGGTCGAGTCCGGGCCGGCGAGGCCGTCGTCCGACCACACCGGCGTGTACCCCATGGCCACCAGGTCGGCGAGCTTGAAGCGGGCCCCGAGCGACGACCCGGGCGCCAGCAGCGCCCAGCCCGCATGCCTGGCGGGGGCTGCGAGTGCATGCTCGAAGCGGTCGCCGTTCGCCTCGGTCAGGAACCGGTTCGTGTCGATCTCGCTGCGCCAGATCAGTCGGTCCCCGCCGTTGATGGACGACATCAGCAGCCGGTCGTCGTTGGACCGTAGGGCGCGGCGCAGCACACTGCCGAGATTCGACTCGAACGCCACCCGCTCGCGCGACTGCGCGGGGGGGTCGATCGTGCTCACGCCGTGGACCGAGGGCAGGAACCACACCATTCCCGCGAGGACCGCGACCAGCACAGCACTTTGCCGAATGCGCGAACGGCCGGCCAGCGCGGCGACCGCGACCGGGACGAAGGGCACCAGCCACAGCGCATACCTGATGTTGAGGTTGCGTGCCTCGCCTCCGGCCACGTTCCTGAGGTCCGCCCACAGCGGCGATCCGATCGCAGTTCCCTTGAAGATCAGGTACGCGATCACAAGGCCCCCGCCGATCAGGGCGACGCCACCCGGATGGAAGACGCGCCGGCGAACGACCGCACCGGCCACCACGATCACCATCAGCGCAGCCAGCACCGGGCCGAGCAGGTCCACGACGGCGGCACCGTAGTTCAGGAACGCGAAGCCCGGATCACCGCGCTGGCCGCTGACGAAGGACTCGTTGGCGACCAGCTGGCTGACGGGCTGGTGGTAATGGAACATGTAGAGGGGGTCGCCCTGGATGTAGAAGTTCCAGGCCATCCAGAGCAGCAGCGTGTATCCCGCCGCGAGCGCGTAGGCGAGCGCGAACGTCTCGGTCTGGCGCCAGCCAAATCCGCGGCGGCGGCACGCGGCGGCGGCGACCACGGCGCCGTAGAGCGGCAGGATGATCGCTCCCCAGGTGCTCCAGACGGCAACCGAGCTCCACAGCCCGGCGATGACCACGTGCTTGAAACGACCGCTGCGGCTGAAGCGGATCAGGCTGGCGGCGGCCCATACGAGCGACATCGCGATCGCCGACTCGAGCATGGGCGTCGCCTGCAGGTAGAGCAGGCTCGGATTGGCGCCGAACGCGAACGCGGCCAGCGCGCCGGCCCGCCGGTCGGCGGTCAGCTCCTCGCCCAGGCGGTAGGCGCCCATGACTCCGATCACGTAGAACGCCATGGCCGGCAGGCTCCCGGCCCACATGCTGTGGTACAGGGGATCGATCCACACGAACGGCAGCTCCAGGAAATGCTGGAGCGGCGGCCAGTAGTTGCCCAACTGGCCGAATCCCGGCGTGATCGAATCGAACGCGCGCCGTCCGTGCAGCAGGTGGGAGGCGCTGTCGCCGAACAGTCCCGTGCGCTCGGTCGCATGCGTCCAGATGCCCGCGGAAACCGATGCCGCGAGCGCCGTCACGAAGACCACGAGCGGCCACCGCCGCCACCCCAGGACCTCGCGCTCGAGCGGCGCGTCCGGCTCGGCCGCCGGCGCTTCGGGGACATGTGGTGGTGGAGGTGCCGGGCTGGTGAGCTCGACGGGCTGAGCCTCGACCGGCGCCTGGACCGGTTCTGCGACCGGCGCTTGGAGCTCCGGCGGCTCTGCGACCGGGGCTGCGGGCGGCTCGACGATCC
>JBBRDT010000113.1:0-7526 GCA_038203635.1 Solirubrobacterales bacterium
GCGGTCGTCGCCCGTGCCGCCGTCGAGGTTGTCGTTGCCCTCGCCGCCGTCGAGGTTGTCATTGCCCTCGAAGCCCTGGATGTTGTCGGGCCCCGCATCGCCCTCGAGCTGGTCGTTGCCGATGCCACCGATCAGGTTGTCAGCGCCCCCGCCGCCGTTTATGAAGTCGGCGCCGCTACGGCCCTCGAGGATGTTGCTGGAGTCGCTGCCCTTCATGCTGTCGTTGCCGGACCCGCCGATCACGTTCTCGACGTTGGGCATGATGTTCTCGCGCTGCGGGGCCTCGTCATTGGAGATCTCGACATCGAGCGCGGCGTTTCCGTCGTCGGCAGCGCCGTCGAGCGTCGCGTTTATCGGCGCTGTGCGATCGGCATAGGTGACGGTGTCGACGCCAGGACCGCCATCCAAGATGTCCGCTCCCAACCTGCCGTCGAGCAGGTCGTTGCCGGCACCGCCCTGGAGGAAGTTCTTGCCCACGACCTCGCCTCGCGGCTCGAGGATCGGCGAGACACGTGGGTCGTTGCCCACCAAGACATCGTCACCCGAGCCGCCGATGACGTTCTCGACATTGGCCGCGATGCAGTCCCGGCGACCGGTCGCGGAGTCGAGGTCGCTGACGCCGCCGTCGTTGGGAACGCAGTCGTCGGCGCCCTTCTCGTCGATAGGGCCCTGAACCGGCTCACAGTCCTCGAGGTTGGGGTCACCGTCGTTCGGGTCGTCGGGATCGCCGGAGTCAGCCCCGATGGTGATGTTGAGCGGCTCGCTCCGGGCCGAGTAATCGACGGTGTCGATCCCCAGGCCGCCGCAGATGACGTCGGCGCCGCCGCCACCGATCAGGACGTTGGCAGTGCGACCGCCGATGAGCCTGTCGTTGGCAGGCCCGCCGATAGCGTTCTCGACGTTTTCCCCGATCGAGTCGATCTCTCCGGCTTCCCCACTCGAAATTGAATACGGTGCGCCGGCAAGCGCCGAGTCGAGGTTGACGGTGACGGGATTCGTCCTGTGCTCGTAAGTCACGACGTCGGCGCCGAGGCCTCCATTCATGAAATCGCTTCCGTTGGCGGTCGTCTGCTCGTCGAAGACGTCGGGCCCGCCACCGCCTAACAGGATGTCATTGCCTTGCCCGCCTCGAATCGTGCTGCCTGTCGTCTCCCCGTCGAGGTTCTGACCGCTGGAGCCGACAATGTAGTCGTCGCCGGGCCCGCCGTCGAGGATGTCGGAGCCGAGGTAGCCGGAAATCCGGTCGCGGGACTCCCCAATGCTTGTGATGTTGTCGTCGCCGTCGCCGCCATTGACAGCCACATCGGTGTCAGCGCCGGCATCGATTATCAGGGTGTCGTTCTGATCCCTGAGCCTGACGTCCAGCTCGGAGCCATAGCCCGTTCCAGGGTCGTCGCACTCGACCGTCGTGGCGTTGATCTGGTCGCACTCAGGGCTGGGCGAAGTGACCGTCGCACCCGGCCCGTCGTCGGTGATGGTGTAGCGCGCCCCTTGGGTGATCGTGATGTCGTTTTCGGTCGCGAAGGACGCCAGGACGTCGATTCGGTTGACGTTGCCCCCATTGAAGGTGACCACGGTCGGGCCAGCGGCCATCGCCGACGGCACGGCCGCCAGGAACAGGACAAGCACGACGAGAGGCAAGAGCCGCCTCGTCACCCTGTCGATAGAGCTACAACCTCTCCGCGATGCAGTTATGTGCTTCTCTCCCAAATGCCCTGTAAGCCGCGTCCGTCTGGGCCAAGCGCGTGCCAAGGACTCTATGGACGCCCGGCTCTACGAGTCAAAAGCCAGCTTCCTTGCAATGGGCCAGTATAGAACTAGTCAAGAAAGCTCGCTGCAGTTGTTCTAGAACATCGCGGCGCCTCTTCTGAAACATCCCGGACGTGTTGCGGCCACGCCGGTTGGTCGGGACCTTGCATGCCGGGGGCCGGCGTGACGATTACGATGGGCGCAGAATGCCGATTCGCTTCCTGCTCGCTGTCGGCCTCGCCCTGGCCTTCCTGCCGGCGTCCTGCGGGGGTGACGATGGCGGCAAGGCGGGCCGGCAGCCGGCCCCCCTTGCAGGTCGGCTTCCAGCGGCCAATGACGTGATCAAGCTGACCAGCCCGAAATTCAAAGCCGGCGGCACGATCCCCGAGCTCTATACCTGCGACGGCGTCGACGTCCCTCCGCCGCTGACATGGAAGCATGTGCCCAAGGTCGCGCGCTCACTGGCGCTGGTGATGGTCGAGCAGGATGCCGGCGACGGCGGCAAGAGCATCGTGCGCTGGACGAGGCACGACATCGACCCCAAGCTCGGCGCCATCGACGAGGGCTACATCGGCAAGACCGCCTACAACGGTCCCTGCCCACCGTCGGGGGACGATCCGCACCATTACGTGTTCGCCGTCTACGCGCTGAAGGGGCCGTCCCGGCTCGACGCCGACGCCTCACCCCCCGAGGTGATCGACAAGATCCAGAAGCTGGCCGAAGCGCGGGGAACGCTCGAGGCGACCTACGCCCGCGCGCCGGGGCAGCAGTAAGCAAGGGCCCGCTATGGGGGAGGCAGGGTTCGAACCTGCGTAGGCTGAGCCGGCGGTTTACAGACAAGGACGCCGGTGGAGGCAAATAGGCTTCCGCTTTGGGCGCGTGTCTCCCGGCACGATCGCAACACGATCGCATCGCCGGTCGGGAGCCTCAGTACCTCCCCTGCAACTCGCCCCTTCTACAGAGGCCCCCGAACGAACTTGCTGTGGGTGTGGCACCCCCGTCAGAGCGAGTCGCAGCTTGAGCTTTACCGGGTTGGTGCCAATACGATGTAAGGGCGAATCTGAGACACGGTCCTAGAGGCGTCTGCGGGACGCGGTGTGGACATGCGCGCCCTTAGGCGATCGCTCTTCCCTCACTCTCGGTTGCCCTTACAGTCGGTGAAGTCACTCGGAACGAGACGTCGGCCGATGCGCTCTTCGAGACAGGTTGCGGGCGGCGAAGAACCCGGGCTCGCTTGTCTCCAGCGGGAAGGGGTCGCGCTCCAGGGGCCAGTCCGGTGGTCGACGGCCGGCGTCGAGCAGGTCCGGCCCGGTCAGCACGAATCCGCGGAGGTCGGTCCGTCCGCCGGCGCGCGCCGCCCAGCCGGTGCGCGGCTCTCCGCCGATGCAGACGAACATGGCCCGTGCGCAGCGCCGCTTCGTCTTGCCGCCCGCGTCGACAACCGTCGCCGGGCCTCCCAGGGTCGACGGCTACAACGGGACGGACGAGACGCAAGCACCGATCGCCGTAGGCGAGGCCGTGCCTTGCGTCGCGTGGCCGACGAGGACGCTCAACGGGCGACCCGGCGCCACGCCGACGACCACGGCGGCCAATCTACGTCAGAGCGCGTAGCGCAGGATCGCCGCGACCGCCGCACCCTCGGGAACGTCAGGGCGGCGCACGGCGAGCACTCGACCGCCCGAGAGCAGCACGCGTCCGGCGATCTCGTCGATGACGCCGTAGCTGGAGGCGTCGTCTTCGGCCAACGCGACCGCGCCGGTCACTTCGTCGACGCGCCCCGGCAGCTTCTCGTCGATGTCGACGAGCAAGGTGTCGACCGCGCCGTAGGTTGCCGCACGCGCCACCGTGGCGACGTCCGCTGACGCTTGACCCTGCGCGAAGCGCAACTGGAAGCGATCCCGGATCGCCGACAACTCGCCGGCGTAGAGCTGATCGAGGATCGTCCGTGCGGCGGTGGCGATCTCGTCGTCGCTCATGGCTTCGGGATTGCCGTGGAGACCGGTTTCGGCGAGGTGTGGATAGCTGGTCATCGAACGGTAGATGGACGCCAGCGGCTCGGTTGCCGCGAGGATCAACGGCAGTTCGAGCCCGCTGATGACGCCGCGTAGCGCCTGGTCGACCTTGCGTGCGAACTGCCGCAGCCGAACCTTTTGACCCTCCGAGCCCAGAAGACGCGCGCTTGGAGACCGACCGGCGATCGACGCCTTCCCTGCGGCGCTGGCCACGTCGGAGGGCAGGTCCGGGACGGCGACAGGGAACGGCGAGCCCTCGCGCAGGACTTGCACGAGCCGGACTGAGCCTGCCGCCAGCGCTAACACGAACGCCGCCTGCGGAAATGAGACCGCGCGCAGCAGCGGCTTGACGTAGAAGCGGTCGCCGACCTCGACGACGCTGGTGAGCCTATTCGGCAGCCGGTACGTACGCAAGATGTCCGGCGCGACAAACACGGCGAGGCTTCGAGCCTGCTCGGCCCAGAAGGCGTGGTCGTCGACGAGGTCGTCCAGCGAATCACGGACCTCCGCGACGGCGCGCCGATCGGCTCCCGCCATCTCCAGCTGCCCAATCGCCTCCGCGGCCAGGTTCTTCAGCTCGATCCGATCCGCCTGCGTGTCCTGTGTCACGAGGCTCGTCGGCAGGAAGATCGACACGCACCACGGATCTCGAGCCCTCACCAACTGTTCGATCGACGCGCGCGTCGGGATGTCTGTGTGAAGAGTCAAACGGTTCTCCGTCCGGCCATTCGAACGATACCTTCCTAAGAGACCCGCCTTCATCATCTCCTCTGACCATTGCCGGGTTTCGCGGGGGCCACGCCGTCCGAGTGGTTCGACCAGCCCTGCGCGTCCTGCCTGCGCGCGGCTACGAGCCCGGCCTGCCAGCCGGGCGCACGGCCGCCCGCCGGAGGCCGAAGGGACTCGGTGTCTATCCCGCTGCGCGCGATCACCCATGCGATCACCGAGTTCGAGTTCCACATCTCTCCAGTAGCAAGCTCATCGCGGCCCCACACGGGAGTCGGCACCTCGCGCGCGAGAACCCGCGCTGGGGTCATCGACGGATCGTCGGCGAGCTCAAAAAGCTTGGTCTGTCGGTGTCTGAGACCTCCGTACGCAACCTCCTGCGGCGCCGGGGCATACCGCCGGCGCGGCAGGGTGGTCGACTGACGTGGCGCGCATTCCTGCGCCAGCAGGCGGCGAGCCTCGTCGCCTGCGACTTCTTCACCGTCGAGACCGTGTCCCTGCGACGGATCTAGCTCACGCCGAGCGCTGGGTGCGCACGGTCCGCAGCGCGTGCCTGGACTGGCTCCTGATCCTCCGTCGCCGACAGTTGGAGCGGGTGCTTCGCACCTATGCAGACCACTACAACCGGCAATGCCCGCACCGCCCTGGACCTAGATGCTCCAGACGCGATCGCGAGCTCGTCCCACTTCCGCGGGCCGACCGAGGACCGTGCGTCGACGAGATCGGCTCGGCGGCCTGCTCCATGAATACGAGCTCGCAGCGTGACGACTGGGTTTATGCGCCCCACGCCCGCCCAGCTCGCAGGGAAAGTCTTCCCGCGTCGCGGGGTAGAGTCGGCACATGACGCTTGCGATCGTGTACTCGACTGGGCTGTGCCCGTACTGCTTCTTGGCAAAGCGGCTGCTCGACCGCCGAGTGATCTCCTACGAGGAGCGGCGCATGAAGCGCTCGGAGCGTGACCGGTTGGCCGATCTGGGCGGCGGTCTCACATATCCGCAGATCCTGTTCGGCGAACGGGTCGTGAACGGGTGGACGGAGCTGCGCGAATTGGATCGCAGCGGCGAGCTGGAGCGGCTGGCTGCCGATGCACCAGCGCGATGACCAATCGCGTCGAAGCGGTGTTGCCCGACCGTGTCGAATGCGTAAAGTCGATCCGCCTGGAAATCGCGGCGTTCTGGAAAGGTGACCGGGTTTATGCGCCCTACGCGGCAATGAGTAGAGCAAGGCGCATCGCATGAACAGCGTCGCGATTGCCTCGCGTCCTTTCAAAACCGACGCGCGATGCACTGATCGGCCGGGGTCGCGTATGCGCCGCCGTTGGCTTCTGTTCACGCGTACTCGGTCGCCTTCTCCGCGCGGAAGCCGGCGCCGCCTTAACCGGAGCTTAATCCCAAACGGCGCGTCGCCTTCGCTCCACTTGGGTTGTAGGTTTTGGAACATCGCCCGGCCATTGTGAGCCGAGCGCGACCGTGGATCGGAGGAGAATGCGTAAGTTCTTAGTGACGGGACTCGGGTTGATCGCGATGCTGGCGGTCGCCACCATGGCTCATGGCGATTCCATTACGAGCCCCGGCGGCCTCACGCAGGGACTCGAGATCTCGCAGTCGTCGAAGAAGCCGAAGGCGGGCTACACCCTGAATGTGAAGCTGGCGGTCGATTGCGCGGCGGACAAGCAGTGTCAGGCGCCGCCGGCGCCGGTCGGCAAGGCGTCGCCCGTCTTCAAGACGGTCGTCCACCTGCCGAAAGGCACGAAGCTCGGCTATCGGCACTTCCGGACCTGCAACCCGGCGAAGCTCGAGGCGAAGGGCGTGAAGGGCTGCTCCAAGAAGTCGCGGATCGGCAAGGGGACGCTGACCGCCGACGGCCGGCCGGTCGTCGAAACGCCCGTCCAGGGCTCTGTGACCGCCTTCAACGGCACCCACCGGCGTTACCTGCTGTACGTGATCCCGGAGCTGAGCTCACCGATCGTGCTGGTCGGGAAGCTGAGCGGGACGAAGCTGACGATCCCGGTACCGGCGGTGCCGACGCTCCCTGGGCAGCCGAACGCGACCCTGACCAGGTTCCAGGTCAAGACCGGCGGCAAGGTCCGCAAGACCGTCCGGCGTCACGGCCGCAAGCGCCGCGTCACCTACCAGTACCTAAGCAACCCGAGACGCTGCAAGGGACACTGGAAGTGGAAGTTCGACTTTACGTACGAGAACGGCGAGCACCTCTCGCCCACCGACAGCGTTCGCTGCCGCAAGCACTGACGAACTGACCGCTCCGGGGCCGCCGCGACGCATGTCGCGTGCGCGCCCGCGCATAAACCCGATCGGCGTCCAGAGCGCAATGAAGACCTCGCCGTTCGTGGCTGATCGGCCAGCTTCCCGCCTCTTTGCCAGCCGCCCCGGAGGTGCTGCGTGCTCCCGTTTCTGTACTTCGCACTCCGCCGAGTCCTCGAGTTGGTGATCCTGCTCGGCCGCTCAGCCGATCGCAAAGGAGCTCGAGATCCTGGTCCTGCGCCACGAGCTCAGCGTGCTGCGCCGTCAGGCGAAGCCTCCCCGTTACCGGATTTCGGATCGGGCGCTGCTCGCAGCGCTGAGCCGCGCTCTTCCGCGCAAGCGCTGGTCGGCCTTTGCGGTCAGGCCGGAAACGCTCCTGCGCTGGCATCGCGGCATCGTTAAGAGTCAAGTCGTCTGAAGTGGTGTAACTCCTCGTCGGGGTGCTCACGCGGCTTGTAGTTCGAGTGCCTCCTCTCGTTCTTCATCGCCCTGGTCCTCTAGGACCTGGGCGAGCGATTCCTCGGAGAGGTAGCGCCGGCAGACGAGCCACTCGTCGTTCTGCTCGATCAGCATCGCGCCGATCAGGCGGATCGCGGCAGCGTCATTGGGGAAGATGCCGACGACGTCACTTCGGCGGCCGATCTCCTTGTTGAGCCGCTCCAGCGGGTTGGTGCTCCGCAGTTTCGACCAATGCTGGCCCGGGAAGCGGTAGAAGGCGAGCAGGTCCTCCTCAGCCGCCTCGAGTAGCTCGGCCACCTTCGGCAGCGGGGCGCGGAAG
>JBBRDT010000114.1:0-7328 GCA_038203635.1 Solirubrobacterales bacterium
GTCAGCGACCGGGGCTTCGACCCGTCGTCCGAGCGGCTGGCGCAGGCGGACTCGGTGCTCGCCATGAGCATTCGCGACACGGGCATCGGGATCGAGAAGGCGCTGCACACGGAGATGTTCGAGGCATTCGCCCAGGCCGACGGCACCAGCGCCCGTCAGTACGGTGGAACTGGGCTCGGACTCTCGATCAGCCGGGATCTCGTCGAGTTGCTCGGCGGGGAGATCACGCTTTCAAGCGAGCCTGGGCAAGGCAGCGTGTTCACGGTCTACCTGCCGCTCGAGGGGCATGGCCTCACGCTCCTCCCGAGCACGCCGAAACCGATCCGCCAGAGCCACACCACGAGCGGCTCGGAGCCGTTCTATTCGGGCACCGCGGCGGGCTCGACGGTCCTCGTTGTCGACGACGACTTCCGCAACATATTCGCCCTCACCGCCCTGCTCGAGCGCGGCGACCTGATCGCCGTGGCAGCTCAGAGCGGCCCGGCCGCGCTCGACATACTGGACACGAGGACGGACATCGACATCGTGCTGATGGACATCATGATGCCGGTGATGAACGGCTACGAGGTGATGGCGGCGATCCGCGACCGCCCCGCTTACGCCGACATCGCGATCATCGCCGTGACCGGCAAGGTGGTGGGCGGCGAGCGCGAGCGCTGCCTCGCAGCCGGGGCGTCCGACTACATCCCGAAGCCCGTCGACACCGGGGAGTTGCTCGCAGTCCTCAGCCAGTGGTTCCCGGTGACGCCCCCGGCCCTCCTCAGCACCCCGTGAGCCCCGATACGCCGGCGACCGTCCTGGTCGTCGACGACAACGCGTCCAAGCGGCTGTCGATTGAAGCGGTGCTGGAGCCGCTCGGCCTCACGATGTTCGAAGCCGGCTCCGGCGAGGCAGCACTCCACGCGGTGATGGACCAGACCTTCGCCGTGATCCTGATGGACGTGAACATGCCCGACATGGACGGCTACGAGACTGCGCGGCTGATCCGCATGCGGCGCGAGGCGGAGCACACGCCGATCATCTTCGTGACCGCCCAGTCGGCGGACGAGGGACAGATCCCGGTCGCGTACGCGAGCGGCGCCGTCGACTTCATCACGGGCCCGATCGTCCCCGAGGTGCTGCGCGCCAAGGTCTCGATCTTCGTCGAGCTGTTCCTCAAGTCACGCGAGCTCGAGCGGAGCCTCAGCGACATGACCAAGCTCAGCAACCGCTTCCGCGACAGCGAGGCTCGTACGAGCGCGGTGCTCGAGAACGTGGCGGACGGGATCGTGACCCTGGACGGGAACGGCTTGATCGAATCGTTCAACCGCGCGGCAACGGACCTGTTCGGCTACGCGGAGCGGGAGATGATCGGCCAGCCGTTCAAGTCCTTGCTCGCACCGGACCGCCGGGCGGAGTTCGTCAGGGAGGCGACGGAGTCGACCGCGATGCGCAAGGACGGCTCGACGTTTCCGATCGAGGTGGACCTGAGCGATGTCCAGCTCGGCGCAAGGTCGATCCACATCGGCTGCCTGCGCGACATCTCCGAACGCCACGAGTACACCGAGCTGCTCAAGCATCAGGCGCTCCACGACGACCTCACCGGGCTTCCCAACCGCGCCCTGTTCGGCGACCGCGTGGAGCATGCGATCCTCGCTTCGGCTCGTACGGATGAGCCGCTGGCGCTGCTCGTACTGGACCTGGATGACTTCAAGCAGGTGAACGACACGCTCGGCCACCACCTGGGCGACGTGCTCCTGAAGCTGGTCGCGGCCCGGCTCGTCACGTCGCTGCGCGACGCAGACACAGTCGCCCGGTTGGGCGGCGACGAGTTCGGCGTGCTCCTCCCCGGCGGCACCGACCTGGCCGGCGCCGCGTCGGTCGCGTGGAAGATCCAGAAGGCGCTCGGGAGGCCCTTTGCGGTAGGCAGCAACCACACCGTCGACGTGCGGGCCAGCATCGGCATCGCGCTCGTTCCCGACCACGGCGACAACATCGACGACCTCCTCCGCCGCGCCGACCTGGCGATGTACGACGCGAAGCGCTCGGGCGGCGGCTATGCGACCTTCGCCTCGGAGCAGGAAGCGGCGCCGGCGCGGCGCCTGGCGTTGCTCGGCAACCTGCGTCACTGCATCGAGCGCAACGAGCTCGTCCTGCACTACCAGCCGAAGATCGACCTCGCCACGCGCGAGACGATCGGCGTCGAAGCCCTGATCCGCTGGAACCACCCGTCCGGCGATCTGCTCATGCCGGGCCAGTTCATGCGGGAGGTCGAGAGCAGCGAGCTGATGGTGCCCATCACCGAGTGGGTCCTGAACGAGGCCCTGCACACGCTGCGGATCTGGCGTGACGAGGGCTACGACCTCACGATTGCGGTGAACTTCGGCGCACGCTCCCTGGCCGAGGGCAGCGGCTTCTTCGAGACCGTCAACCGGATGACCGACACGTGGGGCATCCCGCGCGACAAGCTGACCATCGAGCTGACCGAGAGCGCGTTGCTCGACACCGCCGGTCCGGACCTGCCGGCCCAGCTCGAGCAGATGGGCCAGCGACTGTCGATCGACGACTTCGGGACCGGCTACTCGTCGCTGCTATACCTCCAGAGACTGCCCGTGGTCGAGATCAAGGCCGACCGCTCGTTCGTCACATCGCTGGCCACCGTCGAGGACGACGCGGTGATCGTCCGGTCCACCATCGACCTCGCCCACAACCTCGGCGCGCGGGTAGTTGCCGAGGGCGTGGAGGACGAGGCGACGATGGACCTGCTGATCGAATACGGCTGTGACGAGGCCCAGGGCTTCCACTTCAGCCACCCGCTGCCTGCTGACGCGCTGGTCGAGTGGCTCCAGTCGTCTCCGTTCGGCCTGCCGCGCCGGCTGCACCGGGGGCCCTCGCTCACCGGCACGCGCGCTCTGACCGCGACCTGAGTTCGGGGCTAGTAGGTCGCCGAGCCGACCACGGATAGGACGCCGTTCTGGCCGTCGATCGTGTTGTGGTCGTGCGTCGCGAGATCGCCGCTCCTGATGCCCCGGAAGGCACCGGTGCCGCCGGTGAAGCGCGAGAAGCCCTGGAAGTCGATCTCGTTCCCGCTGAACGTGTACGGCATCGAGGTCGTGCCGATGATCGAGCCTCGCTTGAACGTCAGCCGGAAGGTTGCGGTCAGCCGTCCGTTGGCGAGGTTGCCCATCAGCACCATCGTGCCCTTGCCGAACGGCGTACCGGTGAGCGCGCCGCGGTCCTCGACGGTGCCAGGCGTCGCCGGCGGCACGGACTTGCTCGTGCCCTTCACGTTCACGTTGTGACGGCTCCGCTTGCCGTGCCGGGTCGTCGTCGCGAGCTGGTAGGTGTTCTGCAAGTCGTCCTGGAGCACGGTCGCCTTGCCCTTCGCGCCGAGGACGAGCGGATGCCGGAGCCTGCGCGTGCGGTAGCGCCACCCGTCCGGCAGCGTCAGGCGGCGGCCGAGTCCGCCGAGCTTGCCGATCGTCAGCTTCGGGTCCAGGATCTGGGCGTAGCTCTGCATCACGTAGGTGTCGCCGCCCGGTGCGACCAGCTCGAAGACCGTGCGCCCCTTCTTCCAGCGCCAGGTGTTCGTGCGCTTGATGGTCCGGTCGGTGTAGGTCATCCGGGCGAGATCGGCCGCGCTCTTCAGTGGGATGGTCGCGACCTTCCTCATTCGCATGCCGTGGAAGGCGCGCACGCGGCCCGTCACCGCGGTGGCGGAGTCCATCAGGAAGTGGCGCGGGCCGTTGAGGATCACCAGCGTCGCGCCCAGCTCCTTGGCGAGATCGCCGGCGTCGAACTTGCGCCACTGGGCGTCCGGGCACTTGTTCAGGCCGATCGTGTTCCAGACGGTCACGCTCGCGGCCGGCGGCGAGCCTTTCAGCGCGAGGATCTCGCAGTAGCGCGCGTCGTGGAGGCCCGAGCCGTGGCGCACCGCCGCAGACGCGTCGGCGACGGACGCGAGTAGCGCAGCCGACGCGGCCGCGGCGATGGCGAGCCTCACGGCGATATGCGGCACGAGCGTCCCCTGCAGCGGTCGAGCCGCGCGAGCTTCGCGACCAGCCGTGCCTTGATCTTCGCGTAGGCGGGATCGGCGGCGACGCTCCTCAGCTCAGCCGGGTCCTTCTTGCGGTCGTACAGCTCCTCGTCGCCGCTCTCCTTGAACACGACGTAGGTGTAGCGCCCGGTGCGCACGCCCTTGTAGGGCCGATCCCAGGCGTTGACCGGCACGTTCTGTTCGAACAGCGGCCGGGGTGCCTCGATCTCGACGATCGGGTTCGGGCTCCGCCTGGGGTTGCGCACCGTCGGCATCAGCGAGACGCCGTCCTGCTTGCGCCCGGGCTTCGCCTTCGCGACATCGAGAAGCGTGGCGGCGAAGTCGATGTTGGACACCTGGTGCTTCACGGTCTTGCCGGCCGGGACGCCGGGCCCGCGCAGGATGAACGGCACCTTCAGCGACTCCTCGTAGGGCAGGAACTTGTCACCCGGGATCCGGTGCTCCCCCTGGAGCCAGCCGTTGTCGGACACGAACACGACCAGCGTGTTCTTGTCCTGGTGGGTGCGTTTCAAGATCTTCATCAGCTTCTTCACGTGGTCGTCGACGGCGAGCAGCGAGCCGATCCGGCCCTCGTAGTCGAGCTGGAGCTGCTTGATCTGGCCGTCGGTCAGCGACGGCGTGCGGCTGCGCGTGTCGGACGCCTTGTCGGACACGTCGGCCTCGTTGAAGCTGGCCGGGCGCGGCAGCCTGAAGCCCGAGCTGCGCTGCGCGTAGCGTGGTGCGGGACGCGGGTCGCGGCCGGGGCGGCCCATCAGCGTGGTCGCCACGTCCTCGCGATGCGGCGCCGCCGGCGCCCACCAGATGAAGAACGGCTTCTTCGACTTCCTCTCGGCCCCGACGAGCCGCTCGGTCACCTTGCCCGTCACGTCCGGCGAGTAGTCCTTGGGCTTCTCGGTTCCCCAGTACCTGTAGGGAGCGGGGCCGAAGACCTCCTGCAGCTTGCGCGCGACTCCCGCGAGGCCGTCCGGGTTCGGTATGACCTCGATGTTCGAGAACTCGACCAGCCCGCGCGCGAAGACCGAGTCGCCCCACGTCTTGAGCTTGCCGTTCCGGTTCATCACGAAGTTGTAGTAGTCGTAGGCGGACGCGTCGAGCAGCCCGCGCCAGGTGTTGAACCCCTTCGGCACCTCGCCGTGCGCGTCCCTTGCGCCATATCCGTTCAGCCACTTGCCGATCAGCGCCGTGCGGTACCCGACCTTCTGCAGCCAGGTCGGAAGGATGTTCCCGCGCTGCTTCATCCCGTACCAGCCATAGGGGTAGAAGTTCCCGACCACGCCGTGGTTGTGCGCGTACTGGCCGGTGATGAAGGTGGCCCGCGCCGGGCAGCAGAGAGGGAACGAGTCGACGGTATTGGAGAAGGTCGTGCCCTGCCTGGCGAGCAGGCGGCGGACGTTCGGCAGCTTCGCGACGTCGGCCGCGGCCTGGTCGTCGGTCATCACCACGAGGATGTTGGGGCGCCCGTCCTTGTCGGCCTTCACGGGCCGCGCGCCAGCGGAGCTCGGCACGATGAGCAGGGCGAGAACGGCGATGGCTGCCAGCGACCAGCCTCTCAGGGGCATCATGGCCCGCACCGTACATGGCGTGTCAC
This sequence comes from Solirubrobacterales bacterium, assembly GCA_038203635.1. Classification (GTDB taxonomy): domain Bacteria; phylum Actinomycetota; class Thermoleophilia; order Solirubrobacterales; family JBBDJG01; genus DASRIA01. The sequence continues at coordinate 5,625 of JBBRDT010000114.1, forward strand.
ACGGTGTCAACTCTCTGTTAACGTGCGCATATGCGGACGCACAAGGCCGAGATCCGCCAGACGAGGCAGCAGAGCCGGGAACGGATAATCGCGGCCGCGACGGAGCTGATCCGCCGCACGCCCTACGCCGCCCTGACCGTGGACGACGTGATGCGCGAGGCCGGCGCGGGCCGCACGATCTTCTACCGCCACTTCGACGACCTCTCCGACCTGCTCATGCGCGCCGGTCGCGAGGCGTTCGAGGGACTGTTCCAGGCGGAGCAGGCGCTCCGGACGGCGCAACTCGCCGGGCAGCCGGACATCGTGCGCGCGGCGATCGAACCTGCCGTCGCGGTCTTCCAGCAGCACGGACCGCTCCTCCGGGCGATCGCCGAGGCGGCCGCGAGCGGCGACGAGCAGATCGCCGCAGGCCAGCAGGCCATGTTCGAGCGCTTCGACGAGCTCGTCGCCGACGTGCTGCGATCGAGTCCGCGCATGGCCGGCCGCTCGCCCGAGGACCTCGCGGAAACCGCACGGGCGCTCAACCTGTTGAACGTGAACTACCTACGCGATGCCTTCGGCCGCGAGCCGCGGGTCTCCGGCGAGACGGCTGTCCGGACGCTAACGGCGATCTGGGCGCCGCTGCTCGAGGATGAATGAGATCCTGACCCGGCGGATGCTTCCACGGGCGGTCGTCGCGCTGTCCCAGGTGAGCTGGCCATCGCGACTCGGAGCGTCGGCGCGGCGTGCGGTTGGCCGGCGCGGGTGCGTCGAGCTGTTCTTCGCCTTTGACGATCCATGCAGCGCCCTGGCGCTGCTCGACCTGGCCGAGCGGGTCGCCCGGCGCGACGCGAGGCTCGTGCTGAAGCCGGTGGTGACTCGCGGGATCGAGGGCGACCCCGCCGCCGACAAGAAACGGCGCTACGCGATCACCGACGCACGCCGCCTCGCGCGGCGCGCCGGCCTCGTGCTCCGGCGCACGGAGCCCGTCGCGGCGGACATCACGGCGTTCCTGGCCGAGTGGGCCGCAGCGGCGCCCCAGGGTCCTGCGCTGACCCGCTTCTGCGTCGCCGCGCTCGAGCGGCTGTGGTTCGGCACCGACGGCCCGGTCGACCAGGACGAGTACATCGAGCTGTGGCACCGGGAGTTCGGCTGGGACCCGTCCACGGCCGGCACGGATCCGGTGCGCCGCAACGAGCGCCTGATGCGCCGCCGGCGGCCGTATGACACCCCGGCCGCGTGGGTGCATGGCCAGTGGTACTTCGCGCACGACCGGCTCGTGCAGATCGGCGAGCGGCTCGACAGCCTCGGCTGGACCGGGTGATGTCCGCCCCGATCGATTACTTCTTCTCCTTCCGCAGCCCGTACTCGTACCTGTCTGCGCCGCGCGCGTTCGCGCTCCCGGACCGGTTCGACGTCGAGGTCGTGTTTCGAGGTGTGATCCCGATGGCGATGCGCGGCCAGTCGGTCCCGCGCGAGAAGGGGCTGCACACGCTGCGGGACGCGAAGCGCGAAGCGGTGCGGCTGGGTATGCCGTTCGGCCGCATCCACGACCCGATCGGCGAGGGCGCGACCCGCTGCCTGCTGGTAGCCGAACACGCCGTCGACGTGGGCCGTGAGCGCGCCTTCGTGCTCGAGGCGACCCGCGGCATCTGGGCGGAGGCGGTCGACGTGGCCTCCGACGCCGGCTTGCGCGCGGTGTGCGAGCGCGCCGGCCTCGCCTGG
>JBBRDT010000115.1:0-7102 GCA_038203635.1 Solirubrobacterales bacterium
CCGCGGTAGTAGAGCATCAGCGCCGCCAGTCCGGGCACGAGCGCGAGCGCCACGATGGGCACCACGTCGTGGCCGCCGGCGGGCCCGAGCCCCGCGGCGGGCGCGAGCGCGACGAGCAGCACGGCCGCGACCGGCAGGCCGCAGAGGAAGCGCAGGCCCAGGAGCTGAGCCGGCGGCACCTTCGCCCCGGCGTGCTTGCCCAGCACGGTGCCGAGTGCCCACAACAACGCGGAGCCGGCGCCGAGCGCGGCGGGCAGCAGGCGCTCCAGGCTCACAGCGCCCGGCTGCGCGAACGTGACCAGATAGCTGCCGCCGAGCGCGAGAGCGAGGTAGGCGAAGTACCTGGGCCGCAGGCGCTCGCCGAGCAGTGCGTACGCCGCGCCGGCGGCGAACACCGGCTGCAGCTTCTGCAGCAGCAGCGGCGTGGTGGGGTCGCCATGGCGGAACGCTTCGGTGAAGAGGATCGTGGCCACGACGGAGGAGCCGCCGCCGATCGCCCCGAGCGCCAGCCAGTCCTTGGCGTTCAGGATGCGCAGGCGCCCGGCGACCGGCACGACGAAGGCGAGCGAGATCGCGGCGAGCAGCGCGTGCTCCCAGAACACCACCTCGACGGCGGGAAGCTCGAGCGCAAGGCCACGGCGGAACAGCGCATCCGTCCCCCACATGGCGGCGGCTAGCGCGACGATCGTCGCTCCGCCGATCGCCGATGGCCTGGCGACACCCGGTCGCGCCGTGTCGTGACGAGCCTCGTCTGCGAACCGGTGTCGCACCGGAGAACCTCCTAAGGGAATGGGGAATATGTCTCGATGTTAAGACATCTGACACGCTTCCCGCATGCTGAAGCCCGGCTCGACGACAGCTCGCCGCCATGGTCCAGCATGGACACCCGTTCCCGGGCGCCGCAGGTGCGGCGGCAGCGCTCCTCGACGCGTTCCTCGCCCCCTCTTGAAGAGGGCCGTGGAAGGCCGAGACCTGCACGGCGGCGTCCGGCCGCTCTCCGGGTCGGCCGCCGCTAGCCGGTCCGTGGCAACATCCAGATCGTCCATTGCGTCCATTACGTCCATTACGTCCATTACGTCCAGACCGTGGACGCATCGGACGATATGGACGCATACAAGCAGAGCAGCACGTGCCTGGGCGGCATCGCGGTGAGCGTAGGGGACTGCGAGCACGGTCATCGCGATTCCGATCATGGTGGCGAGGAAGAACGCGGCGGTGAGCAGCCAGAACGGCCGCGAACGCAGTGCGTCGGCGGGCGAGGAGGACGGCGTGACGTGGGGGGTCGCCCGCGGTTCGGGGGATTGGCGCAGCACGATCGCGTGGATCGGGATCGTGACGACGGCGAGGATCACGCCCAGGATCCGGAGGGCATCGCGCCAGCCGTGCGCGTCGATCAGCGCTTGTGAGAGCCGAGCAGATCGCGCACCAGAGGCTCCTCACGCCCCACCTGCGGCACCGGCCGTCTCTCCCCCAACGCTGTCGGGCGCGCGCGAGACCACCGGGCCTCAGACGTCGTCGCGACGGGCGGTCCGCGCGCCGGCTATGGGCAACCACCACCCCTAACGGGCGGTGGCGGCGCCCGCTCCTAGCTTAGGAGTCGACGGTCCGTGGCGGCGATCACAGCGCAGGCGTGAAGGAGCCCGAGCGCGCTCGCGCCGTAACTTCGTCGCCTGGTCGCCAACTGCGCTCCTGAAGGCGACCCCGGGTCGGCAATCCAGTCCCCATGACCGCTGGTGTGCGGCCTGAGCGGGCGGTGTCAGGCCATAGGTGGGGGCATCGCCGTTCCGAGGGCCACTCAAGCGGCTACGTAGCCGGTTTTCAGTGAGGTGTAGAAGTCTCGCGCGTAGCGGCCCTGTTCGCGCGGCCCGTACGACGACGCTTTCGAGCCACCGAACGGCACGTGGTAGTCGACGCCTGCAGTCGGGACGTTCACCATGACCATCCCGGCCTCGGCATTGCGTCGAAAGTCGCTTGCGTACCAGAGCGAACTCGTCACGATCCCCGCGGTGAGGCCAAACTCCGTGTCGTTTGCGGTGGCCAGCGCTTCCTCGTAGTCGCCAACGCGAATGACTGATGCGATCGGGCCGAAGATCTCCTCCCGACTCGACCGCATGTCGTTGGTCGCGTCCAGTAACAAGGCGGGCTCGAGGAAGAAACCTTCCGTCTCACGCTCAACCCTCTCGCCGCCGACGACTTCGGCTCCTTCGGCGCGTGCAATCGCGAGATACGAAAGGTCCTGGTCGAGCTGTCGCTGATCCACGACCGGCCCGATATCAGTCCTCGGGTCGCGCGCGTCACCGACCCGAAGCTGTCGCAGTTTGGAGATCAGCCGCTCCACGAACTGGTCGTGGATGGCGTCTGTAACGATCAGCCGACTCGACGCGGTGCACCGCTGGCCCGTCGACAGGAATGCGCCCTGTACGGCGCAGTCGACGGCACGGTCGATATCCGCGTCGTCGAGAATGGCCAGCGGGTTCTTGCCGCCCATCTCCAGTTGCACCCGTGCACCCCGGGCCGCGCAGGCGACGGCGATCCCGCGCCCCGTGTCGAGTGCCCCCGTGAAGGATACGCCGACGACGTCGCTCGACTGTGTGAGAGTGCTACCGATGTCCGCACCCGCTCCGCAGACCAGGTTGAAGACTGCGTCAGGGACCCCGGCAGCCTCCAGTGCTTCGGCGAGCGCGACTGCGGAGCTCGGCACCAGCCGCGCGGGCTTGAAGACGACCGTGTTGCCGTAGGCCAGCGCTGGCGCGATCTTCCAGGCTGGAATGAGTACCGGGAAGTTCCAGGGGGTTATGAGAGCGAGCGGACCGGCGGGAACGCGCCGGACCTCAACCTCAATCCCTGGACGGATCGACTCGATCAGTTCGCCGGAGACACGCAAAGCCTCCTGAGCGAGAATCGGAAGACGAGGGCGGCGCGAGCAACCTCCGCCCGCGCCTCCTTTAGCGTCTTTCCCTCCTCGCGCGCGAGCAGATCGCCGAGAACTGTTCCTTCCGTGCCAGCTCCGTGCCTACGCGGTCAAGCACGTCTGCCCGTTCACTGATCGATACCCGAGACCACGTGCGAAAAGCACCCGCCGCCGCGGCCACCGCTTCCTCAACGTCCGCTCGTGTCGCGATGGCCTGCTCCGCGACGACGTCGCGGAGGTCGGAGGGGTTCAGATTCGGTTCGCGCGAACCATTTCGAGTCCACCGTCCGGAGATGAAGTTGTCCTGCGGAATGGTTCGGGTCATGGCCGCTGTGCGAACCGGCGTCCGAGGTACTCACTCGCGATGCGAATCCGCTGCATCGCGGGGGTTCCGCCGGCGATTGCCCAGCCGTGGGCATCCCGATGGAGGCGCTCGACGTCATAGTCCCGCGAGTAGCCGTATCCACCGTGCAATTGCACGGCGTGGTCGGTCACCCGTTTCGCTGCCTCGTTCGCGAAGCACTTCGCAACCGATGCCTCGAGCGGCTTCGGCGCACCTCTCCCCGCTCCGGCCGCCGCCCGGTAGATCAGCAGCCGCGCGGCCTCAACGTCGATCACCATGTCGGCGAGCGCGCTCTGCACCATCTGGAACTCGGCCACCGGGCGGCCGAACTGCACGCGATCTTGAATGTATCGAGCGGTCCGTTCGAGGCTGGCGACGGCCACCGCAAGGCTCATCGTGGCGTTCCCGAGACGCTCGATGGAGAATGCCTCGAAGAGCCGCTTGAATCCCCCCGCGTCCACGATCAGGCGGTCGCGAGGAACGCGAACGTCGTCGAATGTCATGTCCGCCGACGCAATGCCTCCCAGTCCCATGTACTCCTCGGGTGGGCCGAACACGAGGCCACCTGCATCCCGCTCGACGACCAGCGCCCCGACGCCGGCCGCGCCGCGCTCGTTGCTGAGGCGGCAATAGACGAGGTACTGCTCAGCCCGCCCAGCCCCCGAGCACCAGCGCTTTGTGCCGTTGACGACGTAGTGGCCGTCGATGAGGGTCGCGGCGGTGGACAGATCGGTAGCCGCAGATCCTGCTTCGGGCTCCGAGATGGCGACGGCCATCGTTTTCTCACCTCTGATGATCGGCGGTAGCAACAAGGAGCGCTGCTCCTCGGTGCCGAAGAGATGAATGACCCGCGCGGCGCCGACGTTGGCCTCGAAGATCTGGAAGGCCGCTGCCTGCGATACCTTCGCGACCTCCTCCAAGGCCGTGAGTGCCATGACCAGGTCGCCGTCGATGCCGCCGTACTCGACGGGGAAGACGATCCCGAGCAGATCCAGGTCTGCAAGACGTCTACGTTCGATGTTCGGGAACGGTGTCCGACCCGTGTCCCAGTCGCGCGCGTGCGGTGCGAATCGCTCGGACGCAAGTCGCGCCGCCATGTCGCGTACAGCGCGCTGCTCGTCGGTAAACGCCGCCGTGTCGGTCATAGCGTTCGCGTACTCCTCCTGCCGTGCAGCAGGGCGCGCTCGGCGAGGTCAACCATGCCGTAGATCACGAGCCCGAAGATCACCGCGGTGAGTGCGGCCGCCCAGACCGCGGTCGTGTGGTACAGAAGCGCCTCCTGGCGCATGACGGTTCCCAGCGTGTCGATCGATCCGCCGAACAGCTCGGCCACGATGGCCACGATCAGGGCCGTGGGGGCCGCCACTTTCAGTCCGCTCATCAACATTGGCAGCGCGGCCGGCAAGCGAACCTTGAGATACGTCTGGCGCCTCGACGCGGCATAGCTCGCCATTAGCCGCTCAACGACACTCGAGGATGCCTCGAGACCGCGCACCGTCGCGATGAGGATCGGGGGAAACACCGCAACCGCGACAACAGCCGCCGTCGACCAAGTCCCCCCGCCGAACCACACCTGGGCTACTGGCGTCAACACCACCAGCGGTGTCGCCTGCAGCATCGCTGCATAGGACAGGGCCGGTTCGACGACCCAGTCGAGCTGCGCGACGAGACTGCCGGCGACAACCGCCACGACGGTACCCAGCGCCGCCCCAAGCAAGGCGACGCGCGCCGTGTTCCAGCCGAGCGACAGATAGTCGCCGAGGCTGCCCCGCCAGGTATTGAAGATGTCGTGGGGATACGGCAGGAGATAGCCGGGTGGCCGTGCGATGGCCATGATCCCCTCCCAGCCGGCGATCAGCGCGAGCAGGATTCCGACCGAGCCCAGGACACCGATAGCGCGGGAGCCGCGGCTACGAGGTGATCCGTCGAAGGGCTTGCGACGGAGAAGACGAGCGCTAGGACTCACGAGACTCATGGCCGGCGTGGAGTGAGCGGCGGACCTCCGTGACGAGTTGATGGAAGCGGGGGTCCTCTCGCGTCGCCGTGGTGCGGTGAGATCCCAAGTCGATCTCAACGTCCGCAACCAGGGTTCCCGGTCGTCCGCTCATGACGAGAACCCGGTGTGAGAGGAACACGGCCTCCGCGATGCTGTGAGTGACGAAAAGCACCGTCGTCTCGGACGCCTCGGAGATGCGGAGGAGCTCGAGGTCCATGCGATCCCTCAGGATCTCATCGAGTGCCCCGAAAGGCTCGTCCATCAGTAACAGCTGCGGTTCAAACACGAGCGCCCGTGCGATGGACACGCGCTGTTGCATCCCGCCCGAGAGCTGCCAGGGGTAATGGCGTTCGAACCCTCGGAGACCGACGAGCGCGAGCATCTCGTCCGCGACCCGTCGCCGGTCTTGCGTCGTGCCCATGCCCATCACTTCCAGGGGAAGGAGCACGTTCTCCCGTACCCGACGCCACTCGAGCAAGGCAGGCTCCTGAAAGACCATCCCGTATTCCCGGCCGAGTCGCGCTTCCGCCGGCGTGCGTCCATTGACGCGGATGGTGCCGTCGAAATCGCCGGCTAGACCGGCGATGAGCGACAGCAGCGTCGACTTGCCGCAGCCGGACGGACCCAGGAATGAGATGAATTCGCGGCGCCCGACGTCGAAGGTCACGTCTTGCAGCGCGACGGTGCGGCTGGAGCCCGCGTCAAACGCCTTGCGCACGTCCCGCAGCTCGATCACCATCGGGATATCCACGGCGGGCGCCGTCTGTTCTACGGCCTGCGTCATCGTGCCGGGTAGAGGCGTCGGCGGACTATCCATTCGATTGCTCCCACTCCGATGTAGAAGGTGACCCCAAGCAAGAAGGCGGCAAGCGTGCTGGCCCACAGCGCGGCTGGGTCGAAGACGTAGTACTGCGCGGCATCGAAGATGACTCGACCGACGCCGACGTTCGAGCCCAGCGGAAGCTCCGCGACGATTGCGCCGACGACCGCTAGAGCTGCAGCCGTGCGCAAGCCCGTGAAGAGCGCAGGCACCGCGGTGGGCAGGCGCACTTTGAAGAACGTCTGCTTCTTCGTCGCTGCGTAGGACCGCATCAACGCCATCAGCGGCGGGCTGGACAAGGCAAGCCCGCGCACCGTGAAGACAACGACCGGGAAGAAGGCGATGTATCCGGCGACAAGTGCCTTCGTCTGCAAGCCGGTGCCGAGCCACACCAGAAGCGGGGGTGCCAGCGCAAGCATGGGAACAACCTGCGAGCCCACGATCAACGGCATCACGGCCCGTCCGAACCTCGGCATGTAGACGATGCACACGCCGAGGCCGAAACCGGCGCAGGCGGCGACACCGAACCCGGCCAGCGCCTCACCAGCGGTCGTGCAGGCCGCACGCAGGAGGAACAGGCCGTTTGCCTCGCCTTGGGTGTTACTCGCGAACAGGTGGTTCGCGATCGTCCAGAGGTGTGGCAGCGTCCGCTCGTCCAGACCGAACGCGGCCTTCGTGGTCTCCCAGATCAGGCCGAAGACCACCGGGATCGCCAGAAAGGTCGCAACGCTGCGGATGGCAATTCGTCCCCCCCGGTCCCTGGCCGGATCGGCGATCGCCGGTGACACGCCAACGGCGGTGCTCACTGAGCCGCCTCGGCCATCGCATGGATCGTGTGCGCATGGTCGCCGAGTGTGCAGAGGACTGCGCACGTCGCGCCCGCGTCGATGTACCGCTGGATCTGGTCGAGTGCGCTAGCCGCTGTCCCGCACGCAGTCCGGTCCTGAACCAGATCATTGGAGAGCAGGCGCATCGTGTGCTTCACCTGATCTGGCGTTGCCGGCCACGTCATCTCGGCCCCGATCCGCGCGA
>JBBRDT010000116.1:0-7002 GCA_038203635.1 Solirubrobacterales bacterium
TTCCGAACTTCATTGGCGTGAAGCACGGAGCCTGGGGCGCAACGCGGACGACCCCCGCCCAGCTGGGCGGGGGTCATCGCGTCAAAAGACCTATGGATCTCCCGGTGACTGTCGGGAGAACATGGAGTTAGTTCAGACTAGTCGGCGCCGCCGCCCTCGGCGTGAAGCGCCGGGCACGGCTCGCGCAGCTCCCAGAGGTGCGCGATCGTCTCCTCGTCGAGGTCCGGGCGGTCCTCGAGCTGGCCCTCCAGCACCTGCACCCATTCCCACTGGCACGGGCACTTGGCGGCGACGAGGTGCTGCTTGGCCGTGCGGCGCAACCCGTAGACGTAACGGTGCGCCTCGTCCAGCACCGGCAGCTCGCCGGTCTCGGCGTTGATCTCGGACACCGGGTCCTCCGGCCCCCGGACCCACGCGGCCATGATCTCCGTCATCGAGAGGATGCCGATCACCTTGTGGTCGCCGAGGACCACCATCAGGTGGCGGATGTGGCCGGCGAGCATGGTGCGGGCGGCGCGCTCCAGCGTCCAGTCGGAGGTCGCCGCGATCACGTCGCGAGTGAGAAAGTCGCCCACGAGCCGCTTGCGCGGGTCGGCCTCGGAGGTCATCGCGCGGCCGAGGTCGCGCTCCGTGATGATGCCGGGGTCACGCGAGTCGACGTCGAGGACCGCCAGGGCCGTGACTCCCCGATCGAGCATGATCCGGGCCGCCTCTTCGAGCGTCTGGTCGGTCGTGATCGCCACCACACGCTCGTGCAGGGCGTCGGCGACGGTGAGCTCGCGCAGCTCCGCGGGGAGGTTCATGCAGAAAATGTGCCTACGTCAAGGGCTGAAGTCAAGCGGACATCAGGGAACGAAGAGGCCCTGTGCCGCGAAGCGCCTGTTGTCCGCTGACGTGTCGGCGTCGCCGTCGGCGCCCGCGTCGAACACCTTGACCTTGCCGAGCTGCACGACCGCTCGACTGCCTTCGCGAACGCTCCCCGGCAGGAGCGCGTCGAGGGTCGTGTTGACGGAGCAGCTCCCTCCGGTCGCGGCATCGGACGTGGCGGCGCACTGGACGGGGATCTCGAGGGGGACATCGGCCACCGTCCCCGGCTCCCGCTGCGAGTTCCCGTTGTAGCGGTCGGTCATGCGCCGCATCACCCTGGCCACCAGCCGGCCGTCGTAGTCGGTCAGCGTGTCGCGACGACGTACATCGGTCATGTCGACCGTCACCCTCACGTCGGCCTCGTCGGCAGTCGTGGCGGGGTTGCCGCGGATGACGGCGGTGCGGAAATCTCCGACCGCGACGGCATCCTCCGGGTCCTCGGTGCCGATCGTCAGCTCCTCGGACTCCTGCACGGGCGGGCCGCACGCATTGAAGGCAAGCGGTCCACCGTGCTTGCGGTTCGGCGATTTACACGGGCGGAATGCCGGTACGAGCGAGACCCGCATCGGCGAGGCGCCCTTGGGGCGGACGAGTCCCGTGCGGGGCGGGGCAGGCGCTCGCACGACCTCGAACTGACCCATCATGCCGTTGTCCTCGTGCTCGAGCACGTGGCAGTGGAAGACGTAGCGGCCGGTGTGGTCGGAGAACTTCAGCTTTACCTCCACCTGCTGCCCGCCGCCGATGTACCACGACTCCTTGGTCAGCTCGTCCGGCGTCGGCGGCTGTCCGTTCCGGGTGATCAGATGCTGGTCGACGTTGTGCACGTGGATGGTGTGATCTGCGCTGCGGCTGTTTCTGAGGATCCAGCGCTCGGTCGTTCCGAGTACCGGCTGGGCGTCCACGCGGTCGTGGTCGAACGGCTTGCCGTTGATCGTCCACTGGTTGCCGACGCGATCGAAGTCGAAGACGCGGGTGACCACCGGGGTGCCGACGTCCTCTTGGGGGCGCAGCGTCGCGGGCACAGAGCTGGCGTCGAACGCGTGACTGGTCACCCTGAACTGGGCAAGCTCGGAGAGCGGGCCGGTCGCGAGGTTGTTGCGCAGGACGATCTGCTGGCCCAGTAGGCCGTTGAAGTCGACGACGATGTCCGCGCGCTCGGCCGGGGAGAGGAAGATCCGCTGCCGTGAGACCGGTGCCGGCAGTAGTCCCGACTCGGTCCCGATCTGGGTCATCGCCTGACCGTTCGACAACTCCAGCTCGTAGTTGCGGACATTCGACGCGTTCAGGATCCGCAGGCGGTACTTGCGGTCGGCCACGTCGAGATAAGGCTGCGGCAGTCCGTTGACGAGGGCATGGTCGCCCCTCACGCCGGCGCTCGAGAATGTGTACGACAGCTGGTTGTCGGGGGTGAACGAGCGGTCCGCGATGGCGAGCGGGACGTCGAACTCGCCGGCCGGCAGGGACTGCGGATCGTCTGGATCGTCGAGGATGTACATGCCAGCCAGCCCCATCCACACGTTGCGCCCCGTGACGCCGTCCCGGTGGTCGTGGTACCACTGGGTCGCACCGCGCTCGTTGCGACCGTCCTCGAGCCCCGTGTAGTGGTAGGTGCGCGCCTCGCCGGGCCCGACGAGAAAGTCCATCGGCTGACCGTCGTCCTCGGGACTCGAGTGATTGCCGTGGTTGTGCAACGAAAGGCTGCCCACGGAGGCCGGTAGCCCGTTGAAGAAGTGAACGTGCGTCGGCGTCCCCGTTGGCCGCCTGATCGTCGGCCCTGGGAAGGTGCCGTTATAGGTCCACATGCGGGTCGGTGTGCCGGCAAAGATCGGCACGTCCACCTCCTGCGCCGAGATCATGATGTGCGAGCTGGTGAGGGTCTGCGGTATCGGCAAGGGCCGCAGGAAGGGCCCAGGGTGGTTGGCGCTCGCGCTGGCCGGCACGACGACCAGCGCCGCGAGCGCGCTCAGCAGTAGCACGCGCGCCTGCGCCGACGAGATCCTGGTCCACTCCTTGACCATTCCTCTCCAGCCTATAGCGGCAAGACTCCATCCCGCCGCACCGCCAATTGCAGGCTTTTTGCATCCGCCTGTCAAAATGCCCTGCTTATGGCGGCTATTGACGAGACACTGGACCCGCGCGGGGCACTCCTGCAAGGCGCGACGCGCTCGCCTGCGGTGGAGCTCCGCGACGTGACGGTGGTCTATCCCGGCGGTAACGTCGGCCTCGACGGCGCCTCGGCGACGATCGGGCGCGGGGAGTTCGCGTTCCTCGTGGGGCAGACCGGCTGTGGGAAGTCGACCTTCATCAAGCTGCTCCTGCGCGAGATGGACCCTTCCCGCGGCAAGGTGCTGATCGCCGGGCGCGACATCGTGGAACTGCCGCGCAAGAAGATCCCGAAGCTGCGCCGCAACATCGGTGTCGTGTTCCAGGACTACAAGCTGCTGCCCAACCGCACCATCTACGACAACGTCGCGTACACGCTGAAGGTGATCGGAGCGTCGCGCTCCGAGATCAAGTCCAAGGTGCCGGAGATCCTGCGGCTGGTCGGACTCTCGACCAAGCTCAACAGCTACCCCGACGAGCTGTCGGGCGGTGAGCAGCAGCGCGTGTCGCTGGCACGTGCATTCGTCAACCACCCACCGCTGCTGCTGGCAGACGAGCCCACCGGCAACCTCGACCCGGAGACCTCCATCGGGATCATGCAGCTGCTGTATCGCATGAACCGCACCGGCACGACAGTCATCGTCGCCACCCACGACAACGAGATGGTCGACCGGATGCGCCGCCGGGTGATCGAGCTGCACGAGGGCCGTGTCGTGCGCGACGAGGCTTCGGGGATGTACGCGGGATGAAGCTGTTCTTCTTTCTGCGCGAGGCGCTCCGGGCGCTGCGGCGCAACGCGGCGCCGAGCCTTGCAGCCATCGCCACCGTGCTGATCACAACCCTCGTGCTGGGCGTCTTCATCCCGGTGGTGCGCGCCGCGACGGCGAAGACCAACGAGGTGCGCAACAAGATCGAGCTCGAGGTCTTCATCAACGACGATGCGAGCCGGGCGGAGGTCACCGAGCTGGGCAACATGATCCGCGACATCCGTCACGTGGAGAGCACCGAGTTCGTCAGCAAGGCCCAGGCACTGCGGATCCTCAAGCGCAGGCTGGGCGACAAGTCGTCGATCACGGAAGACCTGCCCGGGAACCCGCTGCCCCGCTCGTACCGGATCAAGCTGGACGACCCGCAGAACGCGGATGTCGTGAAGAGCAGCCTCGCGCCCGTCGGACCCAGCGGCGAGGCCCGGCCGATCAGCCCCGCGATACAGGAGATCAAGAACCGCGAGGACGACACCGAGAAGATCCTCTCGGCCACCAGCACCATCAAAATTCTGCTCGCTTCGCTCGCAGGTTTGTTGGTACTCGCGTCCGTACTCCTGGTGGCCAACACCATCAGGCTCTCCATCTTCGCCCGCCGGCGCGAGGTCGAGGTGATGCGCCTCGTGGGGGCGACGAACTGGTTCATCCGCTGGCCATTCGTGATCGAGGGCCTGCTGGTCGGCTTCCTCGGCGGCGCGGCGGCGGTCGGCCTGCTGTGGATCGTGAAGGTCACGGTGGTCGACGAGTGGTCTGACCGCTTCGCGCTGATCGCCGCGCCCGACACGATCCGGTTCAGCCTGTTGGTGATCGTGCTGCTGGGCACCGCGACGGCAGTGTCCGCGATCGGGTCCGGCATCACGCTGCGCCGCTTTCTGCGCGTCTGAGCCACGGGCTTGACCGGCGGGGGCGCCGCGGCACCGCTCGCTACGATGGGCGGCGTGCAGTCGCTGATGGATTCTCGGCCGCTGTGACGCGAGGCATCACGGCGGTCGTCGCCGTTCTGGCAGCCCTCGCGCTCGGCATGTACCTCGGAGGCCACCCCTCGGACCTCCCCGAGCCCCTGCGCGACGCGTTCGTCGACGAGAGCACCTCCGTGCAGGCCGAGGCGACGGACGTGATCCAGGACAACTACTACCGCAGCGTCACGGACCTGAGGCTGCGCGACGCCTCGCTGCGCGGGATGGTCCGCTCGCTCAACAGCCGCTTCTCGTACTACTTCACGCCGCGCGAGAACGCCTTGTTCCGGCAGGCGACCAGCGGCGAGTTCTCGGGAGTGGGCATGACCGTCGTCGAGCATCCACGGGGTTTGCGCGTCGCGGGGGTGTTCGACGACTCGCCCGCCAAGCGCGAGGGCATCCGGCCGGGTGACGTGATCACAAAGGTGAACGGGCGCTCGATCGCCGGCCAGTCGACCAACGTCTCGACGGCCAGGATCAAGGGCAAGGAGGGGACCTACGTGCGGCTCACGATCAGGCGCGGGAAGCGCACCCGCCAGCTGCGCGTGCGGCGCGAGCGCATCCGCGTGCCGGCCTCGTCCTCGAAGCTGCGCACCATCGGGGGCAAAAAGCTCGGCGTGATCCAGCTGGCGGGGTTCACCTCCGGGGCGCACGGGGAGCTCGTGCGCGAGATCAAGCGCCGCGAGCGCGGAGGTGCCCAGGGGTTCGTGCTCGACATGCGGGGCAACGGCGGCGGCCTGTTGGACGAGGCAGTGCTGATATCCAGCGCATTCGTCCCGAACGGGGTGATCGTCACCACGAAGGGCCGAAAGCGCTCCAAGCGGGTATTGAAGGCGACCGGGGAGGTCGCGACGCGCAAGCCGGTCGTCGTCCTTGTCGACCGCGGGACGGCGAGTGCCTCCGAGATCGTGACCGCCGCGCTGCACGAGCGCCTCGGAGCGCCCGTCGTGGGCCGGCGCACGTTCGGCAAGGGCGTCTTCGGCCAGATCTTCGAGCTATCCAACGGAGGCGCGCTCGACCTCGTGGTCGGCAACTACTACACGCCGAGCGGGCGCAATCTGGGCGGCAAGGGCATCAGCCCGGACATCCGAGCCGCGGACGATCCCGACACGCGGCCCGACGAGGCGCTGCAGCGGGCGCTGAGCGCTCTCGCCGGCCGGGTCGAGCGCACGGGATGAGCGACGCGGGCGCCGCGCTCGCCACCAGCGGCCCACCGGCTCGGGTCGGCATCGTCGCCAAGCGCGGCCGCCTGACGGTGGTGGAGCCGTTCTTCGAGCGGGGCACGACGATGTCCGTCAACCTGCGCCGGCACCGGGACGTGCGGATCGGTGACCTCGTGCTCGTGCTGCCCGTGCGGCGCAGCAGGAAGAGCGGGAGCCTCGAGGTGATCCGTTCCCTCGGCCGCCCCGACGTGGCGCGAGACGTGGTCGAGGCGCTCATGTACGACCGCGGTCACCACCGCCGGTTCGCCGACACGATCGAGGACGAGGCGGCAGCCGCGGCGGCCCGCCCGGACGAGAACCCGCGGCGCGACCTCACCGACCTGCCCACCTTCACGATCGACCCTGCTTCGGCGAAGGACTACGACGACGCCCTCTCTGTCGAGCGCGACGGCGACGCGCTGCGCCTCTACGTGCACATCGCCGACGTCGCGGGGTTCGTGCGCCCTGGCACGGCGCTCGATTCGGAGGCGGAGCGCCGCGCGAACAGCGTGTACGTGCCCGGCGCGGTGGAGCCGATGGTCCCGCGCGTCCTCTCGAACGAGGCGTGCAGTCTCGTGCCCGGCCTCCCGCGGCCGACAGTCACGGTCGAGGTCCTGCTCGGCCCCGATGCGCGGGTGCGCACCACCTCCTTCTACCGCAGCACGATTCGCTCGGATGCGCGGCTCGTCTACGAGGACGTCGATGCAGTGTTCGCTGGACGGGAGCGCGCACCCGAGGCGGTTGCCGAGCCGCTGTCGCTCGCGCGCGAGCTTGCCGGACAGCTGCGCGAGCGGCGCCTGTCGCGGGGCGCGCTCGCGGTCGAGAGCTCCGAGCCCGATTTCGACTTCGACGAGCGCGGCCACGTGGTCGCTGCCCGCGACGAGGTCCAGACCGAGTCGCACTGGGTGATCGAGCACCTGATGATCCTCGCCAACGAGCAGGTGGCGAAGCACCTCTCCGCCGCGCGGGCCGGCGCGATCTACCGCGTGCACGAGCAGCCCGAGCCCGCATCGGTCGAGCGCCTCGTCGCGCAGCTCGCGAGCCTCGACATCCCGACCCCGCCGCTCCCCAAGAACCTCACGCCCCAGCAGGCCGGGGAGCTGGTCGGGG
>JBBRDT010000117.1:0-6914 GCA_038203635.1 Solirubrobacterales bacterium
GGCTTCGGCAGGCACGCGTTCGGCATGCGCCGTGGTGGTGGCGAGAGCTAGACGTCGTCCCGCTGCTCCCCGGACGAGCGCCGACGCCGCCGGAAGCGCGGCGCGCGCCACCCTGCGAGCCAGCCCACGCCGGGGCATCAGGGGCTGCCGCCACAGTCCCGCTGCCGCGATCGCGGTCACCGAGCGCGCGTGTCCCGCCAGCGCGAGTTCGAGCGCCACCCACCCACCCAGCGAGTTGCCTGCCAGGTGAGGCTTGTCCAGCGACAGCTGCCCGGCGAACGCCGCCACCGCACCGGCAAGCGCGGCCGGCGCCGGGGCATCGGGGCCGCCGAGTACCGGTGACTCGCCGAAGCCGGGCAGGTCGAGCGCCACGACGTCGCGCTCGGCACTCAACCGGTCCATCACCGGGTCCCACACGCGGCGGTCAGCGCCCAGCGCGTGGAGCAGGATGAGCGGCGGGCCCGCTCCACGGCGGTCGAAGGCGAGTTGCACTGCCGGCCTCAGCGATGGGCGGCGCGGGCCACGGCAGCGCTGATCAGCGCCGAGCCGCCGGCGACGACCACAGTTGCGGGCACAGAGCCCTCGGGGAGGCCGCGGCGGCCCGCCAGGGTTGCCCCGATGTCCGCCAGGTCCCCGGCGATGCTGGCTGCCAGGTACGGCCGCACGGGCGCGCCGCGCAGGGCAGCCGCGATCGCCAAACCGTGCAGCGCCACCTCGCGCGCTCCCAGCCCGCGGAGCGCGACCTGCGCCGCGGGCTCAGCCGCGGCCGACCCGAGCCACCTGCGGGTGAGACGTGCGGGAACGGCGATCAGCGCGACGCCGTAGCTGACGCGCAACGTCAGCACCACGAGAACGGCGTTGCGGGAAGCGGGGGACATTCCGGTCAAGATAAGGGCAGGTGAGCGGAGTGGATCACTAATCGGCGCTCGCGCCGCGTACGTAACCTCTTGTAGACATGGATCTCTCCGGCGCAACCGCCCTCGTCACCGGTGCCAATCGCGGTATCGGCCGCGCGATCACCGAGGCCCTTGCCGCGCGGCCGCTGCGTTTGGTGTTCGCGGGCATGCGCGCCACCGGGCGGTTCGAGCCGGTGGAAGGGGCCACCGAGGTCCGTCCCGTGCGGCTGGATCTGTCGAGCCGCGAGTCCATCGACTCGTGCGTCGACGCCCTGGGAGACGCCCTCGAGAAGATCGACCTGCTCGTGAACAACGCCGGCCAGATGACTGGGGGGCTGCTCGAGGACCAGGACATGGGCGAGGTCTACTCGATGTTCCAGGCCAATCTGATCGCGGTTGCCCACCTCACGCATCGATTTCTCCCGCACATGCTCGCCAACGGGCGCGGCAAGATCGTGAACAACGCTTCCATCAGCGGCTATGCGTACTTTCCTGCCGCGACCACATATGCCGCGTCCAAGGCCGGCGTCGTGGCGCTGAGCGAGTCCCTGCGTCGCGAGCTGAAGGGCACCGGCGTCGACGTCCTGCACCTGGTCACACCCGGCGTGAAAACGGACATGCTCGATGCGACCGAGGATGTCTATGGCCGCCACATCGACACCTCGCGCTGGGAGAAGGTGGAGCCCGCGGAGTGGGCAGCGAAGGTCCTCGAGGCGATCGAGAACGACGACCACGTGCTGGGCCCCGGCGGCCGGACGGCCGTCGCCAAGCTCGCATCGCGGGGCCCAGCCTTCCTGCTCGACTCGCTCAGCGCGCGGATGTTCAGCCGCCAACGGCGCCGATAGCCGAGGGAGCAGTCGCTGTCGTAGACGGCGTCCTTGGGTGACGGCCCGTCCACCGTGGCTTTGCCAGCAGCGCCTGGATCAGGCCGATCCTGCGCTCGGCAAAGCCGGCCTCGCAGTAGGAAAGGTACATCCGCCAGAGCCTGCGGAACCGCTGGTCGTATCCAAGCGACTCCAACTCCTCGGCGGCTTCCTCGAAGTTCGCCCGCCAGCGGCGCAGCGTCTCGGCGTAATGAGGAGCGAGGTCCTCGAGGTGTTCGGTGGCCAAGTCGGTCCGGCGCGCAACGCACTTCGCGATGACCTGCCGCGAGGGTAGGCAGCCGTTCGGGAACACATAGGTCCGGATGAAGCTCTTCGACGCCTTCTCGACTTCGTACGCGTCGTCATCCATCGTGATCGCCTGCAACAGCATCACGCCGTCTGGTGCGAGCAGGTCCGAGCAGCACTGGAAGAATGTGCCGAAGTCCTTCCATCCCACCGCTTCGATCATCTCGATCGAAACGAGCTTGTCGTAGCTGCCGCGCAGATCGCGATAGTCGTCGAGCAGCACCTCGACGCGGCTTTCGACACCGGCCTCCCGCACGCGCGCGAGGGCCATGTCGTGTTGATCCTTCGAGATCGTCGTGGTCGTGACCCGGCAGCCGCGCGTGAGGGCCGCGTGCACCGCGAATCCGCCCCAGCCGGTGCCGATCTCGAGCACGTGGTCGGCGGGCCCCAGGTCGAGCTTGTCGCACACCAACTCGAGCTTGGCGATGGAAGCCTGCTCCAGCGTCATCCCCCGGTCGTCGAAGACCGCGCACGAGTACATGAGGGTCGGATCGAGCATGCGGGAGAACAGCTCGTTGCCAAGGTCGTAGTGCGCAGCGATGTCCTTGCGGCTCCGCGTCGGCGTGTTGCGCAGAAAGGCGGCACGCAGCCACTGGTATGGAGCGCGGACGAACGTCAGCCGACGACGAATACGGTCGACCCCGTCCACGTTGCGCGCGGCGACGCGGATCACCGCCGTGAGGTCGGGCGTGTCCCACAGTCCCGCCATGTAGGACTCCGCCAGACCACGACTGCCGCGCAGCAGGGACACCCATGCGCGAGAAGAACGCACGTGGACGGTCGCACTGGGCGCTCCTGCGCCGAACACCTGCGCGCGGCCGCCCTCGATCACCGTCAGCTCCCCGCTACGCAGCCGCGCCAGCACCCCCGAAACGACCCTACGCGCAATCCACTCGATCACGACGGCTGTATTCCCGGATGGGGCTGGACCGGCACTCCCTTGAGCTTCAGTGCGATTGCGTGCCCGTAGATCAGCGCGAGCATCCGCATCGTCGCGCCTGGGTGCCGCGCGGTTACGCGGGCGAGGGAGCGCCGCGTGAGCGGCGCGTGGCGAAGCCCCAGCGTCGCGTCGAAGGCGACCTTCCCGTCCTCGCTGCTCTCGATGTGCACCGAGAGGGTCGCACCCGGCGCGGGTGCGCGCCAGGTGTAGCGCTGGTCCATGCCCATGAAGGGCGAGACGTGGAGTGCCTTGTCGAGGTCGCCGCGAATCACGGGGCCATCGCCGTGGGGAAGCACGTAGGCGTGGCGCTCGCCCCAGGGCGTGCTGGTCACCTCGGCGAGGACCGAGTTGATCCGCTCCCCGCCTGCCGCGAAGCAGTAATAGAAGCTCACCGGGTTGAAGCAATGCCCGAAGGTGCGCAGCTGGGTAAGGACCCGGATCGGCCCCTCGGGGCGCGAGCCGCACCGGGATGCGACCAGTGCGCGCACGGCCTCATCGAGCGGCACTGACGGGTCACCCAGGTAGTCGCTGCGACGGAAGCGCACGAGGCCGGGCCGGGAGCGGACAAGCCTTCCGTCCAGCAGGGTCGGCAGCTCGTCGAGGTCCACGTAGGCCATCGCGATTCGATGATGGAACTCGTGCGAGCGGACCGCGAAGCGGCGATGGCGGATCGTGCCTTCATAGAGAGCGCTGTGCATCAGATTCCCCCCACCCCGAGGCGCTCGGCCACTCGCACCGCGCTGGTCACGCCGTCCTCGTGGAAGCCCCAGCCCCAGTAGGCGCCGCAGTAATGCGTGCGGTTGCGCCCGCTGATCTCATCGTGGCGAGCCTGGGCGGCCTGGCCGGCCGCGGTGAAGACCGGATGCGCGTAGGAAATCGTGCGGATGATCTTGCTTGGGTCGATCGCGCTCGTGTGGTTGAGCGTCACGCAGAACTCGCGGTCGGCACGCAGCGACTGGAGCCGGTTCATGTGGTAGGTCACCGTGGGCTTGCCTTGGGGCGAAGCGAGCAGGTGATAGTTCCAGCTGGCCCATGCGCGCCGGCGCCGCGGCAGCAGGCGGGTGTCGGTGTGCAGCACCGCTTCGTTTGGCTGGTACGGAATCGCGCCGAGCAGATCGTGCTCCCGCTGTGAGGCGTCGGTGAGAAGTGCGAGGGCCTGGTCGGAGTGAGTCGCCACGACCACCTCGTCGAAGCGCTCGACCTCGCTCCCGCACGGGGTGATTTCGACGTGGTCCTCACGGCGGCGGATGGACTCGATCGGCGTCGACAGGCGCAGGCGGTCGCGCCACGGCCTCACGAGCGCCTCGACGTAGAGGTGCGACCCGCCGTGCACCGTGCGCCACTTCGGCCTCCCGCGGAAGCTGAGCATCCCGTGGTTGTGGAAGAACTCGAGCAGGAACCGTGCGGGGAAGCTCCACATCTGCCGTGGATCGGCGGACCAGACCGCCGCCGCCTGGGGCACGATCAGCCGGTCGATGAACGCACGGGAGAAGCGCTTGGCCTCGAGCCAGTGGCCAAGCGAGGGGCCCGTGTCATCAGATCGCAGCAACTCCCGGGCCTCGCGGTTGAAGCGCACCAGATCCGCCACCATCCGGTGGAACCAAGGTGACGCGAGGTGCGCCCGCTTGGCGAAGAGCCCGTTCGGTGATGCGCTGCTGTACTCGAAGTCGCTCGCCTCGTCGGCCACGGCGAAGCTCATGGTCGACGCCTGGCTCGCTACACCGATCCGCTTGAGCAGGCGCTCGAAGTTCGGGTAGTTGCGGTCGTTGAAGACGATGAACCCGGTGTCTACCCAGTGGGTCTCGTGCGCGGTGTCCACGCGGACCGTGTTGGTGTGGCCGCCCGGGTAGGAGCCGGCCTCGAAGACCGTCACCTCGTGCCTGCGCGCGAGCAGGTGGGCCGCGACCAGGCCGGAGACGCCCGCGCCGACGACGGCGATCCTCATTGGCGAAGCTCGGAGTCCGCAGCGTGCACGACAGTTGTACGCGTAGGCGAGGGTGTTCAGATCACCGAGAGAAAGTCGCGGCGACCGGAATTGAACTAGCGACCGCTCGGCCGACCGATTTGCACTCGGCGCTCGCAGCGCAAGGTGGATTTGCGACGGCGAGATTTCCGTAGACGGCGAACTATGTGGTGACGTAACTTGGTTCGGTCGCCACTGACACGCGCAACTTTTCGAGGGCCAAGCGCAATCTGCCCTTGACCGTGCCGAGTGGTATGCCGACCTTGGCGGCAATCTCGTTCTGGGTCAGTGCGTAGAAGTAGGCCAACTCGACCACCTCGCGTTGCTCGGCCGGAAGGCCACCTAGGAGCAGGCGTACGTGGTGCGACTCCTCGATCTGGGTCACCTGCTCATCGGTGCGCTCGGCGGCCGCCAGGCGCTCGGCGACGGCTCCGTCGAGCTCCACGGTCCGGATATGGCGGGCTTGGCTTCGTAGCGAATCGATGCCCTTGTTGCGAACGAGAGTGAGCAGCCAGGTCCTGACACTGGCACGCGTCGCGTCGTAGTCGCGCGCGCCGCGCCAGAGCGTCATAAAAGCGTCCTGGGTTACCTCTTCTGCCGTGGACGAGTGCCCTGTGACCCGCACGGCCAAGCCGTATGCCACCGCCCGGTGGCGGTCGTAGATCGCCTCGAAGGCGCACAAATCACCGCTTGCGACCCGAGTCATCAATTCAGTGTCGTGGAGCTTGTCGAGCCGCGAAGTAACCATCTGACGGGCACTGTACAGTATTTGTCTAGATCATGTTTAGAGTCTGTAGAGATACTGTCACCTTCCTGCCATGACCGATGGCGGACGGCTACGTATTGGGGAGCTCAGCAAGCGTGTCGGTGTGAGCCCGGAGCTGTTGCGCGCTTGGGAGACCCGATATGAGCTGGTTCAACCCGAGCGGAGCGCGGGAGGTCTGCGCCTCTACTCCCAGCAGGATGAGCGGCGCGTGCGCGTCATGCGCGACCGGATCGCTGCTGGGCTCTCGGCTGCGGAGGCCGCACGCGTCGCAAAGCTCGGCGGCGATCCACTTGCGCGCGACGGGTCGCCGAGCATCCCGGAGATCCTGGCCGATCTCGAGCGCAGCTTCGCGGCGCTCGACGAGCCGGCGGCCCAGGCGGCGCTCGACCAGCTGTTTGAGACCTTCGAGCTGGCGCCCGCTTTGTCTCAGGCGATCGTGCCGTTCCTGTACAGGCTCGGCGAGCGGTGGGCGGCCGCGGAGACGACAGTGGCGCATGAACATTTCGCAAGCGACGTGATCGGCGGGCGATTGCGCGCGCTAGCGCGCGGCTGGGGAGGGGGCGTGGGACCAAGAGCCATCCTCGCCTGCCCGCCCGGCGAACAGCATGTGCTGGGCCTAGTGTGTTTTGGGCTCGCGCTTCGCGAACGCGGCTGGCGGATCACCTACCTCGGCGCCGAAACCCCGCTCGACAGCCTCGCCTACGCGCTCGTCGAGCCGTCGCCTGCGATCGTGGTCCTCGCAGCGGTCAGCCCGCAGCGGTTCCTGGACGCCCGCGAGGACATCAAGGCTCTGGCAGGCCGCGTGCGAGTGGGAATCGGGGGCGCGGGCGCCTCCGAGGGGCTCGCCGCCGCGCTTGACGCCGACCTGCTTGTTGGTGGCATTATCGAAGCAGCGGCAAGCCTCGCACCCTGACCGCCTCCGCCGTCATCATGCGTCCCGATGTATGTGTCGCTGTCGCGCCTGCGAGTTTCCAAGCCCGCCGCGGCGGACCTCATAGCCGCCTTTCGGAAACGCGCACGCCTAGTTGTAGTTCCTGAGCACGTTGATCTGACCCTGGTTTCGTGGAGTCGTCGATCTGGAATCAGGCGGCGATGCGTTGTTGTTGGTGTTGGTTCTCGTATTCGATCGGCGTAAGCATGTTCAGTGCGCTGTGCCGTCGTCGGGTGTTGTGGAAGATCT
>JBBRDT010000118.1:0-6618 GCA_038203635.1 Solirubrobacterales bacterium
CCGAAGCCGCTTTGCGCCTTGTCCGGGCCTACGCCACGGCGCCTGGGTTCGACGCGGTCGACGACGCGATGCGGGCCGGCCGCTTCACGGGCATGGAGCGCCTGCGTGTACCGGTGACGCTTGTCTGGCCCGAGCTGGATCGGCTCGTTTCCCGGCCGGCTCATCTGCCGGCGACCGTGCGAAATGTGGTGCTGGCCGGATGTGGGCACGTTCCGATGTGGGATGACCCGGAGGCTGTTGCGAAGGTGCTGCTCGCCGGCAGCAGCCGCTGAGGCGCCTTGCCGCAGCCTCTTCCGGACCTGCTGGGTTGCAATGTGAGGTTCAAGCTGAGGGCCCTCATACTGGCGTCATGAGCACGACCGCCCGTCACGCCCGCAACGACCGCATCGTCCAGCTCCGCGCGCGCGGCCTCACCATCAGGGAGATCGCCGAGGACGCCGGCGTGAGCGAACGGCACTGCGCTCGCATTCTGGAAGAGCGGAAGCAGACCACCCGCTCGAGCACGAGTCGGCCGACGCACGGGACAGGTCCCTCCAGCGCGACTGTCACCGAGCTGCTCGACCGGCTGCAGACGACGGTCGGAGATCTCGCAGCGGTCGCTCGGGGCGGTTCGTTGGGCCTGGGGGCGTCGCTTCGGGTCGAGATCACGCTGAACATGGCCGAGCAGACCATTTCCGAGCTTCGAGGCCGCAGCGACCAGCTGGCGCCGGCGAACCTGATCAGTGGCGGGGAGGATGGGTCCCCCCCTTTCTGGGCCGGACATGTCATGACGAGATGTGTCCGGGTGCCCAAACTCACGGCTCCGGAGGATCGGTACCTCTGTGGTACCGCGGTTCGGCCGATAGCCAGCGGCACGGAAATGAAGAAAGCCGCCATATGCGGCGGCTTTCTGAGTAGCGGGGGCGGGATTCGAACCCGCGACCTTCGGGTTATGAGCCCGACGAGCTACCTGACTGCTCCACCCCGCGGCGTGGGCCAAGTATAGCCACGGGATTTCGGCTTGCAGCCCACGAAACGTCCTTGTCAGCCATATCCAACTGGATATACTCAAAGCATGGACGTGGCACAAGCCCTTCGCACTGCTCGCCGGCGGGCAGGCCTCTCGCAGCATGACCTGGCGGCGCGGGCCGGCACCTCGCAGGCCACGGTTTCCGCTTACGAGAACGGGCGTAAGCAGCCCACGGTCGAGACGTTCCACCGGCTGCTCGCCGCGGCCTCCTCTCGCCTCGTCGTGGAGCCGGCCGAGCGCCCGGTCGTGCAGGTTCCCGACGCGCAGCTCGCACGGGCGGGGCGCACGCTCGTCGAGGTGCTCGACCTCGCCGCCGCCTTGCCAACACGGCATCGGCCTGACCTGCGGTTTCCGCGACTCGCCACCAGACCGGACCCAACGGGGTGACCCTTCCCGAAAAGGTCGTGGCGCTGCATCGCGCGCTCGCCGAGAAGCGGATCCCGCACGCCTTCGGCGGAGCGATCGCGCTCGCGTACTGGACCCAGGACCCGCGCGGCACGAGCGACATCGACCTGAACGTCTTCGTCCCCGCCGCGGACAGCGCGGCGGCACTGGCTGCGCTTCCCGCCGGCGTCTCGCGACCCGAGGGAACCGCCGAGGCGATCGCGGCGGACGGGCAGATTCGCGTTTGGTGGGACGAGACCCCGGTCGACCTCTTCTTCGACTACGAGCCGGTGCATGCCGACGCCGCCCGCCACGCTCGGAAGGTGCCGTTCGCGGGGACGCGCATTCCGATCCTGGGGCCGATCGAGCTGACCGTCTTCAAGGTGATGTTCGATCGCACCCGCGACTGGGCGGACATCGAGGCGATGGTCGCGGCGAACACCGTCGACCTCGAGGCGGTGCGCACGACGCTCGGGTCCCTACTGGACCCGGACGACCAACGCTTCGATCGCCTCGCGGAGGCGGTGCGACGCGCCGGATCGGCGCTCAGCTGAACAGCGTCAGAAGGCCTGCGTTGCGTCGAAGGTGGGATCGGGCTTCAGCTGCATTTCAGGCCTCCACTTCGCGAAGCGAGCCGTCCGTGACGTCATAGACGAATCCGCGCACGTTCTTGTGCGGGATGAACGGGCTTTTGGTGATCCGGCGAAGCGATTCGCGCACGCTTTCATCCACGTTCGCGAATGCTTCGATGCTCCACGGGGGCTCGACGCCGGCCGACTCGCGCAACTTGGCGCGGATCTCCTGCTCATCGATGCCTTCCAAGCCGCAATCCGTGTGATGGATGAGGACGATTTCTTCGGTACCGAGGAGATGTTGCGAGATCGCCAGCGAGCGGATCTCGTCATCGGTCACGACACCGCCCGCGTTGCGGATGATGTGCGCATCGCCCTCCTCGATGCCAAGCACCCGGGAGGGGAGGAAACGCGCGTCCATGCAGGACACGATCGCAACCTTCTTGCTGGGACGGTTGGAGAGTTTCGGGATGTCGAACCGCTCCGCCCAGCGGCGGTTGTTCTGGAGGAGCTGGTCCGTCACGCTCATGCAGCTGTCCTTTCAGGAACGCAGTTGCGGGAGGCGGGGCCGATCATTCCAAAATGGCATGCACGCCGCGTGGCTCGCCTTCCTTGCCGACGAGCATCTCGCCGTCGAACTAGCGCCGGCGCAGCAGGGCGGGCAGCAGCGGCAGCGAAATGTGCGGTCGCAGCAGCATCGCTATGACGAGCGGGGTCGGGTCGAAGTTCGCGTGCCGCTCCTTGATCTTCCCGTCCTCCAGCACGATCCGGTCGACCGTCGTCCAGCCGACCGGCCGACCGCCGAGGTGACCGCTGAGGTGCAGCTCGATCAGCACGCCGTCGTCGGTCTCGCCCCAGCTGCGCAGCTCACCGCGCAGATCGGGGATCGCGCGGAACAGGGTCGAGAACATCGGCCGGAACGTCTCCTTGCCGCGAGCGGGAGGTGCGAGCGGCTGCGTGAAGAGCACGTCGGGATGGATGCGCGACTCGAAGTGTCCGAAAAAGTCACCGTTTGCTCCTTCGCGCCAGCCCTCGGCGAAGAACTCGACGAACTCGGCTGCTTCCGAACGCTTGTCCGTACGCGGTTCCGTGACCGTCATGCCGCCACCTCTTGGACGTCGGCGATCTGCTGCTGGATGGTGATGGCGTCGAGGTAGGTGTCCTTCGTCTTGACGAGCCCGTTCTCGACGGTGATCACGTCGATCGCGTCGGCGTCCATGCGCGCACCGCCGTCGGCGCCGGTCGCGGTCATCCGCCACTCGGCAACCCAGAAGTCCTCGCCGAAGCGAAGCGCGACGGGGTGGAAGTGCAGGTCGGGCCACTGCGCGAGGATCTGGGCGAACGTCTCGCGTACGGCCTCGCGGCCACGCGCCGGCTCGTCGCCGACATGCATGTGGAACAACGTGTCTTCGGTGTGCAGCGCGACGATCGCGTCGGGGTCGTGACTGTGCCACGCGTCCCCGTAGCGGTCGGCCAAGTCCTGGATGGTCTGGTCGGGCACGAGCGCTCCTCTCTCAGGGGTCACAGAACGATGAGTATCGAGCATACAGACTGTACGTATGTGTGCATGACGTCACGCTGTGCTTCCCGCTGCTCCGTAGGCTTCGAGCACTGCTTCGACGTGTTGGGCGACGCCAAACCGAGCCGTGGCTTCCCGCTCACCCCGACGTCCCATGTCTCTCATTCGCCCAGGGTCATCCAGGAGCGAGCGAACCGCGGCGGCCCACCGCTCCGGTCGACGCGGAGGCAGGAGCAGCCCGTCAACCCCCTCGCGGATGATCTCGGCCGGCCCGCCGACGTCGGTGGCAATGACCGGAACGCCCATTGCCATCGCCTCGATCACGGCACGGCCGAACGGCTCCTCCCATGAGGGGACGAGCACCAGATCGGTGGCGCCGAGAATCTCGGGGATGTCCTCGCGCTCGCCGAGAAAGGAGACTCTGTCATCGAGTCCGAGGGTCGTGACGGTCCGGCGCAGCTCATCCGCGTAGGCACGGTTGTCGAACCGGGCTGCCCGGCTGGTGAACTTGGCAGATCCGACGATCAGCAGGTGCATATGTGGCTCGATATGCAAGAGCTCGTCTGCAACCCGGATCGCTAGATCCTGATCCTTCCATGGCGTGATCTGCCCGATCACGGTCAGCACGAAGTCGGAGGAATCGATGCCCAACCGCTCCCGCGCCGCAACTCGATCAACCGAGCGCCGGGAGAACCGGGTCAGGTTCACCGGATTGGAGATCACGCGCATCTGTGCAGACCCCGAGGGGATGCGCGCCGCCGTGTAGCGCGAGTTCGCGATCACGACGCGAGCCCCTGCGACGAGGGCTTTCAACGTCACGTCGGGAATCCGGCCCGGTGGCAGACGGTCACGCACGTGCGCGACGACGGGCGGACCGCCGATTCGCGCGACTGCAGCGCCGACGATGCCGGCGCGGATCGTATTCGTGTGCACGAGATCCGGCCGGCTGCTCTTCGCGGTGGATCGCACCGCGAGCGCTGACCGGAGGAGGTCTGCCGCGCCCCGTGTGGTGTGCAGCGGATGGAGCCTGAGGCTGGCGTCGGTCCCCGGGATCTCGACGACGCGCACACCGAGCGCGCGCGCGGCGGCAGCGAGCGGGCCACCAGGGCACGCGACGACCGCTTCCACCTCACCAGGGAGGCCCTCGATCAGGGTCAGTAGCGAACGCTCGGCGCCGCTCATCAGCGCCGTGTGGTTGAGGTAGAGGATTCTCACGCGCGGGAGTCGGCGACATCGACGAGCACTTTTTCCACACGTTCGGCGATGCGAGGCCATGAGAACTCACGTGCGTGCTCCTCACCCGCGCGGCCGAGGGCCGCGGCACGCGCGGGATTCCGCAAGAGCTCGCTGATCGCATCAGCCACGGCGACGTGGTCCGCTGGATCCACCAGCAGACCTGTGCGCTGGTCGATGACCGCATCGAGCGCACCGCCGACGTTCCCCGCCACGACAGGAAGCCCGTTCGCGCCGGCTTCGAGATACACAATGCCGAAACCCTCGCCGCCCAGTCGCTGCGCAGGCAGCCGGCTCGGCATCGCAAACAGATGGGCACGTTGGAGCCACCCGTCTCGTTCATCGTCCGGCACCCTGCCCACGAATCGGACGGCACCGTCGAGCCCGTGGGCGGCGGCGAGCCGCTCGATCTCGCCCCGCAGCGGACCGTCGCCGACGATCACCCACTCGGCATCGGGAACTCGTGCGAGAACGAGCGGCAACGCGCGGCACATGACGTCGAATCCCTTGTACCTGCTTTCGAGGCGGGCGACGGTGAGGATCGTGGGCCGAGTCGCCCGTTGTCCTGTTTGGCTCGGTGGATCGACACCGGGCGGGATGTGGCGAAGCCGCTGTACCGGGGCGCCGACAGCGAGCGCCAGTTCCTCCGTGTGGCGGCTGATCGCGATCGTGATGGCAGCGCTTCGCACCGCGAATCGGGCAAGGCGCGGACGTGCTCCGACCTCGGCCGCGTAGACATATTGCACGAACGGTACGCCCATGGTCCGCGCGAGCAGAGCCGCGGCCGGGCTCGTGACGATGTGCGCGTTGAGGATGACGTCCGGCCGAAACCGGATCGCCGATCGCAACGCATGTGCGTTCAGCAGGCCGATCGCAATCGAGCGTCGCTTCGTCCGCCTCGCCCGCTCGACCTCGAATGCCTGCCTGAGGTCGAACTCGGGCGCCCCGGGCTGGTCGATCGTGACCACGAGCGGCTCGAATCTTTCGATGTGCTCTGTCAAGCGGTAGACGAGATGCTGGATGCCGCCGCGCGCCGGGGGAAAGTCCGGGGTGAATACCGCCACTCGCGCAGCGCGCTCAACCATTGCTGTCACCGCGCAGCCGGTCGAGCCACAGCCCGAGCGTGAGCACAGGCCACAGCACATGCGTGGCGTCCTCTCGACCGCTGATGTGGGCTTCGGCCATCCGTCCGACCGCCGCGCGGTCGAACCAGCCCTCGGCGCAAAGCGATCCGTGACCCACCTGCCGGCGGAGCTGCCCTGAGAGCGGGCCGCGAAGCCAATGCGAGGCAGGGACGCGAAAAGCGGTCTTCGCGCGACGGACGTCGGCATCGGGAAGAGCCCGTCGCAGGAGCTCCCGGACGAGCGTCTTGCCACCTCCGCGCAGGTGCGTGGCTGCCGGAACGGCTGCCGCGAGCTCCGCGATCTCACGATGAAGATATGGGGTCCGCACCTCGAGCGAGGCGAGCATCGTCGCCCTGTCGGCCTTCGCCAGAACATCGCCGGGCAGCCAATGGTTCTGGTCGAGCCACATGAAGAGCTCCGCCGTTCCTCGCGTGCCGTTCGTAAGCTTGGAGGCCGCCCCCACTGTCTCGTATGCGTCGCGAACCAATCGGCCGCTGTCCACGCTGCCGAGGAGGGCCGGACCGTACAGGCGGTCGCGCAGGTGGCGTCGTTTGTCGGTGACCCAGTCGATGTGCCGCTCGAGCGACGGCTGAGGGTCGATCACGTCTGCCAGGCGCCCAACGCGGGGGTTGCGCGACAAGCGCCGGATTGCGGTCGCCCCAGCTTTCAGCACGGGCGTGGGGACATGGCGAGCTGCCTCTTCCGAACGCGCCAGCCAGCGGTAGCGCGGGTAGCCACCGAACAGCTCGTCTGCTCCCTCGCCGCCGACGGCGACCG
>JBBRDT010000119.1:0-6459 GCA_038203635.1 Solirubrobacterales bacterium
GCGACGGAGACGAGCCCGCCGGAGCCGTCGACCTTGGTGATGACGATCGCGCCCTGCCCGTCCACCTCTGCGATCGGAAACCCCACCCGGGCGAGGTCCGGCACGTCCTTGCGCCCGGGGTCGGCGAAGTAGCCGCCGGTGATCTGCGACGCGCACTCCAGCAGATGGCCGACGGCCGTCCCCTTGCCGAGCAGGTCCCAGTCATCCAGCGCCCAGCCGAACTCGTACACGAGCGGGGCGAGGAACAGCGAGGGGTCCGAGGTCCGCCCTGTCACGACGACGTCGGCACCGGCGGCCAGCGCGTCCACGATCGCCTCACAGCCGAGGTACGCGTTGGCGCAGACCACGCCCTCGCCGAGCTCCCTCGAGGTGGTCGGGAGGTCGAGGATCGGCATGTCGCGGTCGAGCACGAGGTCGAGCACGTCGTCCCCCACGACGGCGGCGACCTTCAGGCCGTTCAGCCCGGCACGCCGCGCGACGTCGCGAACGACCACCGCCGCGCCCTCGGGGTTGGCCGCGCCCATGTTCGTGACGATGCGGACGCCACGGGCATGGGCCTGCGGGAGAACGGCCTCCATCCTCTCGACAAGCCACTCGTTGTAGCCCAGCTCGGGGCTGACGCGCCGCTCCACCTGGGCGAGGGCGATCGTGCGCTCCGACAGGCACTCGAAGACGAGGTAATCGAGCTCGCCATGCTCGACGAGCTCGACGGCGGGATCGATCCGGTCATCGGAGAACGCGGCCCCGCTGCCGATCCGGATCGTTCCCGCGCGGGCGCTCACGCGCTCGTGTATCCCCCGACGAGGATCTCCCCGGCGTCGGCGATGTGCGCCGCCATGGCCTTCTCGGCCGCGATGTCGTCGCTTTGCTCGATCGCGGCGAGCACGCGCTCGTGGAAGTCCGCGGAGCGCATCTTGCCGTTCGTCTCCAGGCTCCAGTAGAGCGACTTGTAGGTGAACGGCAGCTCCAGCAGACTCGTGACCATGAAGTGGAGCCGTTCGTCGCCGGCTGCCGCGAGTACGAGATTGTGGAAGAGCGTGTTCTCGGCGACGAGGCCGGCGACGTCGCCGGGGCCGAGCTTGCGCAGGCGCGCGAGGTGGGCCTCGGCGGCGGAGATCTGCGCCTTGCTCATGCGTCCCGCGGCGAGCTTGGCGGCGTAGGACTCCAGCCGGGCGCGCATCTCGTAGTTCCGCCGCATCTCCTCAGGCGTGTAGCTGCGCACCTTGACGCCGCGGCCCTTGGTGAGGATCAGGAGGCCCTGCGCCGCGAGCACCAGGAACGCCTCCCGCACCGGCGTCCGGCTGATGCCAAGCATCTCCGCGAGCTCGGTCTCCTTGAGGCGATCGCCGGGGGCGAAGCGGCCGTCGAGGATGGCCGCGCGGATCATCTCGGCGGCGGCTACATGGGTGGTCGTGATCTCCAGCCGGAGGATCTTCGCCTCGTGCGTGCCGCCTGATGCTTGCACCTGGGTTCCCTCCTTTGGAAAATTGAGCAATGAAAACTTACGTGGTCCTGAGGTCGGTAACTAGCGCTCCGCCAGCCGCCGGCCCACCGTGCTGAGACCGACCGCGCAGATCAGCAGGCCGCCCTGCACGACGTTCTGCCAGAAGGTCTGGGCGCCGACGATGGCCAGCCCATTGAAGGCGACGCCGACGGTCAGGACGCCGATGATCGTCCCGACGATGTGGAACTCGCTGTTGCGGAAGGCGACCGACCCGAGGAACGCCGCCGCGAACCCGCTCAGCAGATAGCCGTCGCCGCTCGTCGGCTCGCCGCTCCCGACCTGCGCCGAGAGCAGGATGCCGCCGATGCCGGCGCAGAGCGCGCTCACCACCAGCCCGTAGAGCCGGACCCGGTCGACGCGCACACCCGCGAGGTGCGCCGCCTCGGGGTTGGCCCCCACCGCCTGCGCGTTCATCCCGACCACGGTCCGGTTGATGAACAGCCAGAGCGCCAGTCCGATCGCGGCGGCGAGGTAGACGGGGACCGGGATGCCAAGCCACCTCGTCAGGCTGATCGAGAGGAACCCGGGCGACAGCGACTTCGAGGACTGCGTCGCGTAGTAGACGTAGTTGAAGCCGACCAGGATCGTGCCGACACCGAGGGTCGCGACGAAGGAGCTGACTCCGAGCACGGTCACGATGAAGCCGTTGATGAGGCCGATCCCGAGGCAGATGGCCAGCACGATCAGGATGGCGACGGGAATCGGGATCCCCTGCTTGGTCATCAGCCCGGTCACGACCACGCCGGCGAGGCTCGCGATGTAGCCGATGCTGAGGTCGAACTCACCCGTGATCAGCGCGACCGTGAGCCCGCACGCGACGATCCCGATGATGGCGCCGTCGGTGAGGACACCCACGAGGTTTGCGCTGGTGAAGAAGACGTCGCCCCGGAGGTAGGCGAACACCGCCACCATCAAAAAGAAGACGATGATCGTCCCGTACTTGCTCGCGATGTTCAGGGCCGTCTTGGCCCGCAGACCGGGAAGGCGGGCGACACTCGCGGGTTCGGCGCTCATCGCTGATGCTCCTCATGGTCGGTGGTCGGGCTCGAGGCTCCCCCGTAGGCGGCTCGCAGCATGCGTTCCTCGGTGATGTCCGCCCCGCGCAGCTCCTCGGTGATCCGTCCCCGGACCATCACCACGATCCGGTCGCAATTGAGCAGCTCCTCGAACTCGGAGGAGATCATCAGCAGCGCCATCCCGCCCTCGGCGAGCTCGCGCATCATCCGATGGATCTGCGTGCGAGCGCCGATGTCGATTCCACGGGTCGGCTCGTCGAGGAGCAGCACACGAAGATCCCCCATCAGCCAGCGTCCCAGCACCAGCTTCTGCTGGTTGCCGCCGCTGAAGTTTCGGGCCGGCAGCTCGAGCTCGAGCGGACGCAGGTTGACCTTCTCGGCCACCGAGCGCGCACGCTGACGACCGTTTCGCGACCGCAGGAAGCCTCGCGCGAGGCCGCGGCCGACGGTCGGGAAGGTGACGCCGAGGTTGAACGCGGCGGACTTCTCGAGGAACAGCCCACCCGTGCGGCGCTCCTCCGGGACCAGCCCCATCCCGGCGCGCCCTGCCGCGGACGGCGACGCGATCTCGATCGGCTGCCCGTCGAGGAAGAGCTCGCCGCCGTCGCTGCGATCGGCGCCGAACAGCATGCGCGCGAGCTCGCTTCGCCCTGAGCCGACCAGGCCGGCCACACCGACGATCTCGCCCGCGCGGAGCGACAGGCTGGCGCCCTCGACCACGCCCTTCCGGGTGAGCCCGCGGGCTTCGAGCACGGGCGCCCCGAACTCGCCGTCGTCGGTCTTGGGGATCGTGAGCGCCTCTGGATCGCCTCCCGTGATCGCCCTGATCATCGCCGAGCGGGTGATCTCAGCGCGCTCCAGCGTTGCGACCACCCGTCCGTCGCGGAAGCCGGTGACCGTGTTACACAGCAGCTCCATCTCCTCGAGCCGATGGGACACGTAGAGCACGCCGATCCCGTCGGCCACCAGACGCCTGACGACGCCGAACAGAGCCTCGGTCTCACGCGCGGAGAGCGCGGCGGTCGGCTCGTCGAACGCGATCAGGCGCGCCCGTCGCATGAGCGAGCGCCCCAGTGCCACCAGCCATCGCTGCGCCACGCTCAGCTCCTCGACGGGCCGCTCGAGGTCGAGATCGAGCCCGATGTCCTCGACGACCTGGCGCGCGCGGCGCCTCGCCGAGGCCTTGTCCGCGAACACCGTCCGGCCGCGACGCACGAGCCCGAGGGTCATGTTGTCGAGGCCATTGAACTTTGGCACGAGGTTGAGCTCCTGGTGCAGGAACGCGAACCCGAGGTCGTTCGCGTCGGCGGGGGACGAGAGTGCCACGCGCTCCCCTTCCAGGCGGATCTCCCCGGCGTCCGGACGCACGGCGCCCGCGAGGCAGCGGATCAGGGTCGACTTGCCGGCGCCGTTGGCGCCGATCAGTCCATGCACGGTGCCCGCGTGCACGGCGAGGCTCACGCCGTCGAGCGCCTGGACGGCGCCGAACGCCTTCTCGATGCGGGAGAACTCCACGAGCGGCGTGGAAGGCCCGGACGCGGCGTGGGACCGGACGCGCGTCCGGTCCCCCGTGGCCATCACCTCGTTGTCGGGGCGGACCGGCACGAGCTAGCCCTGAAGCGCCTCGGGATGCTCTCTGGCGAACTTGTCGATGTTCGACTCGTCGACCTCGGTGTACTTCTGGTTGATCGCCTCGGGCTTTATGTTGGCGTAGCCGAGCTTCGCGTCGGTGTGGATCCGCTTGACGATCGTCACGCCCTGGTCGCGAAGGTCGAACCAAACGGTGGCCGTGTACCGGCCGTCCTTCTTCTGGAGGAGCTTGAGGGCCTGCGCGGTGCCGTCCTTGCCGAACACCTTGACATCGTCACGGCCCTCCTGCTGGAGCGCCGACACGGCGCCGATGTTCGGACCGTCCCAGCAGCCCCAGATGGCGTACTTGCCCTTGCCCTTCGGATGGCTCTGCAGCCAGGCGCGCGTCGCGGCGGCCGCGTCGGCCTCCCAGCCCGGGATCTTGACCGGGTGCTTGGTCACCTTGATGCCGGGATGCTGGGCGATGACCTTGTCGAGCCCGAGCCCCGTGTCCTTGCACGAGTCGCCCGCGTCGTAGGTGAACGCGAGCACCTGGGCGTCCTCGCCCATGTCCTTGACCAGGCGCTCGGTCTCGGGCACGCCGCCCCGCATGGCCATCGTCAGCGAAACGCCCGGAGGCGCCTTGGTGAACGCGGCCGCGAGGTAGACGGGCACCTTGGCGGCGCGCGTCGCGGTGAGGCCCGCCTCGAGTGCCTTCGGCGGGTAGGAGTCGAGCACGATGGCGTTATAGCCCTGGCGGACGCCGGTGCTCATCAGCGAGTTAGCTTTGGATACGTCGGCGTTCGAGTCGAGCGACGTCACCTTGTCGCCGTGCGCCTTCGCCTCGGCTTCGAGGCCCCGGCGGATCTGGATCTGGCCTGGACCGCCGAGCGTGAGGCTGATGTAGAGGATCTTCTTCGGCTTGTCCGCGCCGGCGGAGGCCTTCGAGCTTCCGCCGCTCGACCCGCTGTCGGAGCCACCGCATCCCGCGACTACCACGGCCGCAGCCATCACCAGGCACACAAGCCCGGCGTTCAGGCGTCTACGCATGAAATCTCTCCTCCTGGCGATCGTCCTCGTTGACGCGCCGTGAACATCGGCCGTCGGGGACGCTTGGCTGATGTATACAACATGCAGTATGCGGTGAGCAAGGGCTTCCTGGCCAATTCAACGCCCGCTCCAGCGAGCGGCTCGACCTTCGACGAACGCAGCGACGCCCTCGGCCCGATCCTCGCTGCCGTAGGGGTCCGGGCGCACGTCGAGCCTGAGAGCCGCAGCGAGCGGAAGGTCCCGGCCGCGGACGATCGCCGCCTTGTAGCGCTGCGTGCTCAGTGGCGCGTTGGCGACGACCGCGCGCACCAGACGCTCGGCCGCGGCCGCCAGCTCGGCCGTCGGCACGACCTCGTTGACCAGGCCCCACTCGAGCGCTTGCCGGGCGGGGATGTCCTCGCCGAGGTAGAGCAGCTCGAACGCCCGCGCCGGCGGGAGGCTGCGGGCGAGGACCTGGGTGCCGTAGTTGCCGCCCATCCCCCGCTTCGCCTCCGGCATCCCGATCCGGGCGTGCTGCGCCGCGATCCGCAGGTCACAGGCCAGCGCGAGCTCGAGACCGGCGCCCAGCGCCCAGCCGTTGATCGCGGCGACGACAGGCTTCCCGCAGTCGCCGACGACCTCGAAGAGATTGCGCAGCCGCCCCTTCATCGGTCGCAGGAGGGATCCACCGGAGCCCCCGGCGACCTCCTTGAGATCGAATCCCGCGCTGAACGCGCGGTCGCCCGCGCCGGTCAGGAGGACGCCCCAGATCTCCGGGTCTCCGTCGATGGCGTCGAAGTGCTCGATCAGCGCCTCGATCGCCGCGCCGCCGAGTGCGTTGAGACGCTCCGTGCGGTCGAGGGTGACGTACGCGACTCGCTCGCGCGTCTCGTAGCGCACGCCGGTGCTCATGCCACCGGCGCTGGCGTGGGAGCAGCGGCCGTGACGCCCGCGTCGATCAGCGACTCGACCTCGCCGGTCGTGAATCCGAGCTCGGCGAGGATGCCTCGCGTGTGCTGAGCGAACCCCGGTGAGGTGCGCGTCGGCCGGAAGGGCGTCTCGCTGAGGCGGATCGGGCTTCCGAGCACGCGGTACGGACCTGCCGAAGGATGCTCGAAGTCCTGGACGAGGCCCTCGGCCTCGACCTGCGGATCGCGCAGCAGCTCCTCGACGTGCTGCACGGCCGAGACCGGGATGCCGACGCCGCGCAGTCGCTCGACCACCTCCGCGCTGGACAGCTTCTCGAGGGCCCGCTCGACCCGGATCGCGAGGGCCTTGCGGTCGTCGTCGTCCGGCTCGATGCCGAGTGTGGCCAGCAGCAGGCTGACCAGCGCCTGGCTG
>JBBRDT010000120.1:0-5961 GCA_038203635.1 Solirubrobacterales bacterium
AAGAGGGTGTCGAGGTCGGCGGTCACGCGGCCACCTCCGTGGTCGACGTTGGCGTAAGCAACGCCGACCTTCGACACCCTTGCTATGTCCCCTCGGCCCGAACCGCGCGCAGCGGAACGGAATCAATCATCTAGGGGCGCTGGGGGCGGATCGGCGCAGGACCGAGCTCCATCGCACGTTACGGTCCCGGACCGTCCCTAACGTTTTGGTGATAGCGGCGACCGCCGCTGCAAGCAACCATTCAACCTCATCTCGTACGGGGACGTCCAGGGGACGCCGCTCGCCGAGATGCCGCTCGAGGACTTCGAGCGCCCAGTCATGGCCGCCACGCGCTCGACGTCTGAGGCGGTCGGTTCCTCCGAGTCGTTGTCTCCGATCAAGACGATGGCAACAACCACGCCAGCCGCCAGCGTGATAACCGCGAGAGCAGCAAGCCCCTTCACGCAACTGAGCCTACCTTCGCGAGCTTGGTCAAGGCGATCGGATCGTCGACGCCACCGAGCGGCTTTGCATCACGCGAATTCTTCCTAGATGCCCGCGAATCAGGGCACGTGGACACGCTGGGCAGGCCAGGGCGAGGAAGAGCGTTAGGCGAATGAGAAGAGCATCGAGCGATGCTGGCAGACGCTCGCGCACTCTGCCTTCTTGGTTCGAATCAGGGTTTTGGGATCCTTCACCCTCAGCCAGTGACAGAGGCTCGGAACGTCCTTGGCCAGGCCGCCTACAATTCGTGTCCACGGCCCGCCGCCCCCGCAGCAGGCAGATGAGCAACTTGGCCCTTTCATCACCTCGCAGCATCTCGTTCGCAGCCACGATCGCACTCCTGGCAATCACGCTCGCGGTCGCCCCGAGCGCTAGCCCGGCGGCTGTCAACGACATCCCCGTCGACTTCGAGTGGGCCCCGACGTCTCCGATCCCTGGCCAGGTCGTCACGTTCACGGCATCGGCGAACCCTCCAGACCGTGTCATCAAGAACTACGACTGGGACCTGAACGGCGACGGCAGCATCGACAAGCACGGCAAGACGGTGACCTGGAGTTATCCGGCGCCAGGCTCCGTCAGTGTTCTGCTGCGCGTGAAGGGCGACGGGCCACACCGTGGCGAAGTCGTCCACACCGTGTCGGTCCAGGCCGCGGGGGGCGGCGGTGGCCCCACCCCGAGGCCCCCGCTCGCATCCTTCACGATCGCGCCCGCGGCGCCGATCGCCAATCAGCCGGTGCTGTTCACGTCCACTTCCAGTGACCCCGACGGCACGATCAAGGAACAGGTCTGGGACCTGAACGGCGACGGCAACTACGACAACGGGGCCGGCGTGACGGCGCTTCGCACGTTCGTCGATGCGGGGGAATACGTGGTCGGCCTGCGGGTGACAGACGATGCCGGGCTCGTCTCCTTCGACTCGCAGACGGTGACGATCCTACCGGCGCCGGGGACCCCTGTCACGACGCAGAAGTCGGAACCGCGGCTACTGAGCCCGTTCCCGCTGGTGCGGATCGCAGGCCGGATCACCAGGCGCGGGACCCGCGTACGGCTTCTGCGCGTGAACGCGCCCGTGGGGACGACGGTCTCCGTCCGCTGCACCGGTCGAAGCTGCCCGTTCAAGAAGCAGGTGCGGACGATCTCGACAGGCGCCAGGTCGCTCAGGTCAGTCAGCATCCGTGTTCGCCGTCTCGAGCGACTGCTGCTCCCCGGCGTGCGGGTGCGTGTGTACGTCACCAAGCCCGGGGCGGTCGGGAAGTACACCAAATTCCGCTTCCGCGCCCGCAAGGTGCCTGCGCGCACCGACAGCTGCCTCATGCCGGGATCATGGGCCCCGGCCGAGTGCCCGGCGTTCTAGAAGGGCGCAGGCTGCTCAGCGAGTCCCGGGGCCCCAGCATCCCTTTAGGGAATAAAGACGCCCTCGTCCAGGAACAGCGTGTTGTCGCCCGTGGTCGACGCTACGCCGTCTGCACCCCCGTCGTACACGCTCACCTGCCCGAGCTCCCAGATCGCGCGCTTGCCGCCGGTGCGTCGACCTCGGAAGCGCGCCCACCAATCCGGTGTCTCATCGCGTGGGCCTCTTGTTCCTGTTCGCGAGACTCCTCCGCGTCCTCCGCATACTGCGCCGCTAGCTCCATATGGGCCGCCGCCCGGGGCAGGTCGTTTGCATCCCGGGCCGCAGTCACCTGGGACAGATGGCACTGATTGCGCACTAGGGCGTGGTCCCCCGCAAGCTCGGACACCAGGTGGGGGGCGCGGGCCATGTCCAGCGCCGCCTTCATCAAACGAGTGAGCGGTCGCATTCCTCCAGCTCGTTGAAGCACAGGACGCTCAGGTGTCGCAGGGCCTGCGCTACACGGTCGACGAGAACCGCATCATCCTGGACGGGGTCTGTCTCGTGTAGCTGGGCCGCCGGGCCCAGGACCTGCTCGATCAGGAGCGTCTGCACGGCGTCGATCTCGCTGCGGGAGACCTGCTCACCCGGGGCAGGTCCGAGCTCGTCCATGGCCTCGTCGAACGCTCGCAACCCGTGCTGGATTCGGGCGCGTAACGGGGCGGTGGCGGTCTTGACGGCATCGTCGACGGCACCTTCCGGAAGCCCCGAACGGCGAATCCACCCCACACCCTCGGGCCGACATCCGTCCAGGGCGCGCGGTGATCGGTGCACGGGCGGGGGAGCCCGGCCGACGACCTTCACGTCATGTTCCAAGACCACCTACCCGCCAAGGAAGTGCTGCGAGCACTGGTGGCAAGACTGCGCTGGAGCGCTTCCGGCGACACCTCGACCTCGACCTCGACCGCCGACAGTGTGGTCATGATGCGCGCTGCCATCTACCTGTGGGGGGCGGGAGCGACGCTGGCGCTCGCATGGGTCGCGCTGCCGCACGACGCGCGCGCCGACGACACGGCGATGCTCGCGCTGGCCGCGGCGGCCTACGCGGCCGCGGCGATGCTGGTGGTTGTCTTCGACCGCATGCCGCCGTGGGGCTTCCACGTGGCCGTCCTCGCCGGCAACTGCACGATCACCGCGATGGTGCACTTCAGCGCTGCCGCGACGAGCCCCTACTCCTACTACTACATCTGGACCGCCCTCTTCGCCGTCTACTTCTTCTGCCGCCGTGCGGCGGCGTTGCACGTGGTGTTCTCCGTCATCGCCTACGCCGCCGTGCTTGTGGTGGGCGAGATGAAGGGGTCGGGAAGCTCCGCCCTCGCGGGCGCGCTCCAGGAGTCCGTGGGGCGCTGGATGATCACGGTCGGCACGCTGATCGTCGCGGTTGGCCTCGTCAGCCTCCTGAAGGAACGCATCGACGGTCTGGTCGCTCGTCTCGCGGACGTGGCCCGCAGGGATGCTCTGACCGGCTTGCTCAACCGCCGGGGCTTCGAGGAGGCGTTCGAGGTCGAGCTCGAACGCGCGCAGCGCGGCGGCCGCCCGCTCGGCGTGGTGGTGGCCGACCTCGATCACTTCAAGCAGGCGAACGACCGTCTCGGCCACCAGGGCGGTGATGAGGCGCTCGAGCGCGTGGCCGAGACCCTGGAAGCGGCGAAGAGACGAATCGACATCACGGGCCGGATCGGCGGGGAAGAGTTCGCTCTCCTGCTGCCCGACAGCGAGGAGCACGCGAGCTACCTGGTGGCAGAGCGCATGCGCCGCGCGATCGGGGAAGTGTTTGCCGGCGGCCCGGTGGAGTTGACGATGAGCTTCGGCGTCGCCACCGTGCCGCGGCATGGGGCGCACGCGGATGAGGTGATGCGCTGCGCAGACCGGGCGCTCTACATGGCCAAGGAGCTGGGGAGGAACTGCTCCGTGATCTACAGCGCCGAGGCGGACGTGCTGATGACCAGCGAGGCTCGGGGGCGCCAGGCTCGCGAGGAAGCGGGTCTTGCCACCATGGTCAGCCTCGCGGAGAACCTCGGCGCGGGCGGGCATTCGGAGAAGGTGGGGCGCTACTGCAAGCTGATCGCCGGCGAGCTCGGACTGGCGTCAGGCACCGTGGAGCGGGTGCACCTGGCCGGCGTGCTGCACGACGTCGGGAAGGTCGCTTTGCTCGATTCGATCATCGACAAGCCCGGGCCGCTGACCGAGGCGGACTGGGACGAGGTGAAAAGGCATCCGGAGCTCGGAGCGCGGATGCTCAGAAGCGCGGGCATCACGGACGTCGCCGAGTGGGTGATGGCGCACCACGAGCGCCCCGACGGCCGCGGATACCCTTGCGGGCTGGCAGGCGAGCAGATCCCGATCGAGGCGAAGATCCTCGCCGTGGCCGAGGCTTACGAGACGATGACCAGCGACCGGTCCTATCGGGCCGCCCTGGGTCACGAAGCTGCTCTCGATGAGCTGCGGCGCGGGTCGGGGACGCAGTTCAGCTCGGTGGTGGTCGACGCGTTCGTGCGGGCCCTGAGGGCGGAGCCGGCCGCGACCCTCACGAGCGGTGCGTGAGACGCTTCGGGGAAGGCCGCAATGAGCGGCTGTCCGGCGTCCATGGGCCGCCCGCGCAATCCTCGCCGCCCTGCCGCCGCTCAACGTGGTGCGGATGTTCGCCGGCGCGCCGGCGGCGCTGCGGCCGCTGACCGAGCTTGGGCAGGCGATCCTGCTGCACGCCGAGCTCGATCCGCGCCTGCGCCAGATCGCGATCCTCACGGTCGCGCGCGCCACTGGCTCCGGCTACGAGCGCGCCCAGCACGAGCAGGTCACCCGGGCGCTGGGCGTCAGCGATGCGGACGTCCGGGCTGCCTCGGCCGGAGACCTCGACGCGCTCGACGAGGAGGAGCGTCGACGGCCGGCCCTGCGCGCGCCCCAGCTGGCACGTCTCGCCCCCGGGCCGGGCGAGGCGTCAGTCGCGCGGGAGTGACTGGGCGAACGCCGCCAGCTTCGCGGGGTCGCGCAGGCTTCTCGGCGTACTCCCGCTGGTCGCGCTTGCTCGCCGCTGCGAGGTAGGCGTCCACGCCCGGAGCGTAGCGCTGCGCCGGCCAGACGAGACGCGGCCTCAGCTGTGGTGCCGCCGCTCCGGTGACTCGGACCGCCACGTCGGCGCCACGCGCCTTGGCGAGCGACGATAGGGCTCGACGAAGGCCGCCACGGCGGCGATTATGGCGTCGACGTCGTGGCGGTTCGAGGCGTCGTTGTTGCGCTCGATCAGCCGCTCGCAGCGG
Organism: Solirubrobacterales bacterium; assembly: GCA_038203635.1. GTDB lineage: Bacteria > Actinomycetota > Thermoleophilia > Solirubrobacterales > JBBDJG01 > DASRIA01. Next base: position 5,131 of record JBBRDT010000120.1, read on the forward strand.
CGGTCTCCGAGCGTCAAGGACGAGCGCCGGATGTAAACAGGTCGGGGCGAGAGCCGGGCGTGGCGGACAGATCAGGAAGGTCGGCGCCGACGACATGCAACGCGCGATCATGTAGCGCCGCGCTCCGGTCGCGCACCCCGCGCATCCAGGCTTGCAAGGCCCCGGTCGGGCTCGCCCTCAGGCGTCTCCGCAAGCCACTCGAGGCGCGGGATGAGCGAGCGGTCGAAGCGCTCGAGCCCGCCGACGCGCTCGAGTTCCGCAAGGCAGCGCTCGGTATCGGCGACGAGGCGATCGACGTCGACCCTCATGCAGCCACCCTTGAACGGCTCGAGATAGGAGATCCCCCGTCGCCACAGCCGCCGGGCGCCGCGGGGGTTGCCGCGGCCCAGGTGCTCGAAGCCGATGCCGATCTGCAGGATGCCCTGGTAGAGGTAGCGGACCGGGTCGCGCTCCTCGAGCCACTCGAGCTCGAGAGTCTCGTGCTGCTCGAAGAACTCGCCGCGGTTGAACTGCTCGATGCCGCGGCGGAGGCGCGGCGGCGGGGGATCGCCGCAGCGCCCGGAGCGCTGCCCGCGGCCAGGGCGGTGGAGCGGCGCGTCGCTCATCCTTCCGTTCACTCTAGGGACACGGCCCGGCCGCTTGATTGAATAAGGCGGTTGGCGACGAGCAGCGTGGCACTGCCCTCAGCCAACTAGATGATTGATTCCGTTCCGCTGCGCGCGGTTCGGGCCGAGGGGACATAGCAAGGGTGTCGAAGGTCGGCGTTGCTTACGCCAACGTCGACCACGGAGGTGGCCGCGTGACCGCCGACCTCGACACCCTCTTGACCGC
>JBBRDT010000121.1:0-5844 GCA_038203635.1 Solirubrobacterales bacterium
GGGGGGGGGGGGGGGCCCCCCCCCCGTTGGGGGTTTGGTCCCTCCGGGGTGTGGGGGGGGCCCGGGGGGGGGGGGGGGGCCCCCCGCCGCTCTGACTCAGCTGGGCGAGTGGGCGCTGCGCTCGTCCGCGAGGATCTTCGAGGCGAGGGCCGCGCTCAGCTCCTCGAACGGATCGCTTGCGTCACCATCGACAGAGGCGCGATTGGAAACCTCCACGATCGTGGCCAAGATCTCCTTGGGGGCGATACCGAACTCCACTGCGGCTTGGAAGGTGGCTCCGAGCCGTCCCACCGATTGCGCATCGTCCAGCAAGTCGATCAACCTCCGCCATCCGTCGGTGTTTCCCCTCTGGATTGTGCTCCTCTCGCCTGAGATGGGCATGAGTGAAGATGAGAGGCGGGGTCCCGGCTCCGATTTGCTAAACAGCAACGATGCAGCTCGACGGCGTCCACCACATCACCTGCATCACCGCCGACGCGCCGCGGAACGTGGACTTCTACGCGCGGGTGCTGGGCCTGCGGATGGTCAAGAAGACCGTGAATCAGGACGACCCGACCGTCTACCACCTGTTCTACGCGGACGAGGAGGGCAGCCCGGGAGCGGATCTCACCTTCTTCGAGTTCCCCGGCGTCCCGGTGGGCCGCGCCGGCGACGGGATGGTGCACCGGATCACGTGGCGGGTCGCATCGGCCGACGCGCTCGATTTCTGGGCGAAGCGGCTGGCGGACGAGGGCCATGACTCCGCCCGCGACGGGAATCGCCTGCGCTTCCGGGATTTCGAGGGGCTCGGCCTCGAGCTGGCCGTCGTGGAAACCCCTGACCCGCCGCTGATCGCCGAGCATCCGCAGATCCCGCGGGAGCTGGCCCTGGAGGGATTCGACGGTGTGCGGGCGTACGCCTCGAATCCTGAGCGCAGCCGTCCTCTATTAGAGGAGGCACTCGCGTTCGAGCCCGCCGGCGACGGGTGGGAAGCGCGCGGCGAGCGCCGCGGCGGGCTGTATGCCTACGACCCTGCGCCGGACAAGCCGGGCCTGCAGGGCGCCGGCACCGTGCACCCCGGCGCGTGGGCGTCCCACGACGCCGAGCACGACGCCTGGCGGGAGCGCCTGCTCGCGGCAGGCGCACGGCCGACCCCGGTGATCGACCGCTTCTGGTTCCGGTCGATCTACTTCAGGGAGCCGAGCGGCGTGCTGTTCGAGCTCGCGACGTTCAGCCCGGGCTTCGCCGCCGACGAGGATCTCGAGCATCTCGGCGAGAGCCTGGTGCTGCCGCCGTTCCTCGAGTCGCGCCGCGAGGAGATCGAGGCGCGCCTCACGCCGATCGAGAATCCGCGCGTGGGCACCGGCACCGCCGGCCGGCGGGGCTGAGCGCGGGTCCTACCTGCGGCCCTTGGCGCGGAAGGTCGCCCGCGTCGAGGTGGCCTTGCCGGAGACCGGCGTCTCTTTGACCTTGATGCTGAACCTGCGGCTGCGGCCGCGTTCCAGCAGGATCTGTGAGCGCGGGCTCACACGGATCGCCCCCTTGCGGAAGCTGACGTTGATCGCGTCCTCGCCCGCGGCCGGCAGCCCGAATACCCGCAGCGTGTGCCGGTCGATGTACTCGACCGAGGCATCCGCCGAGGTCTCGACGCCGTCGTTGATCCTGCTCTTGACCAATGACAGGTTGTTGCTGACCGACACCCGCAGCTCCTTGAAGTTGAGCGAGTCCGGGTGCTTCTGCACCTTGACGCGCACGCTCGGCCGGATGCTGGTGGCACCGGTGATCGTGCCCGTGACGCCCGGCCCGCAGCCGTTGACCTTGGCCTTGACCGTCGCGTCGGTCGTGTTCTTGCCGGTGTAGCCGTAGAACTTGACCAGCGAGTCGACGTTGTTGAAAGACGACTTGGAGTCGCCCTTGAAGCAGAGGTCCTGGCGATTCAGGAACACGCCCGTGGTGCGCCCGCCGTTGAGCGCGACGCGCAGCTCCGACATCGGCAGCTGAGGTGCGTTCAGCACCAGCGACTGGATGCGCCTGTTGTTGATCAGCGTGGTCTTGGTCTGGATCTTCACGGTCACGCGGCCGTGGAGGTCGAGCAGCAGCCCGGGCAGGGACGTCCCGGTCTGCTGGATCAGGTACACGGGGCCCTTCAGCTCCTCCGCGAGGAAGGGGCTCTTCGCGACGACGCCGCCGAACTTGGAATTGGCGGGACAGCTGTCCGCGTCGGCCTGTGCCTGCGTGCAGGTCTTGTAGGCGGTGTTGTTCGTGTTCAGCTCGACCGGCAGCGTGATCTTGTTGCCGAGCTGGTCCGAGTCGCCGGTCGGCTGGGTGATCTTGATGACCACCGGCGGATACTTGTTGAAGGCGGTCGAGCCGGCATCACCGATCTCGAACGAGATGGCCGGGCGGAACGGGACGGTTTCGCAGCCGCCGGTGTTGAAGCCGTAGGGCGGGCCCTCGATCGGCGTCGTGTTGTCGTAACCCGAGGCGTCGCCGGTGGAGATGTGGGTTCCGCACGAGGTCGGGTTGCGGACGTAGTTGTTCGTCGATCCGGTCAGCACGAATGACAACGAGCGCACCTGCAGGTTGGTGCCGAACACCGACGCGGGCAGACGGCTCACGTCGCTCAGTACCCCGGTGAGGCCGTAGTCGCCTCCGCCGCGCGGGGTGATGTAAAAGGGGATCGAGGAGACCAGGGTGCCGGCCGGGGTCGGAGTGACGACGCCCAGGCGGCCGGGCTCGTTGCCGAGCAGTTCGGCGTTGTACACCGTTCCGGGGAAGCTGCCGGCGACAGTTGTGGTCCCCGCCACGACCGCATCCAGACGGGATGCACCGATCGCGCTGCCGGCCGGACAAGCGGCGCCCCCGGCCTGAAGCGCGACCTCGGGACACTTCGGAACCGACTCTGGGTTGCCGAGCAGCCCCGCGGCGAAGTTCGTCCGCGCGATCTGAAGGTCTTCACTGGAGTTCGGATACGTGAACCGCGACCACGAGCCCGCGTCGACGAAGGCGCCGGCCTGGAAAGAGGATGGACCGGGCGGTGGCACGCTGTTGGCGGCCGGCACGGAAGGGGTGATCTTGTAGTCGTCGATCGTCACCTGCGCCGGCGCTGTCGCCGGTGCCATGAGGGCGATCACGGCTACTGCCGCCCCGATCAGAGTCCAAGTGCGCGTGCGGGGCCGTCCCATTCTCTCCTCCATCTTCGAAAACTCCGTGCGCGAAGGGTTCACGCGAGTCGCATTCGATTCTCTGGCCTTTATCGGACGGTGGGCCCCGGTTCGTGAAAACGATTGGCCGAATAGGAGGTTTGGCCCGTTAGTAAACGGCGGTTCAAATCTGGGAGAGCGGGTATTCCCCCTGCGTCCGCAGCCTGCGTCGGCAGGACAGGCGCTGCCAGACCGCTTCTTTTCAACTACAGACGAGCTCGTTTCGTGCAAGGGGGAACGTGGATGACGCGCAGGTCCATCGTTTGGGCGGTAACGGTGATCGTGGCGGCGGCACTCGCCGCATTCTTCGCGCCGGTGGCATCCGCGCGAGACGACGCCGTCACGTCGTTCGACGGCACTCCCATCGTGCTCTCGTTCTTCCCGGCCGAGGGGCTGCAACCGGGCCAGAAGGCCTCCACCATCCTGATCGGCCCGGGCTGGTCGAGCGGCCGCGACACCGACGAGAACGGCGCGTCCAGCGATCTGTTCGGGAGCACGGGAGTGGGCCCGTTCCGCCATGCCGGCTACAACGTCCTCACGTGGGACCCGCGCGGCTTCGGCCAGTCGGGCGGCACGGTGCAGTCCGACTCGCCGCAGTACGAGGGGCGGGACGTGCAGGCGCTGATCAGCTACGTCGCGCAGCAACCCGAGGCCAGCCTGGACGGCCCGGGCGACCCGCGGGTCGGGATGTCGGGCGCCAGCTATGGCGGCGGCATCCAACTCGTCACGGCCGCGATCGACTCGCGTCTGGATGCGATCGCCCCGGACATCGCCTGGCACTCGCTCGTCACCAGCCTCTACAAGGCCCAGTCGCCGAAGGCGGGATGGGGCTCGGCGCTGTTCGCGCTGGGCGTCGAGGGCGGAACCATCCCCGGAATTCCCGCGGGTGAGACGGGGACCCTCGACCCGCACATCCCCAGTGCCTACGCCTCGGGCCTGGCGTACGGCCAGTTCTCCGACGAGGACGTGCAGTGGTTCGCGTCGCGCGGGCCCGGGGCACTGGTCGACAGGATCCGCATCCCGACGCTGTTGATCCAGGGCACCGCCGACACGCTCTTCACGCTCGACGAGGCGACCACGAACTACGGGATCCTGCGGGCGAACAAGGTGCCCACCAAGATGATCTGGTTCTGTGGCGGCCACGGCGCATGCCTCACCGACGGCGGGCCGGCGTTGTGGGTCGAGCACCAGACGGTGCGCTGGTTCGATCGCTATCTCAAGAACGACACGTCCGTGTCCACCGGACCGAGGTTCGAGTGGATCGCCGACGACGGGCAGGTGCGCAGCGGCGCGTCCTACCCGCTGCCGGTGCGGAACTTCCCGGCTGCGACCGGCTCCGGCGTGCTTGCCGTGAACCCGGATGCCGTCTCGTCGGGCGCGCTGATCGCCGCCACGCCGAGCCCGCTCGGCCTGCACCTGCCGATGGTCAAGCCGGCGGCCGGGAGCCAGATCGTGGGGCCGCCGAAGCTGACGCTGTCATACAGCGGCCAGGGCACGAGCTCGTCGGCGCCCGTATACGCGCAGATCGTCGACAAGAAGCGCAACGTCGTCGTGGGCAACATGGTCACGCCGATCCGTCTCGTGCTCGACGGGCTGCCGCACACCACCACCTTCACGCTGGAGGAGATCGCCGCCAGCGTCGAGGCGGACTCCTCCTACGAGCTGCAGCTCATCCCGGCCTCGTCCGTGTACGGCCCGCAGCGCGTTGCAGGGCTGGTCAACGCGACGAGCATCGCGCTGTCGGTCCCGGTCGCCTTGAAGTAGGTTGCCTGGATGGCGGAGTTGAGAGAGTTCGCCACGGGACTGCAGTTCCCCGAGGGGCCCGTGGCGATGAGCGACGGCAGCGTGATCGTGGTGGAGATCGGCGCGGGCACGGTGACGCGTGTCGGCGCGGACGGCTCCAAGGAGGAGATCGCGCGGCCCGGCGGCGGCCCCAACGGCGCCGCGATCGGCCCTGACGGCAACCTCTACATCTGCAACAACGGCGCCGCCTTCGACTACCTCGAGTTGCCGGGCATGGAGGGCATCCTCGTGCCGCGCCAGCCGCCGAGCAACTACAGCGGCGGCCGCATCGAGCGCATCGACATGGGGTCCGGCGCCGTCGAGGTTCTGTACGACGAGTGCGAGGGACGGCCGCTGCGCGCTCCCAACGACCTCGTCTTCGACGGCCACGGCGGCTTCTACTTCACCGATCACGGGATCCGGGAGCACCGGACCGCCGATCGCACGGGCGTGTTCTACGCGCAGGCGGACGGCGCCTCCGTGCGCGAGGTCGTGCCCCCGCTCGACTCGCCGAACGGGGTCGGGCTGTCGCCCGACGGCTCGCGGCTTTACGTGGCCGAGACCTACTCCGCCTGCGTGTGGCAGTGGGAGATCGCCGCGCCCGGCGACGTGACTGTGCCCGAGGGGCTGCTGCCGCACGGCGGCGAGCTGCTCACGCGGCTGCCCGGGTTCCAGTTCCTGGACTCGCTGGCGGTCGACGGCGAGGGCAACGTGTGCCTGGCGACGCTCGGCTCCGGCGGCATCACCTCGGTGAGCCCCGCGGACGGCGCGATCGTCGAGTTCGTCGAGTGCGGGGACCTGTTCGTGACGAACATCTGCTTCGCCGGGGATGACCTGCGAACGGCTTACATCACGCTGTCGGGTGCCGGGAAGCTGGCCG
>JBBRDT010000122.1:0-5749 GCA_038203635.1 Solirubrobacterales bacterium
TGTGGATAACCGGCTGGTTGGGGGCGCGCTCGGCCGCAGCGCCGATGGCGCCGGCGTGGTCACCGAGTCGACGGTCGATGCGGCCGTCCGGTTGCGCCCGACTCTCAGCGAGGAGCAGGTAGGGATGGTGCGTCGCCTCACGCGCGGCGGGCACGGCGTGCAAGTCGTCACCGGGAAGGCCGGCACCGGCAAGACGTTCGCGCTTGATGCCGCGCGTGAGGCCTGGCAGTCGGAGGGCCACGTCGTGATCGGTGCGGCTGTCGCTCGCCGTGCCGCGCGGGAGCTCGAGGACGGCGCCGGGATTGAGTCCACGAGTCTCGCTGCGCTGCTTCAAGACCTGCGCGCGGGCGCCGAGATGGGCTTGCCGGAGCGCGCCGTCGTGGTCGTCGACGAGGCGAGCATGGCGGGCACGCGCGACCTGGCCGAGCTGCTCGAGTACGCCCACGCAGCCCACGCGAAGGTTGTCCTCGTAGGGGACCCGCACCAGCTGCCGGAGATCGACGCGGGCGGGGCGTTCCGGGCGCTGATCATGAGGACGGACCCGATCGAGCTCACCGAAAACCGCCGGCAGGAGGATGCGTGGGAGCGCGAGGCGCTCGACCTGCTGCGCGAAGGCAAGGCGAACGAAGCAGTGGCGCGCTACGAACGGCACGGCCGGGTCATCCTGGGCGAAGGCGCCGAGGACGTGCGCGCGCGGCTCGTCGCCGACTGGTGGAAGGCCGCGGGGGAGGGCGAGGCGGCGATGATCGCGATGCGCCGCGACGACGTGGCCGACCTGAATGGGCGAGCCCGTGCGCTCATGAGGACGTGCGGCCATCTTGGGGCCCACGCGGTCCGGATCGGTGATCGCGAGTTCGCCGTGGGCGACCACGTCGTGACGTTGAAGAACGCAAGACACCTCGGAGTCGTGAACGGGACGCGTGGCGTCGTGACGGGGTTCGACGCCCAGCTCGTGGCGCTGGCGGTGCGCACGAACGATGGTCGTGACGTGCTGCTGCCGCGCACCTACCTCGAGGCGCGCACCGAGCGCGGCGGGCGCACGCTCGACCACGGGTACGCGATCACCGGCCACAAGGCTCAGGGCATGACAACGGGCAAGGCGTTCGTCCTCGGCACCGACGACCTCTACCGCGAGTGGGGCTACGTCGCGATGAGCCGCGGCAGCGTTGAGAACCACCTCTACGTCGTGGCGCCTCGCGCGCGCGAGCGTGACGAATACGCGCCGGAGGAGACGCGCCGCGACCCGCTCGAAGCATTGGTCGCCTCGCTCGAGTACAGCCACGCGCAGACCGCGGCGCTCGACGTGGCCGCCCGCGAGGGAATCGGCCAGATGACTACGACAGAGCTCGCGGCCGAGCGGACCCGGCTTGCGGAAGCGCTTCGGGCTGTGGGGGCTCGCAGGCATGGGGAGGAGCTGGAGCGTGTGCGGGCTCAGCGGGCTGACGCTGATCGATCCGCTGACGAGGCGCGCCGGCGCACGGAGGACGTGGACCCCGGCGTGCGGCGCGGGGCTGACGCCGCTCGCGCTGACCAAGCCCTCGAGGCGCAAGTGCGCGAGCGATCGGCCGAACTCGCGGATCGTGAGCAACGTCTCGTGGCGCGGCGTGAAGGCCAGGACTCGGCGGTCGATCCACAGCTTCTCACTCGCTACAAGGCGATCGGGAGTGAACTCGATCGGCGGCGTTCAGCGCGCGTGCGCGCCGCAATGGCCGAGCGGCCCGAGTACCTGATCCAAGAGCTAGGGCCGTATCCGAGCCGTCGCGCCGAGCGCCGCGAGTGGTCCCGCGTGGCGGGACGCATCGAGACCTACCGGCAGGACTTCGGCGTCATCGATCAGCAGCACGCGCTCGGAGGAGAATCGTCGGCCGTGCGTCAACGAGCTGCTCGGCGCGACGTCCAACGCGACATCGATCGCGCACGGCGCCGACGCACTCGCGACCTGGTGCGCGAACGCACGAGTGGCCGCGATCTGCGGTAGAGGGGCGACTGAGGGACGTCGGCGGGTCAGGCTGTTTGCTTACGGGCGGGCGCGGCCAGGCGGGCGGGCAAACCGGCGACCGTCTCCCAGATATCGAGCAGGTACGAGCGCTTCTGTTCCTCGATCCAGTCGAGGAGGCTCAGCTCATCCCAAAACTCGTCGGTGAACGCCGCAGGGCGCCCCTCCGGGGAGAGCTTCCCGCCTTTCCATGACACGCGAAGCATGTCCTCGGTGCCGGGACGCTGGTGCAACCGAAGCTCGTTGATGCTCGGCTGTTCCCGCCCGGCGGCCTTGTCGCGCGGCGCGAACAGGAATGTGCGGATCGCCCCGATGCGCATCTTGTGCTCGTCGGCGTCAGCAAGCACCGTGTCGATGTCGACCATCCAAGTCCGGTCGGAGCCGCTGCGTCGGTACTCGTGGTACTTGGCGCCGCTCGCTGGGGCCGTGCCGCCTTCCTGTTGGAAGATCTCGGGGTGGCGGTAGCGCAGCGGGGCATCGCCGAGGCGGACGAAAATGGCGCGCAGCTCGTCGTGACGCTCGGGCAGGTCTTCCTTAAGCCTGAACGGCTGCGCGAGCAAGCCAATCGAGCCCGCTGCTGCCCGCAGCCAGCTCCTGACAACGTCCTTCTCTTCGTCCCGGCGCATGATGGCCATCACGTGCACGCGCCCGTCCTCGCGTCGGAGGTACAGCGGCACCTCGGGCTCGTAGTGCAGGCGCTGGCCGCCTTCGATCGTGTACAGCGACTGGTAGGTGAGCATGCCGCGGTGATCGAAGCGGTCGTCGGGGTCAGGGTGCAGCGGCGAGCGCAGCCCCGCTTCGCGGCCCTTCGCTACGGCAGCAAGCTCGCCGGTGGCCTCGATGAATTTGTCGTAGATCTCGCCCGGTGCTGTCGAGAAGACGTTCCCAACCGGGTCCGGCAGGATCGTCCAGCCACCGATCATCGGCGGCGTCATGTCCAGGAAGTTGCCAAGACGGCGGGTTGAGGAAGGGCGTAGCCAGATGCGCCCGCCGGCGGCGGCCAGGGCGTTGCGGTCGCTGGCGGTGATAATCAGGTTCTGGCCGGCGAGGAAGCTGCGGGCACCGTCGAGCGAGGTGGAGCGCTTGCCGTACGTGCGTCCGAGGAACGGCTGCTTGGGGTACTTGCCGGTACTCACACCCCCTCCTCAACAGGCCATTCGTCGTCAAAGTTGTTGAGGGCTGTGTAGGTGAGGTTGCGCGCCTCGACAGTCTCGGGCAGGTGCCCCGTTCGGCGTGTATTCGCGTTCGAGGCGGTGTTGCGCCAGGCGTCACGAACCAGTGGCCACGCGTCACGCGATAGTTCGGACGGCACGACAACGTCGACGTCCAGGCGCCACTCGAACGCGATGTCCTTGATGTGGCTCATGTCCTTGACGGTCACAGTGTCGCGCAACCACAGGACGGTGCGACCGTCCTTAGTCTTGTAGGCGATCATCCCCTCGCCGAGTTGATGAGGCGGGCAACAACTCGCCCAGGCGGCATCAGCCTCCTCGTAGGCTGGCCAGTAGAACTCGTTCGGTGTGAGCGACGTACCGCCGCCAGGGCGCAGCCGCACGCAGTCAGCGAACGCATCCAGAGTGTCAGGCCCGATGAAGACGATCGTCGTCACGTGCCCCCGGCGGTGAAGGCTCTTGAGCTCGACGCTCCGCAGGTCTTCGCTTGCCTTGACCGGATCCCAGGGCACCGTGCGGTCGGAGCGACGGCTTCGGTTGGCCCCAGCGGAGCGCGTCGACGTGCTTTCGGATGTACTCGTTGCCGGAAAAGGCTTGGCGGTCCGAGAACTTCACCATCTTGTCGTGCACGGTCTGGACTTCGTCCTGGAGCGTGGAGAGCGGCGCCTGCTTCTTGTGAACCTTGGCCTCGCCGAAAATGCCGTCCTTCTCGCCGGTCTGGGGGTTCTCCAGACCCCAGAGCACGTCGATGCCGCGGCTTGGGTTGCTTCCTTCGTCCTTAATGAAGACGTCGACGTTGTGACAAACGGTCGTCCAGCCCAAGGTCTTCGACATGCCGACGACCTGGGATTCGAACTGCGCGGCCCGGCGGTTGTTCGCCTCTGGGCCGCGTTCGTCGAAGAGTTCAGACGTCGTCATCGAGCCCATGCGCAACCAGCAGCCAGCGTTCGGCATCCAGGGGGTCGCTCGCCAATACTCGACCGTCGCGGTAGAGCTCGACGCGGGCCGGTCCAGTCTCGCCGCCGCTGAAGATGCCCGAGATACCGTCGATCTCCTCGCCCCGACTCACCAGCTCTGTCAGCCCTTCATAGGCATCTGTGGGGCGCGTCCAGCCATCGCTGTCCAGCAGGCGAACCTCCATGCACCAGAGGCCGCGGGCGTGCAGGTGACGCACGGCCTCGGGCAAGTCGAACGTGACCGTGGCGGTTCGCTCGTCGACCCGTGGCAGTTCGCTGCGACGTCGACCTAGCCAAGCGGCAAGACCGCGCTCGGGCCAGATTCGCCAGGTCCCCCGAGGGACCGCGAGCTCGGCAATGACCGCGTGGCCTTGCGCCGGGTGGGTCTGCTCTGTCCCGAGCCGAAGGGCGCGTCGGGCATCGTCGAGCGTGGCTCCGAGGCCGCCGACGAGGGTGGCGGGGAAGAGCCCTTCGACGGCGGAGGCTGGGTGCAGGAGAGCGAGAGGCATGAGGGCGGCTGGATGGTTCGTATCCCGTCGCGGCGCGCCGTTCCGGGGCTTGTTCAGCCTACCTTGGGGTCCTCTCCGATGGGCGCATGTGTGCATCTCCGCGGGGCGGGTCCTGGAGTGACTGACGATGGGTCGCAGCTTCGCACGCGGACAGGACGACTTGCATGAACTGCGCCGTTCTCGACAGGCTTGCGGCGATGCGTCCCGTCGTGCCCAAACCAGCCGGGAGGGGCGCCATGCTTGCTCTCAAGGGCGCCCTCAGGATCTCCGGCTGTGCAAACCGGCGCGTCGCGAGCGATCCTACGGCCGACGAGTCAGGAGGCATCGACAGACGCGAGTGGATCGGCTGGGGCCAGCGGCTGGCCTTGGTTGAGCATGTCCATGTTGGGAATCCTTGTTGAAGCAAAACAGATGTAGGGAATATCGGCTGCCCGGTGACCGACTGAAGTGCGAATGAAAGGGGTTTTCCCGGCCAATCGCGGCTGACTGCGGATTGGCGTGGCAAAAAGTTCTATCTCGAGTGCGCGCGAGTGGTACAGGATGCAGCGCCTGCGCTCCGTTCAGCCGCCTTGCCCATTGCCTGGGGCGCCAGCGCGCAGCCGGCTTATGTCCGGCACTGGACGCCAGCCAACCATGCGCCACACACCGTGGCGCGCGCTCTGCTAACTTTCTCCACCACCACCACCGCTGCTTGCCTTGCCCACTCCCGCCATGAACCACCCACCCCTGACCCCTGCAGACCACCCCCGCTGTCGACAGCGACGACCCGCGTGTCATCGCGTTCGCCGCGCAGCACGCACGCGGCGGCACACAGCGCGAGCAGGCACAGGCGCTGTACCTCGCGGTGCGCGATGGGCTGCGCTACGTCCCGTACCGCATCGACCTCAGCGAACACGGCATGAAAGCCAGCACGGCGCTGGCGCAAGGCGACGCCGGCGTTCAACCTCTCGCTGTGCCACAAGTTCGGGCTGCTGCCGCTGGAATTCGACGGTGGGCACGATTCGCTGTACCACCCGTTTGACCGCACAGGCCAGCGGCACATGGAGTACGTGAACGAACGCGATCGCTTTGATGGCCTGCCGCTGGCGCAGATCCGAGCGTCTTTCGCCGAGGTCT
>JBBRDT010000123.1:0-5487 GCA_038203635.1 Solirubrobacterales bacterium
TCGGTGGAAAGGTCCGGGCGAGGAACGCCGGGACGCTGTTCATCGACAACGAGACGACCGTCGCCCGCGATGTCGAGTCGGACGGCACGGCCGAGGTGTACATCTACAACGCCACGATCGGCCGCGGCATCGACATCGACAACACGACCGCGGTGGTGCAGATCTGCGGCACCACGGTCACGCGCGACGATGTGAAGGTCACCGACAGCGGCGTGGACATCCTCGTCGGGTCCAGCGATCCGGTCGTGGAATGCGGCGGCAACACGGTCAGCCACGGCGACCTGGAGCTGGCACGCAACCTGACGGACTCCGAGTTCGTCGTGAGCGGCAACACCATCTCCGACGACCTCGAAGTGTTCAAGAACGCCGGTCCGGTGGAGAAGACGATCACCGACAACACCGGTGGGGACGAGCTCGAGTGCTTCGGCAACGAAGAGCCCATCCTGGCCACGGGCAACACCTTCCCGCGGGAACAGGGCCAGTGCGTAGAGGCGCCGCCGGTCTGACGGAGCGAGATCTCCGGCACTGACCGGCATCGGTAGCGAAAAGGCCTGCACCTCGGTGCGGGCCTTTTCTTTACCCTCGTCGGCCCATGCGGCGCGAGCCTCCCTCCCAGGCCGACGATCTCACGCTCGTGGAGGGGCTGCGCGCCGGCGACGAGGCAGCCTTGGCTGCGCTGATGGACCGCTACAGCTCCGCGCTCCTTCGAGTCGCGCGTATGAACGTGCGCCTACTGTGGGACGTACCTCGAGCAGATGCGCATCACGATCGGAACGCTCGGTCGGCTCGACGAGCGCCGGCTGTCCGGCGCGGCCCGCCAGCCGCTGCTGTCGGCGTTCAGCGAGTGGAAGAGGACCGGCGCGCCCGACGGCTAGCGGCGACGCCAGGCGCCGCCGAACATCCGCGCCAGACGACCGCTGGAGGTGTTCGCCTTGAACTCCGGCGCCCCGGGGTCGGGCTCCGGCAGCGAGGCCGCATCGGCCGCATCGATCGTGAGCGTCACGCGGCGCTCGGCGACCCGGCCGACCTCGGGAGCGTCGACGAAGCGCAGTCCGCCTGAGGTGCTGATCACGATGCCGTCGAAGATGTGCTCCCGCGGATTCTCGAGCACGCGCTCCACCTTGCCCAGCACGACCGCGTCGGAGGACTGCACCTCCGTGCCGCGCTCGAGCAGCTTGTAGGAGATCGCATGGCCTTCGTCCATCCCGGAAAGCCTAACTGTGACTCAGGGCGCTAGTGCCGTGAGAAGAAGCGGCGCGCGAAGCGCTTGCGCTGCCCGGCCGGTGGAAAGGCGGCGACCTCGGTGGAGTCCTCGGAATAGATCTCGTCCAGGAGTCCGATGAACCGCCGGCCCAGGTTGAATCGCAGCAGGGACCGCTCGGCCTCTTCCTTGGTCTTGCCGCTGTTCTTCATGTTGATGATCTGCTCCCGGAACATCTCGGTCATCTCCGGGCTCGGCTCGGTGAACTGCTCGGGGCCGTCGCCGTTCATCGCCTGCACCCCTCCGACGTCGGCAACGGCGACATCGGGGACAGGATCGGGCTGTGTCTCCTCGACGACCTCGTTCTCGGCGGTCTCCGGAAGCGCGGGTACGGCCTGCTCCGGCGCGGGGACGGCCTGCCCCTTCACCTCGGGCGCGCGAGTCAAATTCGAATAGGGGTCGTCCACCTGCTGCAGGGCCGCCATGGCGGTGTCCAGCTCCACCCGCAGCGTCGAGACCATCGATGCGATCGTGACGGTCATCAGCTCGAAGCTGTTCACGAGCTGCAAGCCTCGGTCGAGCGCGAACTTCAGCGCCTCCCGGCCCTCCTCCTCGGAGCGCTGCGTGAGCCGGCGGGACTCGCGGATCGCCTCCAGCTCGATGGACGCGACACGCGCGACCGCGGTGTCGATGATCCTGCGAAGCTCGGGCTCGAGGGCGACGGGCAGCGTCTCGTTGAGCGGCCCCGCTGTCTCGGGGACTGCCGGGGTCTGCACCGCGGATTCCTCCTGCGCAGGCTCCTCCAGCGCGGGTTCCGGCGGCGCGGGATCCTGCGACGAAGCCTGCTCGATCGCAGACTCCACGGCCCGCGAGGGCTCCTCGGCCGGCTTGGCCTCGTCGTCCGGCTTGGGCGCAGACGAAGGTGGGCCGAACAGCGACGGCGCCTTCAACGGCTGCGCCGGCGACTCCTCACCCGCGGGGTCGGTGCCGTTGACCGCAGGCGCCGACGCGTCCTGAGGCCCGCCCGGATCCGTCGCGGCCTTCCGTGCCTGCCTAGTCTGCCGTTTGAACAATGCCAAGTTGGATACTGCCCCCCTGCGAACGAATAAAGCCTACTGCCCAAGCCACAACACTGCAATAAGAATGGGCGGGATGGTGCGTGGCGCCGGGGATAGGCTGCGGGCGGATGCGGATCGCCTATGTCATCGGAACCCGCCCGAACGTCGTGAAGATGGCCCCTGTGATCGCCGCGCTGCGACGCAGGGTGCCCGGCGCGGACCACGTGATCGTGCACACGGGGCAGCACTACGACCGCATGATGTCGGAGGTCTTCATCGACGAGTTGCGGGTCCCCGAGCCGGATCACATGCTCGGCGTGGGTTCCGGCAGCCATGCCGTCCAGACCGCACGGGTGATGGAGCGCCTCGAGCCGGTGCTGGAAAGTGCGCCGCCCGACCTGCTGATCGTTCCGGGGGACGTCAACTCGACGATGGCCGCGGCGCTGGTCGCGGTGAAGCTCGGCATCCCGCTCGCGCACGTCGAATCGGGACTGCGGAGCTTCGATCGCACCATGCCGGAGGAGATCAACCGGATCGTCACCGACCAGTTCTCCGACCACCTGTTCCTCCACAGCGAGGAGGCGATCGAGAACCTGCGTCGCGAGGGCATCTCAGACGACCGCATGCACTTCGTGGGCAACACGATGATCGACGCCCTGACCGCGACCGAGGACCGTTTTCGCTCACGCGAGGCGGCGCGGGGCTTCGGACTGACCCCCGGGGAGTACATGCTCGTCACGCTGCACCGGCCCAATCTGGTGGACGGACCGCTGCTGAGCGAGGTCGTCGCGCAGCTGGAGCGGATTGCAGCTGAGGTGCCCGTCCTCTTTCCCGTCCATCCGCGCACCCGGAAGCGCCTTCGAGGACAACGTCTCGAGTCATCCGTCAAGCTGGTCGAACCGGCCGGCTACCTCGACTTCCTCTCGCTCGAGGCCGACGCGGCTGCGGTGCTCACGGACTCCGGCGGGGTGCAGGAGGAGACGACCTTCCTCGGCGTGCCGTGCTTCACGCTCCGCGACACGACGGAGCGCCCGATCACGATCACGCACGGCACGAACACACTGCTCGGGCTTCGGCCCGAGCGCATCGGCGAGATACCGGACCTGATCCGGAGCGCGCCGCGCGAGACGAATATCCCGCCGCTCTGGGATGGAAGAGCCGCGGAGCGGATCGCCGACGTGATCGAGGCGTCCGGCTAGCTCTGTCCACGCTTGCAATACTCGCGGCATGCGAGCACTTGTAACGGGCTGCGCGGGCTTCATCGGGTCGAACCTGACGGAGACCCTGCTCGAGCAGGGCAACGACGTCGTTGGGGTCGACTGCTTCAACGACAACTACGGCCGGCGGCAGAAGCTCCACAACCTCGAGGTCGCGATGGACCACGAGGCGTTCCAGTTCGTCCCGATCGACCTGGCCCGCGGCGATGTGCAGGACCTGGTGTCGGAGGTCGAGGTCATCTTCCACCTCGCAGCGGAACCCGGCGTGCGAGCGAGCTGGGGCGGCAGGTTCGAGACCTATCTGCGTAACAACATCCTCGCCACCCAGGAGCTGCTGGAGGCAGCGAAGACCTGGCCGGAGAAGCGCTTCGTGTTCGCCTCGTCCTCGTCGGTGTACGGGCAGGCCGAGCGCTTCCCGACGCCCGAGTCCGTGCTGCCGCAGCCCTTCTCCCCGTATGGCGTCACGAAACTGGCAGCCGAGCACCTCTGCCAGATGTACCACGGCAACCACGGAGTCGACGCCGTGATCCTCCGCTATTTCTCCGCCTACGGGCCGCGCCAGCGCCCGGACATGGCGTTCCATGCGTTCTGCCGCTCCGCGCTGAACGGCACCGCGGTGACGGTTTTCGGCGACGGGCTCCAGACACGTGACTTCACGTTCGTCGAGGACGTGGTGCACACGACCCTCGCCGCAGCGGAGGCCCCGGACGTGGGAGGGCTCGTGATCAACGTGGGGGGCGGCGCGCAGGTGAGCGTGAACGAGGCGATCGCGGTGATCGAGGAGCTCGCCGGAAGGCGGCTCGACGTCCGGTACGACGCGCCCCAGTCAGGCGACGTGCGCGACACGTGCGCCGACTCGACGCTCGCGAAGGAACGCCTGGGCCTCGCGCCACGGACGGAGTGGCGCGACGGGCTGCGCAAGCAGTGGGAGTGGATGCTTTCAAGCAGCTGAGATGTCCTACGACGCGATCGATTACCACTCCGATCACGCGGCCGACTTCGCACGCCAATACGAAGACTCGCCGGTCTTCCGCAAACGGCTGGAGGTCTGGACGGGACTGATCGGTCGTTACGCCGACCCCGCGCGCGACACGATCGACGTCGGTTGCGGGACCGGGGTCTTGTCCGCAGTGGCTGCCCGCCACAGCCGTGGCGTCCTCGGCGTCGACGCGAGCGCCACGATGCTCGAAGCGGCGAAGGCCCATACGGCCGGGCTGCCGGTCTCGTACCGCCACGAGACCATCGAGCAGCTCGGGCAGGATCCGCCGTCCCCGGCAGGTCTGGTGATCTGCTCGAGCGTGCTGGAGTACGTCCCCGACCTGCCCGGTTCCCTGCGGGTGCTCGCTGCGCTGGTCGATGCGGGTGGGCATCTGATCGTGTCGATGCCGAACCCGCGGTCGCTGTACCGCAGAGCCGAACGCCTGGCGTTTCGCCTGTCGGGCCGCCCGGCCTACTACCGGCATGTGCGAAGCATTGCGCCGGTGGAAGATCTGACCGCAGAGGCGGCAGGGTGCGGTTTGCGGCTGGTCGAGTCGCCGGTCTACGGCCGCGGGACCGGGCGTCTCGGCAGCGCGTCGTACGCCGCGGTGTTCGTTCGCTAGCTACCTGCCGCGAGCCGCGAGCGCCGACGCGTACAGCTGCTCGTAGGCGCGAGCAGCTCTGGCCGGTGTGTAGCGCTCCCGCACCGCGGCTCGGCCGCGCAGCCCGACGTCGGCGCGTAGCTTCGGGTCCGTACGGAGTCGCTGCAGCACCTCGACGAGCTCCTGCTGTGTCTCGACGACGAACCCGGTCTGCTCGTCCTCGACGTGCTCCAGCAGCCCGGGGCTGTCGGCAAAGACGACCGTCGGCACACCGGTGGCCATCGCTTCGATCGCGGCGTTGCCGAACGACTCCTTGCCCGATGATGGAAGGCAGAAGGCGTCCATCACCTGCAGGTAGTCGGGGACGTTGTCCCGCAGACCGGGGAAGAGCACGTCGTCCTGCAGGCTCAATTCGCGTGTCAGCTCTTCCA
>JBBRDT010000124.1:0-5471 GCA_038203635.1 Solirubrobacterales bacterium
GTTCGCTCCTCACTGTTCGTCAATGTGTGGCGGCGAATTGAACGGCGGAGGGACAAGGAGGGCGTTCCTGTCGAAGGGCGCGCTGACGACGGTCGCCGCCGCTCCGGGGTCCTGGCGGCTGCTCGACCCCGCGTCCGCCGAGGCGGCGCCTCCCGCCGCGCACGCGGCGGTCGTCGGCAGCCCACCGCTAACGGATGCCGGCTACTGGGAGTTCGCGGACTGGCTGCAGCCCGCGATGGATCGTCTCTGGAGCGACTCGCTGCACGTCTATACGAACGACACGCGGCTCAACTCGAGCGCGCTGATGACCCACTCGATCGCTGCGTTCACGGGGCACGACGGGCAATCGCGAAACGACGGCCGGGCGCGGCAGCTCGCCGAGCGCCTGTGCGAGTCGCCCGCGCCGTTTCGCGTGCCGCGCAACGGCCGCCCGACCCGGCACTCCGACCCCCGGCATCGGCAAGACCGTGTGGGTGGCGATCTACGAGCCCTGGTATCAGGCGAAAGCGAGAGCGAGGCCGTGTGCTCCTGCTTTGCATGGCAAGCAGGACCGGCGGTTGTAGCCCGTGGCGCGCCTCAGACTTCGCAAACGGCGACGGCCGGTGCGTCGCGGCGGGCTTTCTCGGTGGCGGTGCTGAGGTCTGCGAGTGGTGTGTAGGTGACGCGGTCGGGGTCGAGGTCGAGCACGGCGGCGTCGTCGGGTTCCAGGCGTTCCACAAGCGCCTTGGAAGCGAGTGTGAGTCCGCCGGTGGCGCACGCCTCGATGCGTGCCGCTTCGTTCACCTCGTCGCCCAGGGCGGTGACCTCGGCCCGGCCGCTCGTGGTGACGGCGCCGACGTAGAGCGTCGAGCCCCAGTGGAGGCCGAAGCGCAGCACGATGTCGTCAGGCTCCAGGCCACTGCGGGTCGCCACGTCCCCGAGCGCGCCTCGGAGTGCACGAGCGGCCGAGATGCAGGCTCTCGCCGCGGCGGACTCTGACCCCGTGGTCTCGGCGAGGAAGAAGGCGACGACGCCATCGCCGACGTGGCGGCCGACAAGACCGCCCGCGTCGATCACGCACTGGTCGGCAGCGCGGACCAGGCGTCGACCGAGCGCGAAATAGCTGGCGGTTGAGAGCCGCCGGGCGAGCGGCGATGAGCCCTCCAGGTCGGCGAACAGGATCGCCGCCGGACGCCGGGCAGGCCTTGACACCCGTTGCATCAGCTCGAAGTGACGCAGGTCGCCCCCCGTGGCGATCGCCCCGAGCATCGTCATGCTCACCGCGGGCTTATTGATCAGGACGGTCCCGGCCAGTCGTCCATCTGCCTGGCGCACGCGCCATCCGATGAACCGAATGTCCTCTTGTTTGCTGATACCGAAGCTATGGACGACGAACCCGATCATCTCATCGTTCGACGGTGTCAGCTCATCCAGGAACTCGCGCAGCGAGGGATCCACGAGCGTTCGGAGTTCGTCGACGCCGCCGGGCGCATCCGCGAGGAGCCATCCGCCGACGCCGCGCAGGATCGTGCTCAGCCGCTCAGTCGAGTTGGGGCCGAAGCGCCAGCCGCGGCTCACTTCCACTGCCTCCGGCCCGAAGGCGTGGCAGCCGATGGCGGTCGGCACCGGCGCCCCATCGTTGCCGAACGACACGCGCAGGGCGTCAGTCATGTAAACCAGTCGCCAGCGGTGGTCGAAGATCCAGGCCCAGTGCTCGGCATCGCGCAGCACGGCGGCGAGCTGCGCGAGCGCCGGATCCTCGGGCAGCGGATACGACTCCTGCGAGTGCATCGGCCGACCCTAAAGCACGCAGCCGGACGACCGGCACCGCGTTCGAGGGCGCCTGGCTGTCGCTGGACGACCGCGGCACGTTCGATGCCACGTTCCGGCTGCGCTCCGCCGAGTTCGAGCTCGCGGGCGACCTGTTCCCCGACCGCCGCGCCGCCGTGCACCTGTTCCAGCACGCGCGGCCGGCCGACCCAACGGGAGCGAGGATCATGCTTGACGGCCCGGTGAAACCGGCCGGTTCACCTTCCTCGACCTCACGCCGCTCGGTCGCCAGGAGGACTGGGAGGACACCCCGCCGGGCCGCCCGCAGACGCCCCGCTACGGCTGGTGGCAGCTGCACGACGAGTACGAGGAGTCCTAGTCAGGCCCGGATACGTACGGCCCCACAACGAAAGAGGGGCCCTGTCGGCCCCTTTTCGTCTCAAGTCTCTGTGTGTGTCGGATCTAGTTGCGGTAACCCATTGTGTCCCCCGTGAGTCGCGATTGGCGATCGCTTACGACCACCAGACGGGGGAGCACCCGTTTTTCTTCCCTGCGGGTGAAAAGTCGGCTGGGCGGCTCAGCGCAGCTCGGCTGCCAGCAGGTCCATCACCAACGCGTCACGCCACCCGCCGCCCGGGGCGCGGTCCGCCTGGCGCAGCACCCCGACGGGTCGGAAGCCGACCCGCTGATAGCAACGAATCGCGCGCTCGTTCTCGGCGGCGGGGACGATGACCGCGCGATGATGGTCGCGTTCACCGCACAGGTGCCGCAGCGCCGTGCGGAGGGCGTCCGCCCCGATGCCGCGACCGTGCAGAGGTGCGGCGACGAAGATGTCGAGCTCCACGGACCGATAGTCCGGGTCGGGCTCCTCGGTCGCCACCACGAGACCCGAGACCTCGCCCGCCACCTCCACCGCCCAGCCCGTCGCGCGCGGGGCACAGACCTCCATCCGGATCGCGTCCTCGTCGTTGTCACCCCACCAGCGCACGATCTCCGGATCGGCGGCAAGGGCCGTGAGCAACGGGATGTCGGCGTCGGCGACCGGCCGCAGCCTTACACGCGCGCCATGTAGCTCCCTCACTCCGACGACCAGGGTTCCCGGAAGTCCGCGTACAGAGTCAGGCCGCCGTCGACGAAGATGGTCTGGCCCGTGATGTAGGCCGCATCGTCGCTCGCCAGAAAGCAGGCGACCCCCGCCATCTCGTCCGCGGTTGCGGCGCGCGCCAGCGGGATGTGGCGTGTGACCTGCGCAGCCTTCTCCGGATCGTCCACCCATGCTCGGTTGATCGGGGTGACGGTGGCGCCGGGGCCGATGCCGTTCACGCGGATGTTGTGGCCGGCGTACTCGAGGGCGAGCGTGCGCGTCAGGTTCTGCATCCCGCCCTTGCTGACCGAGTAGCCCAGATATTCGGGTTTCGGGATCACCTGGTGGACGCTCGAGACGTTGATGATCGAGCCGGGCGTGCCTGCCTCCAGAAAGCGTTTGATCGACTCGCGCGCGCACAGGAAGGCGCCGCGCAGGTTGACCGCGAGGACCTTCTCGAAGTCCGCCTGCGAGAGCTCGTGGGAGGGGCGCGAGATCTGAATGCCGGCGTTGTTGATCAGGACGTCGAGGCTGCCGAGCTCGCCGGCCGTTTCCGCGACCATGCGCACCGCGTCCTCCTCCCTGGAGACGTCGCCCTGCACCAGCACGTCCCGCACGCCCTTCTCGCGCACCCTGCTGACGCAGGCGCGGACCTCCTCCTCCGTGCCGGCCGCCTCGTCGGGCGACGTCAGATAGTTGATCGCGACATTTGCGCCGTGCTCGGCGAAACGGACCGCGATCGCCTGCCCGATGCCGGAGCTGCCGCCGGTCACGAGAACGTTCTTGCCCTTCAGTCCGCGCACGGGTCTCCTCTCGGTCGTCCGGGGCCCTGTTTTAGGCTGATGCCGGAATGAGAGTAACCCCCGCCTTCCGCCCGATCGCCGACTACGGCCTGCTCTCCGACTGCAACTCGGCGGCGCTGGTCAGCACGGAGGGGTCGATCGACTGGCTCTGCCTGCCGCGTTTCGACAGCCCGGCGCTGTTCGCCCGCATCCTCGATCCCGAGGCGGGGCACTGGTCGATCTGCCCGGTGGAGTCGTTCACGAGCAAGCGCCGCTACCTGCCGGGGGCGCTCGTGGTGGAGACGACCTTCACGACTGGCTCCGGGGTCGTGCGGCTGACGGACGCGCTGGCCTTCGCCGACGGCCAGCGCGGGCACGATCTCGGGACCGACGCGCCCCACGAGCTGGTGCGCGCGGTCGAATGCGTGTCCGGCGAGATGCAGCTGTCGTTGGAGTTGGCCCCGCGACCCGAGTACGGACTGGTCCGCCCGCTCTTCCGGCGTACCGACGACGGTGGCCGCACGTTTGGTGGTCCCAGCCAGGTCGCCGTGACCTCGGCGGGGCCGGTCGAGATCGCCGGATCGACGATGCGGGGCACGTTCCGGCTGGCCGCGGGCGAACGCACGGGCTTCGCCCTGCGCTGGGCCTCGGCCGAGATGTCCACCATCGAGCCGACCCCGGCCGTGGACGTGGCACATCGCCTTGCCGACACCGCCGAGGCATGGCGCTCGTGGGAGGCGCAGCACGACCTCTACGAAGGGCCGCACAACGAGCTCGTGCAGCTCAGCTCCCGGGTGCTTCAGGGCCTCACGTACGGCCCCACCGGGGCGATCGTGGCGGCGCCCACCACCTCGCTCCCCGAGGACGTCGGCGGCGAGCGCAACTGGGACTACCGCTACGCGTGGATCAGGGACGCGAGCCTCACTCTCGAAGCGCTGTACATCGGCACCTGCTCCGACGAGGCCGAGAACTTCGTCTCGTTCATGACGAGCTCGGCGGGTGGGCGAGTCAAGGACGGCTCGCTGCAGATCATGTACGGCATCGGCGGCGAGCACGACCTCTCCGAGCGTGAGCTGCCGCACCTGCGCGGCTGGCGCGACTCACGTCCGGTGCGCGTCGGCAACGGCGCCTGGGTGCAGGCGCAGCTCGACGTGTACGGCGAGCTGCTCAACACGCTCTACCTCTACAAGGAGCGGCTCGGCGACCTCCATCCCGAGATCCAGGAGTTCGTCGCGGACCTCGCGGATGCGGCTGCGGAGGGGTGGCACCAGAAGGACGCCGGCATGTGGGAGATGCGCGGGGAGCCACGCCACCACCTCTCGTCGAAGGTGCTGTGCTGGACCGCGCTCGACCGCGCGGTGAAGCTGGCTCCCGGCCTCGGTCAGTTCGCCAAGGCCGAGGCCTGGGCGGCGGAGCGCGACCGCGTGCGGACGACGATCCTCGAGCGGGGCTGGAGCGAGTCACGCAAGGCCTACGCGCAGTCGTTCGACTCCGACGAGCTCGATGCGGCCGCGCTGTTGATGCCGATCCTGGGCTTTCTGCCCGCGAACGACCCGCGCATGCGAGCGACGATCGAGACGATCGCCCGCGACCTCACCCAGGACGGGCTCGTCCTGCGCTACCGCAACGCCGCCGGCGGCGTCAACCCCGACGGCCTGGCGGGCGAGGAGGGCACCTTCGTGATCTGCTCTTTCTGGCTCGTGTCCTGCCTGGCGAGGGCGGGCGAGCTGGCGCGCGCCGAAAAGCTCTTCAACACGCTCGCCGGTTATGCGAACGACCTCGGGCTGCTGGCGGAGGAGATCGACACGGTCAGCGGCGAGCTGCTGGGAAACTTCCCGCAGGCGTTCAGCCACATC
>JBBRDT010000125.1:0-5455 GCA_038203635.1 Solirubrobacterales bacterium
GGTCGTCAGCTCCGCCTTCTGCAACTTCGCCAGCAGCTTGTCCGGCGCAGTGTCCGGTCGAGTCGTCGACGGACCCGGTTCCATGGCGTCCTCGGCACGCACCCACGGGTCGCCCTCCAAAGCGGCTTTGCGCAGTCGGCCCAGTAGCACGCCATTGCTCAGGACAAACGCGAACGCGTATGGGGATTGCACAACGCGTTCGCGCACTGCGCCCACCGGGTCTTCAAGGGCGCAGGTGACCACGTCCTGCTGGGCGACGTCGATCGCGCGGCGCTCGCCGGCCTTCTCGCCCTCGAGCGGCAAGGCACGCGCGATCCAATCGACCTTGCCGGGCGCGTAGTCGTACACGTGCTCGAAGCCGAGGGTGGCGAGCCGGCACGCGGCCCGTGGACTCATGTCTCAGAGTCCGTCCCAGCAGTAGACGACGACCGCCCTCTCTCGGTCAAGCCCGGCGGTGCTGCCGGCATCCAGAGTTTTCAGCGGGATGTTGATCGCGCCGGGTAGATGCAGTTCCTCGTACTCCTCGGGCGGCAGCACCTCGACGAGTTGGGCGTCGTCCTCGAGCAGCCGCTCGAGTTGCGTGAAGCCGATGCTCTCAGGCATGGCCCACCGCTTCCGATCGGCGCGGCGAACTCAAGACGGGCGCCACCGCTTGTTGTCCGAGTGCGAAGGCTTCCGCGAGATCAAAGGTCTGCCCGCCGGCGTTGTCAGCCTCCCAGCTCGCCGCCGCTTCGGCGCCGACGATGAAGCGCACGTGACAGCAGAACGAGTTGGTGATGTGGCTCGCGTCTGTGGTCGCGAGCGTCGGAAACGAAACCTGCACGTCTTCAGGCTTCGACTTGACGACTGCGCTCGGCGTGACCACGAGCTCGGCTGTGGCGCCACTAACTGGGCATGTCGAGCGGACGTTCGCCGTCATCCCTAGCAACGCAGGCAGGAACAGGGTGTCCCAGGCGCACCAGGTGTGGAGCGCCTGACCGCCGACATCGAAGTGATGGTCGGTCGCCCGGAGCGTCAGCCCTGAGAACCCGACGACGGCGCCGTCGTCGTCGCGCTCGACGTTCGGCCACTCCTCGACCTGAGCGTGGACGGCGTCCTGGTCGCGACCCGCGGCTCGCGCGAGCGACGACAGCTCGACTGGCTGCCCTTCGGCGAGCAGCCGCAGCAGCGTGAGCGCGAGCGGCGCGTCATCGGCGGCGGGAAACGCGTCACGTAGAACCTGAGCGACCTCAGGTGGCTGAGTCGCAGCGACCCGGTCCGCGTGGCCGCCGCGAGCGCGCAAGGCGGCCCGGATCAGCTCGTCAGGTACCGCGCGGCGCACGCCGTCCGCGTGCGCGTACAGTCGGCACTTCAAGCCGTAGTCGCCGCGGTGATCAGCGCTCGGGTCGACGTCGCGCCCGTCGATGCGCAGCGTCGGTGAGCCGAGAAAGCGCGTGCGTTCGGCACCCTCCGCGGACACCACGTGGATGAGGCTGACCGGGGCGTCGATCGCGGCCTCTTCCATCAGCTCGCGCAAGCGCGGCAGGAGCGCCTCGTGGCTCGGACAGCCGTCGAAGTAGAGCACCTCGATCCTCACGAGGGCGCACCCTTCGGCGGCTCCGTGCACCCACGGCGCCGGCGCAACCGAACAACGAGCGCCGCCCCGACGGCAACGGCTAGCGCGACGACAACGCCGCCGCCAAGCAGCGCGGCCAGCGATAGCCCGCCGGCGAACGCCACTACAGCAGGCAACGCGGCGCAACAGACCACCGCGAACGCACCGATTCCCGCAGCTCCGAATAGGTCTGAACGGCGCATCAGCAGCGCGCCTCGATCCTTGTGCACGCGGCGACATGCTCCGCGTTGCCGGCCAGTAGCGACTGGGCGAGCCGCAACAACTCCGAGACGCGTCCGTCAGCGACGCGATAGCGCACCTGGCGGCCCACGCGGCGACCCTCGACGAACCCGCACCAGCGCAAGCAGGCGAGGTGATTCGAGACCTTCGACTGCGCCTCGCCGACCGCGATGACCAGCTCCGTCACCGACAGCTCGCCCTCGGCCTCGAGCAGCTCCAGGATCCGCACCCGGGTCGAATCCCCGAGACCGCGGAAATACTTTGCCACCAAGTCCGGCTCGGCCGGCGACTCAGGCAGGGCGAATGGGGAAGCGAACTCCGCGTCAGCCACGCACGTAACGTAACAGAAACGGCTGATATGTCGGCTCGCACGTGTGCGCGGGCCGTGGCTGTCCGCGGACGCGCCCTCTACTTCAGCCAGACGCCGGACGGAAACGGGTGGAAGCTGCGCTCGCGCAGACGGCGCTGCGGGCAAGGCGACAATTGGGCGATCGGCGACGATGACCCGCCGGACAGCGGCCTACGCGAGCCGCGGAATCCATCGGGACAGGGTCCCGCATCGACAGCGTGCTCGACCGTCTTAACGCGGCCCGACCGTGGCGGCGCCCGTCTGGGCGACCATCAGCACGTAGCCGTCTGGGTCGCGCAACCGCATCTCCTCCTTCGGGCCGGGGCCCCCGTCGCAAATGCCCCCCACCCGGACATCGTGCTGGCGCAAGTGCTGCTGAAGCGACCGGAGGTCGTTGGAGTAGAGGTAGAACAGGACGGCCTGCTCCCCCGGGTGAACGGGTTCGTCGGCGTGAGCGAGCATCAGCTTGGCGTCACGCGATTCCAGCGCTGCCCGGTCGAGCCGACCTTCGACCTCGTAGGTGTCGCCGACGGTGAAGCCAAGCAACTCGTAGAACGCGACGGACCGCCCCACGTCGGCCACATGGACGAACGGGATCAGGTCGCCGACCGGATCCGCCGGGACCCGGCTGCGAGACTCCGCGCCCGCACCGCCGGCCTCGCGATGGGCCCGCATAGCGTCGGCGGCCTGCTCACGTGTGTGGAACTCCTCCATCCGCACGATCAAGCCTTCGGTCAGGGTGAAGACGTTGTAGATCTCGCCGTCGAGCACCTCGCCCGCGACCTCGATGATGTCAGGGCTGCGGACCCCGAGCAGCACTTGGTCGCCCGCCGCGGCGAGCTCGATGCCCTCCACCTCGGGAAGCGTCCCCTCTCCCTCCCGGATCGTGTCGAGCACCTGTTCGCGGTCGCGGCAGACGAGATCCTCGCGCAAGCCCTGCCAGACGACGTCGGGGTGAAGGTGTAGCTCGATCGTCGCCAAATCGTTGCGCCGGCGCGCGTCGACCCAGCCGACGAGCACGACTTCAAGGTTGCTGTTGATGGTTGCCATGGATCTGCTCCTGTTGCTTGCGGCGGTCCGGGTAGGTAGCAGCGAGGCGGAGCGCAGGCGGTGAGCGCCGGGACGATCGAAGGTCAGGGTCAGCCGGGCACACGCGGATCGTACGCCCCTCACACCCTCGCACGGAGACCTGCCCACGTCGTCAGCAGGCGAGAATGGGATGGAAGGGCAGATCGGTGGGACTACCGCCGGCGTCGCACGTCTGCACCTGCACCCTCCCCATCGACCTCAGTAACCGCAATGCGCCCGCCGGCTACCGCGCTGCCATCTGTAGATCCCAACGTCGCCGTGAAAGCACAGCCCGACACGCTCTGCTCGAAACCGACCGTGTCGACCTGTTCCGTAGCTGATCAGGCCGCCCGCGCGTAATCGCTGATCCTCACCGCGTCGAAAGCTGCCGTTCGAGCAGTCGCTTAGCGATCACTAGCCGCTGGATGTCCGAGGTGCCCTCACCGATCACCAGCAGCAGCACGTCCCGGTAGAGCCGCTCGATCTCGTACTCCGACGTGTAGCCGTAGCCGCCATGGATGCGCATCGAGTCCTCGACCACCTCCTTCGCGGCCTCACATGCGTACAGCTTCGCCATTCCGGCCTCGAGGTCGCAGCGGAGTCCTGCGTCCTTCTTGCGCGCCGCTGAGTAGGTGAGCACGCGCGCCACCTCGACCTTGGTCGCCATGTCCGCCAGGCGGAAGCGCACGCCCTGGTGGCCGGCTATCGCCTGACCGAACGCGTGCCGCTCCTGCGAGTAGCGGATCGCCAGCTCGAGGGCGCGCTGGGCCACGCCAACACCCCGTGCCGCCACGTTCACGCGGCCGAGCTCCAGCGCTTCCATCATCTGGCGAAAGCCCGCGCCGATGCCCTCCTCCCCGCCGAGCACGTTCTCCGTCGGGCACCTGTACCCGTCAAAGTACAGCTCCGTCGTCTCGACGCCGCGATAGCCGAGCTTGGCGATCTTGGGTCCCACGTCGAGCCCCGCCCAGCGGCCCTCGTTCCGCACTGCGCCCGGCTCCTTCTCGACGATGAGGCAGCTCATCCCCGTGTGCCGCGGCGAAGCCTCCGGGTCGGTGCGCACCAGCGTGAACACGAGCCCCGCATGCAGGCCGCTCGTGATCCACATCTTCGAGCCGTTGACGACGTGATCGGACCCCTCACGGGTGGCTGTGGTCCTGATGGCCTGCACGTCGGAGCCGCAGTGTGGCTCGGAGAGCGCGAACGCACCACGCACCTCGCCCGTGGCCATCCGCGGGAGGAAGCGCCGGCGCTGTTCCTCCGTTCCGAATCGCTTCAGGAGATACGCCCCGATCAGGTGCGTGTTCATCACACCCGATGCCGCGATCCAGCCGCGCGAGAGCTCCTCCACGAGCATCGCGTAGCTCGTCACGTCGAGGCCGAGGCCGCCATAAGCCTCCGGCACGGTCGCACCGAGGAAACCAAGCTCCGACATGCGGCGCACGAGATCGGCTGGGTACGAGTCCTCCCGATCGTGGATCGCCGCCTGCGGGATCACCTGCTCGTCGGTGAACCGGCGCGCGAGGTCGCGCAACATCCGCTGCTCGTCGGTCAGGTCGCCCGCTCGCGCCGCTTTCATGCCGCCTCCTCGGTCAGGGCCGGCTCGACGCCGACCAGCAGCTGCCCCAGGGACACCTTGTCGCCGGTCGCAACCCCCACGATGGTCACCACCCCGTCGAACGGCGCGGTCATCGAGAGCTCCATCTTCATCGCCTCCATAAGGACGAGGGTGTGTCCGGCTGCAACCGGCTGATCGGCCTGCACGAGCACCTCCACGACGGTGCCCGGCATCGGCGCCACGACCTGACCGTCGCCGGCGCTCCCGGGCGAGGCGTCGCCCGCCAGCTCCGGGTCGGCGAAGACATGCGACTCGCCGTGGTGCACCACCCGCAGCTGGGCACCGCGCTGCTCCACGTGGAAGACCTCGACCCGGTCGTCGATCTCGATCAGCCAGCACGGGTCGCCGGCGGCTACGGTGCGCATCGCCAGCCGGCGGCCCGCCTCATCGGTCACGCCCAGCGCGTCGACCCGGAAGCGGGTGCGCGAGCCGTCGTGCACGAACTCGATCGCGACGCCGCGCGGCTGGCGCTCACCGGGGCGATCGACGACACCGCCGTGTTCGGCGTGACCACGAACCTCGGCTTCCTGCGCCGGCTGCTCGGTGGAGGCGCGTTCGAGCGCGCAGAGATCGACACTGGGTGGCT
>JBBRDT010000126.1:0-5363 GCA_038203635.1 Solirubrobacterales bacterium
TCGCGACCCGCGCCAGCGTCGGCACGAGCGCATCGAGCTCGGCGAGCAGGCGCAGGTCGGTCCCGATCTCCTCGAGCAGCTCGATCGCATCCCAACCAGCGCACGGCGCAGCGTCGCAGTCGGCACCGTGGCAGTGGTGGCGAGACGTGGAGATTCAGCTGCCGAAGTCGAACTCGTCGCCAGGGGCATCGGGCGGCGCGCGTGCGGGGGCGATCGGCACGGGTCAGAGGTCAGGCCGAGGTGGCTGAGGACCGCGAGGACGCGCAGGGCATCGCCGCAGCGCGGACACTGGGTGACCTCGTCGCCGAAAACCCTGCGCACCAGCGCGGCCCAATCGAGCCTGCGGGCGAGCCGTCATCGCCGACGGGGCGGTGTGCTCGTGCTCGCGGGTGGTGCGGTCGGCGAGGGAATCACGCGGGAACGCCACCCATGGGCGGCCACGCCGTGAAACCGCGTGGTGTGACTGCGGCGCGGGGGGATCAGGGGTCGCGAGCCGTCGGCACCACATGGCGCCGTCGGTGACCCACGACGTGCGGCCGGACGGAACGGCCCGTTGGAAGTGGTACTCGACGCGGCCATCGGGCCGCGCGGTCAGGCGAACATGCAAGTTGGCATTGGCGAACGAGCCCACCCGTTGGATCGCGGTGACCGCGCCGGGAGTGTTAGCCACCCCGGTTGCGTGATGCAGTGATCGGCGCTTCGAATAGCGATTGACCCTACATGGCGGTTCCAGTAGAATCGAGGGCGGTGTCTTCGTGAAAACCGCCGTCCAACGGGAACCATTCCCAAGCGGCACACCTTCGGGGAGTAGAATTAAGAAGCTAGCTTTGGGAGCCCTGTGTGTCGGATTCATGGTTGCCTGCGGTGGAGACGACGGTGGATCTGACATCACCCAGGTCACGATCGACGCGCCCGAGGACGTGACGCAAGGCGTCGACGGCGACATCACCGACGTCGTAATCGACGCGCCCGCGGACGTGACGCAGGGTTTTTGTGATCCGCTCACGCAGACGCCGTGCACCGCGGACGAGCGCTGCACCTGGATCGTCGAGTCGCGTGACGACCCGAGCACCACGCCGATCGAGGCCGACGTCGGTCGCCTGGGTTGCGCGCGCGCGGGCACCATCGCCGTCGGTGAGGAGTGCGTGATCACCGGTCCAGCGTTCCCCACCGCGGAGTTCCCGTCGGTTGGCATGGGCGCCGGCGTTGCCGACAACTGCGCCAAGGGCGCCTGGTGCCGGCAGTTCCTCGACGGTCGCGGTGTCTGCAAGACGATCTGCGACACGGCCGGCGCCGCTGGCACCGGTCCGCAGTGCGGCACGAATTTCAACTGCGCGCGTATGAGCGCGACATTCCTCTCCATGGGCACGGTCATCGCCGGCATCTGCGAGCCGACGTGTAACCCGGTAACGCAGAAGACCGAAGCGACGGGCGAAGAAGCATGTGGCTCGCCTGACCCGGCGAATCCGTACCTCGGCTGTTTCACCGGCGCCAACGCGGACGGCACCCTCGGCTTCGCCTGCTCACGCGTCCCACGCGCGGCGAAGGGCCGTACGGATCGCCGGCGAGCACACGGACCAACTGATTCCGGGGGTGTTCAGACCGGCGTGTTCTCGAACGGTTGCGAGGCTGGCTACATCCTCGGATTCGGGCCTGCTGACGAGACGGTCACAATCGCCAACTGCAACGGCACCTGCTACCCGGCCGACAGCGATAACAGCACGTCGGAGCTGGCTGCCGCCGCGATTGGTGACCCGACCAAGGAAGGTAAGCTGCACACGAAGGCTGCCGCGGCCGTGGGAGACACGCTTTGTCGAATCAATAACAAGGGCTCAGCCGGGCCGTCAGACTGTCGTTATGGCTGGTTCGCATTCTACGTCGACCCGGAGACAAACGTTGTCCTCGACAGCCCATACCAGGACAACGTCGGCATTTGCTACCCCTACAGCGACTTCACCTACGACCATGATGAGGACGAGCTGACCGGCATGCCTCCGACTGCTGAAATCGGCGTCCCCAGCTGCTTCCAGCTGCCGCCGTACGGTGGTAATCCGGCGTCAACGCCCCATAACCGAACGGCGGACGAGCTGGGCTGTTATAGCTGGGCCCGCACCCGGAACCTCCCGGACCCGACAGCACGCCTGAAGAGTATCCAGAAGCTCAACCCGTACCGCAATGCCTCCTTCACGGGCGGCCAAGTCGCTCACAAGCACATCCTGCAGTGAGGATAGGCCAATCGGCGCGGGTTTCGGTGCGGCGAACGCCGCCTGGGCTTGGCCGGCTTGGCCAGAAGCGGACCGGCTGGGATCGAAGGCGTGGAGGAAGTGTGAGCGACTCGTAGCCAGGGGCATCGGGCCCTCGAATGAGTCCAAAGATCGCACCGAAGATCGCGTCGACGGTCAGCTACCGGGCTATGCGCCCTCAGCATTTCGGCGTTGCCTTGGGTTGCTCGGCGGTGAACCGGACCACGCGCCGTCCACGATGAGCGCGCTCGAGACGCTTGACGTGCGCGGGCTCGCTGACGAGAGTGTGTCGATGCGCTTGTGGATCGTCACCTTGCTGGCCGCGTGCACCGGTGCGAGCGACTACGCGGGCGGCGCGGGCGGCGCGGGCGGCGCGGGCGGCGCGGGCGACGCGGGCAACGCGGGCGATGCGACCGACGGCGCACCGATCGCGCCGGGTCCTCCGTCCGGGCTCACCCGCTGGCTGACGGGGAGCGCGGCCGACAAGGTCGCGACGTCGCGCGCCGGCCTGATCCTGATGGGCGGCGGCCCCGATGTCGATGCTGCCTTCGCGTGGCAGCGCGATCGCATCGGCGGTGGCGATATCGTCGTGCTGCGAGCGTCGGGTGCCGACGGCTACAATGACTATCTGTATGGTGACATCGGCGGCATCGACTCGGTCGAGACGTTGCTGGTCGACACGCGTGCACTCGCGCTCGAGCCCTACGTGGCGTGGACCCTCGAGCATGCCGAGGCGGTCTTCCTCGCCGGCGGGGATCAAGCCGTCTACGTGACGGCCTGGGGCGACACGCCGGTTGCCGCCGGGCTCGCGGCCGCGTACGCGCGCGGCGGCGTGATCGGCGGAACCAGCGCGGGCTGTGCGTTCCTCGCCGGCATCGTCTACTCCGCGCGCCTCGGCAGCGTGGTGTCGGACGAGGCGCTCGCGGATCCGTTCGACCCGAGGGTCACGCTCGAACGCGATGTGGTCACGCTCGCGCCGCTCGCACCCGTCATCACCGATACGCACTTCGCGGCGCGCGATCGCATGGGCAGGCTGCTCGCGTTCACCGCGCGCGCGCTCACGGCGGGCTGGACTGCGCGGCCGATCGGGCTGGGAATCGACGAGGGCACGGCGCTCGTGATCGACGAGACAGGTATGGGCACGGTCCTCGGCGCGGGCGCGGTGTACGCGATCGCGCCGAGGCAGGCACCCGGCCAATGCGCGGCGGGGCAGAGCCTTGAGTGGAGCAATGTGCCGCTGATCGAGCTCCGCGCGAATGACACGATCGCTTTGCCTGCCGGCAGCACGAGCGTGGCTCCCAGGGCGCTGGCGGCCTCGGGCGGCAGCCTGTCGCCGGCGAACCCGTACTGACTCGTAGCGCCACGAAGCCCAAGGCTCGGCGACCGACAGCGCTGCTGCTGACGCAGCGGACGCAGCGAGGACTCCAGGCGCTCCAGGCGAGGACTCCAGGCGCTCCAGGCGAGGACGGCGAGGACCCCGGGCGCCCCCAGGCGAGGACCCCAGGCGAGGACTCCAGGAGCCAGTCGATCCTGGCCCACCTGGACGGTGATCACCGGCGCGCAAGCCAGCGCGGGCCGAAGTACGAAACGAGCCAATGGCCGTGAGCGCGAGTCAGCGCCTGCGGTAACGCTATCGTGACAACACATTCGTGTTGGCCTCCCGCGTACTTCCGCTTCGTGCCGACCGTCAGCGAATGCCTGCCCGCGTCGTACGTGATGCGCGACTTCCCACCCCCCATCCTCTGAGCGCCCACGCAGAGCACGCCCTCGTCATCGATGCGCACCAACCCCGAGTCGCGGCTGATGAAGCTGACGCCCTTCGTCCAGTCTGCGTCCTGGAACAGCAGGAGGCGCGGTCGCACCAGCGCCGGGAGCGACCGCGCGGCGACCAGCCCGGAGATGAAGAGCGCTGCGCCAGCGAGCGCACTCGACGCTCCCGACATGCTCGCGGTGAGGACGAATGCCAGGCCAAGGCTGAGCCCAGCGAAGATGATGCGCAGGCGGCGGCGCTCGAGGCGAAGCAGGAGCTCTGCGATGCGGCCGAGCTCCTCGTGCAGCACGGCCGGTGGGACCTTGAGCGCTGCGAGGTACTCTTGGTCGTTCGGCACGTCAGTTCTTATCCTTCACAAGCCGGGCTCGGGGCCGATGGGCGCTCGTGAGCTTGTCGACAATAGTCCGGCGCCGAACCAGTGGCGCTAGCGATGCGGATCAGCGAGCCACGTCTGCTTCTACTGGCCAGCTTTCGAATGCTGCTAGCACTTGCTTGGCCAAAGGGTCATTGGGGTCCCATAGGGTCAGGAAAATCACCAAGGGCCCGCGCGCTGCGTCGGGGCCTGGCGTCGGGGCTGCCCGTATTCGGCTCAAGGTCTTTTGAGCATCAGATGAGTTGTGACACCAATACACATAAAAAAGGCGGCCGTCACGGGTTCGAAAGCGAGAGTTCTTGTGCACCTCGTTGATCTGTGGATGGCGTACTAATGCCGCGTCGAGCACCAGACCTTGGCTTGCAAAGTGCGACTGCAGCTGACCAAGGGGCCCTGGCAACACTTCACCACCGAATCCTGCCCGATACCACCAAGCGGCGCCCACTGCCACTGCGGCCACCAGTAACACCAACAACAACCAACCCGCGGTACGCCTCACGGCGCCAGCACAAGCACCAGCGGCTGGCTGGGTACCAGCCTGACGCCAGGGCAATTGGTGCTATTGGCAAGCGATACGCTGGTCATGCTTGTGCCTGGCATGCTGTTGATCAACCCAGGATAGCGTTGCGGCCCCGGCCCGGCCCGCGAGCCCGGCGGTGGCGGAGCGCGAAGAAGGTGGCGCCGCCGAGCAGGACGAGCACCAGGTCGACGGGGATGAAGAGCTGGCGCGGCTCGTGGCGGCGGACCGGTGCGGGGTGGACGTCGGTCTGGTCGGGGCCGGGCGAGAAGTAGAGCTCGTCGATGCCGACGCGCGGCGAGGTGTCATCGCGGAAGACGGTGAGGTGCCGATGCGCGCCGAACAGGCGCGTGGTGTCCGGCGTGCTCGGTGCCACCGGCGCCGACAGCTCGAGCTGGGCGCGCCACGGTGTGGTCCCGAGCTGCGCCTGGGCTCGTGCGTCGCTGACGAAGTACACCC
>JBBRDT010000127.1:0-5309 GCA_038203635.1 Solirubrobacterales bacterium
TCTACCGCACGAGCTCAGAGCGAACCGTCGCGCTTGACGGATGGCTCTGGCACTACAACCATCAACGCAGACATTCAGCTCTCGGCCACAAACCCCCGGTCGCTCGACTTCTAGAGCGCACCAACCTGCTCGGTACTTACATCTAGTCGTCGCGCGGCGGGTACTCGAAGACGATCCGCTTCAGCTCGGAGACCGACTGCCCCCCGATGCGCACCGCGGTCTGAAAGCCCTCTGCACCGAGCTCTCCCGCGTCAAGCCGGCGGCGCAGCTCGTTCAGGGCTGCGCGCTCCTCCTCGGGCACATCGGCGCGCGCCACCTCGAGCAGGATCAGGTGGCGGGGTCGCTTCGCGGCCGCGGCCATCCGCGCGTAGCGCTCGCGCTCCTCGGCGCCGGTGCCCTCGGCTGCGATCACGACGGTCTCGTTCGCCTGCAGGCGCTTGAGGACTGCCGCGTCGAGCACTTCGGAGGCCTTGCTGGCGATGTCCTCCTCGGACACACGGCCGGCCAGCAGCGCGCGCACCTTGCCGAGCGACAGCAGGGACCCGCGGTTGGGGATCATGCGCTCGGCGAAGCGGTCGCGCTCGGCGGCGGTGGGGCAGACGATCACCAGCATGCTGCCCGGGGAGTAGCGCAGGTGGTCGGACGGAGTCAGCACCCGGGAGCGCACGGCGATGTTGGGTGGCCGTGCCGGGCCACCCTCGCGACGCGGCCGCTCGGATGACCAGCCGGTGCGCTCGTCCTCGCCGATCTTCACGCTGCGGGTGGAAGGTTGATCCGCCATGCCACACATCCTCCCTGATCGGGCCGCCGGACCGCGACGGTCCCTTGTAAGCTCGGAGTCGATGGCGGTCGCAGAGGTACAGGGGATCGACGGGCTCAAGGCCCTGATCGGCACGGAAATCGGGCCCGGCGAGTGGCGTGAGGTGCGCCAGGAGGACATCAACACGTTCGCCGAGCTGTCCGGCGACGACCAGTGGATACACGTGGACGTCGAGCGCGCGGAGCGGGAGAGCCCCTTCGGCACCACGGTCGCTCACGGCAACCTGACGCTCTCGATGATCGACGGTTTCCGGTTGGACCTGATCTCGTCGAGCGGGTTCGCCCTCGGCGTCAACTACGGCTGGAACAAGGTGCGGTTCCCCGCCCCGGTTCCCGCCGGCAGCCGCGTCCGCGCGAAGGCGGAGGTCGTGTCGGTCGACGACGTCGGCAACAACTGGTGGCAGGTCGTCACGCGCTTCACGCTCGAGGTCGAGGGCTCCGGCAAGCCGTGCTGCGTCGCCGACAGTGTCGGCCGCGCACTCGTGGCCTGACCCTCGTCTAGCTCCCCGACCCCGCGGCCAGGGCACCGCCGAGCGTGCCCAGCAGGAGGTCGCGAACCTGCGTGCGGTCCATGTCGCGGTGGTCGATCCAGTCGAGCAGCACCCCGTCCATGTACCAGAGCCACCCCTGCACGGCGGCCCGCGCCTGCGGGGGTGCCGGCTGATCGGGATAAAGGCCGTCTCTAAGCCGTTTCCACTGCGCGCCGGAGCCAGACTGCGGCCGGCACGATCAGCAGCCCGGCGAGCGGAAGGCCGAGGACGAGCCGGCTGAGCTCGCCTTCCAGGCGCGGTACTCGACCGGCATGCAGCCGGCACACGGCCGGTAGCCGGCGGCGATCGCCGCCGGTTCGTCGGCGAAGAACACACGGTGCTGCACGTACTTGCCCTTCGCGATCCAGCGCAGTGCGCCCGCACAGTCGAGGCGGCCGTAGACCTTGTTGCGCCGGTGGCCGCCGAGTGTGCCCGGCGTCGGCGAGGGGTGGGGGCGCCCGTCGGCGCCGATCAGCGTGTACGTTTGCTCAGAGCGCAAGCACGCCCGCTTCCAGGTCGAGCAGGATCCGCTTGCGCTCGAGGCCGCCGCCGTAGCCCGTCAGGCTGCCATCGGCGCCGATCACGCGGTGGCAGGGGACGATCACCGAGACAGGGTTGCGGCCGTTGGCCGAACCGACGTTGCGCGGTGTCGCCGGCTCACCGACCCGGCGGGCGAGCTCGCCGTAGGAGATCGTCTCCCCGTACGGGATGTCCTGCAATGCGCGCCAGACGCGACGCTGGAACGGGCTGCCTTCCATGGCGAGCGGCAGGTCGAAGGTCGTGCGCCCACCCGCGAAGTACTCGTCGAGCTGGTCGCGGGCGTCCGAGAACGGTGCCTCGTCACGCTTCCAGTCGTCACGGACCGTGACGGCGGTACGACCCTCCTGCATGTACAGGCCGTGCAACGCGTTCTCGTCCCCGACCAGCACCAGCTCACCCACCGGGCTGTCGAAACTCGTGAAGAACATTGAAGCCTCCCTTGTTCGATGGCTTGCGTTGGATCAAACGGCCGGCTCGCGCAGAACGTGAGATCGGAGTCGACGCCCGATCGTGGCGAGCCGCTCCTGCACGTAACTCGGTTGGAGCATGACCTGTGCGCGCGTGAACCGGAGTGAGGTGAGACCGGCTGCGACGTGCGCCTGGTCGCGCAGATGGTTCCTCTCCTGCTGGAGTGGTGTGCGGTGGTAGCGCAGGCCGTCGGTTTCGACGACCAATCCGAGATCCGGCCAGTAGAAATCGACTCTCCACCCGTTCACGTACTGCCTGGTAAGAGGTCGCGGCAGGCCGGCGCGCTGCGCGATCGGCATGAACCGGCGCTCGAGCACGGAGTCGGTGACTGTGAACGTGGGCCGGTCGAGCGTCTCGCGCAGTGCCCTGCAACCGCGTCGGCGAGGGAACCCATCGAGGGCAGCTCGAAGTTCCTCGGGGTTAGCCAGGTCTCGCTTGTCGGCCTCGTTGATCGCCGCCTCGAGTTCGTCCCGGTCGAGACAGGTCGCGATGTCGATCAGCGCGCAGATGGGGGCAGTGACCGGGATTCCGTGACGTCGTGCCATGTCCGCTGTTCCAAGCCCGCTCCGACGATGGACCCTAATTCCTCTCGGTATGCGTGCACCGCCTTCCGGCACGGACACCTCGATGCGCCCTCCGGCGGCTGGCCGGATCTCCCAGAGCGCGGCGGCGCTCTCATGGCTGAGCATCGCGCTTGGCCCACACCTCAGAATCGCGGCCATCCAGAGCCCGTGTTGAGTGAGCTGCGGCCGCCCGACCGCGTACACGCCGCGCCACACCGCGTGCAGCCGGCCGGTTCCGATCCGGTGCTTGATCGACCCTGGACTGAATCCCAGTTCGAGCAACTGGCCCCGCGTGATCACTCCGTGCTGTCGCCGCGCGAGCGCCCAAGCCTCTGACCGAGTTTGTCGACGAGTTTGGGTACCCATCGGGTACCAAAGTCGACAGAAGCCTCATTTTCACCCCAGGCGGTCGACGACGAGGTGTCCGTTCGGGCCGACGCGCAGCGAGCGCTCGCCGCGCAGGAGGTCGAGGATCTCCTCGCCGACGGCGTCGCGTCGCCACCCCGTGAGGAGCCGGTTGCGCGGTTCGTCGCGCCCGTGAACCGTTTCGAGCACCACCTCGCCGACCTCGGCTCGGGTCGCAACCATCTCGGTCGCGATCTGGTGCTCTTCGCATCGCGCTCGCATGAGCGCTTCGCACAGCGCCGTCAACGGCGCGAACCACGATGGCTGTTCGGGCCGGCGCGGTAGGTGAACGGGCGACGCCTGCTCCGCACGCTGCAGCGCGGCGAGCAGCTGGTTTCCGTAGCGGCGCGCGATGCCCTCGCCGACGCCGCGCTCCTTCTTCAGCGCCTCGACGGTCTTGGGACGGCGCCGAGCCAGCTGTGTCACCAGCCGGTCTGGGAGCACGGACCGGATCGGGCGATCCTGCTCCCGGGCCGTGCTCTCTCGCCAGAAGGCCAGCTCGCGCGCCACGGCCGCCTCGGCCGGTGGCAGCCGGGTTGTGGCGACGAGTCGCAGGAACACCTCGTGCGGGTCGCGCTCTTCGCCGCTCGTGGTCTCGAGCACACGACATTCCTCACGAGCCCATTCGACGCGGTCGGTGGCCTCGAGCCGCTCATGCAGCGCGTTGGCGACCTGGAGGAGGTGCTCCACGTCCTGGCCGGCATATTTGAGCTGCTCGGCGGTGAGTGGGCGCTGGTCCCAGTGCGTGAAGCTCTCGCCCTTCTTGAGCGATAT
This sequence comes from Solirubrobacterales bacterium, assembly GCA_038203635.1. GTDB lineage: Bacteria > Actinomycetota > Thermoleophilia > Solirubrobacterales > JBBDJG01 > DASRIA01. The sequence continues at coordinate 4,100 of JBBRDT010000127.1, forward strand.
CCCGAGCAGCTGGCTGACCAGCAGCTGGTAGCTCGTCTGGTGCGATGTGGTCGTCAGCGCGGCTGCGATCTGGGTGTCGAAGACGTTGGTCGGCCGCGCTCCCCAGGCACGCTCGAGCAGGAAGAGGTCCTGCCGGCCCGCGTGCACGACGACCTCGATGCCCGGATCGGTGAGCAGCGGCAGGAGCGGGCCCGGATCGTGATCGCCGAGCGCATCGATCGTGCCGATCAGCGGCCGGCCGTCGGCACCCTCGACCGCCACTTGGACCAGGCAGAGCAGCGGGAAGTACCGGCCCTCCGACATGAACTCCGTGTCGAGCGCGATCCGTCCCGTCGCAGCTGCTCGTTCGGCGAGCTGCGGAACAGACGCGCTCACGTGGCGCCGACCACCACGTTCTCCTCACCCAGCCACAGCGGGGACCGCGGCAGGTCGATGAAACGGCGCTCGTCCTCCAGCAATTCGGCCCCCGCGGCCTGACCCGGCTCGCTGGAGTAGGCGGCGATGAGATCCTCGAGGCTGTCCCACCAAAGCTCTGCGACGCCGTCGAAGGAGCCCGGCTCGCTCTCTCGCGAGGCGGAGAGCGCGTCGTCGATCGGCGTTTCCCGCGCATGGACCTGGACGTAGCGCCGGATCCGCAGGGTCTCCGCGTGACGCTTCACGATCGGTGCATGCCGCTCGCGCCAGTAGCGCTGAAACTCCTCACGCGACATGCCCTCGCGGCGGCGAAGCGTGAACACGAGCTTGACCATCCTGCCTCCCTCTCTGTCTCCCTCGACGGTGCTGGGCGCGCGCATTCTCACAGACTGTCACGGCGACTAAGTAGGCTGGCCGCGCAGAGTCCGTTTCGACGACGGGAGGAGATCCACGGTGCCGCCATTGCCAACGCTGGGCACGAAGGACAGTCAACGGCATCCCTACGCGGTTGCCTATCTCCGCTACCTCGCGGGCGAAGCGAAGAGGCCCAATGCCAGGGCCTTGGGCATCTCGCCGGCCGTGGCCGCGACGACGGGGCAGAAGGTCGAGCAACTAACTCGCAAAGCCGCCGCGCGCATGCTCATCAAGGACGCGCGCCGCTAAGCCGTCCTAACCCCGAGTTGTCACGACAACTCTGGTTCATCGCACCGTCGCCATCTTGCGGGCTCCGCAGACGATATCCGCCGGCACTCGCCCTTGGGTCAGCCTGCCGGTGTGGGCGCGGTCGGTGTTGTAG
>JBBRDT010000128.1:0-5271 GCA_038203635.1 Solirubrobacterales bacterium
CAGACTGCGATCCGGAAGTCAGGCGGCGCTGCTCCAACCCCGGTCAGAGGTTGGAACCCCACGTACTGCCCTCCAATGCCAACGGTACCACTCAGAACGGACGTTTGTGGTTATTTTCGACCACGAACAGCAAGACCTCCAAGTCGGGCCCGACGTGGTGTGTCGACATGAACCGGACGACGCGCCGACCGGTGATTCCGTGGACCACGCGGATGAACCGCTGCTCCATCGCGTGCTGGAAGGCGCTGCGCGTCTCCTGCACCACGGCCCCGCGCTCCATCTCGATCATCGTCTTCTCGATGTCGGTGTACATGCCGCCGAGCACGCACGCGACCATGTCGTCCCCAAGCATCTGAGTGCGCGAGGTGGCGGGCTTGCGGCCGTGGTAGTGCTCGTGCAGCTCGACCATCGCCGCGTTCACAGCTTCCAGTATGTCCTCACCCATCGCGGGGTGGTTCGTGAGGTTCGCCATGGCGAACCGCCTATCACCGTCCTCAGGGAAAAAACCGCGCTAGAGGTAGAGAACGGGCGAGACCAGGACGCGGTGCTACTTCACACGCTAGCGGCTCGCGATTAGACTTGGGATCCCCGACTCGAGTACTCAGGTGTCAGACGAGGCATTACCACCCCAGTTCCTGTCAGCGACTGGCGACGTGCGCACCGCAATCTCGGACGGGCTCGTCGCGCTGCTCAAGGACTACTACGGTCGCGGACCGGAGCAGACCAAGACCTACGTGAGCGACGACCTCGTCGTCTGCCTGCTGCGCGGCGGCTTCACCAGGGTGGAGCAGACGCTCCTCGAAGGCGGTCACGGCGATGACGTGATCCGACAGCGGATGGTGTTTCAAGACGTGATGCGACACCGCTTCGAGCGGGTTGTCGAGCAGGCGACAGGTCGCAAGGTCGTCGGCTTCATGTCCGGCAATCAGCAGGACCCGGACATGATCTGCGAAGTGTTCGTCCTCGGGCCTAACGACATGATTGAGTGACCCACCGGGATGACCGCGTGCGGCCCGCGATGCGAAGGGCGGCGCTCGCGGTCTTTCTCATCCTCGTGCCGGCGGTGGTGATCCTTTGGGGCGCCCCGGACCGCACCGCCGACCTGTGGTCCTGGACGATCAAGCCGGACCTGACGCCGATCTTCCTCGGCTCCGGATATGCCGCCGGCGCGTACTTCTTCTGGCGCACGTTCCGCGCGAAGCAGTGGCACCCGTCGTCGGCCGGCGTGCTTTCCGCCGCTGCCTTCGCGGGCGCGATGCTCGGCGCGACGCTGATCCACTACGACAAGCTCAATCACGGCGACGCACCCACACTCGCGACGATCGCCTTCTACGGATGGGTCATCGTCTACGTCGCCTCGCCGTTCGTGGTGCTCGGCCTCTGGATGCGGAACCATGCAGTCGACCCACGCACGCCATCGCCCGGGGAGGCGGTCCTCCCACGGGCCGTGCTGTTCGGCGCGCGCCTGTTCGGGTGCGCGGCGATCGCCGGCGCGGCCGTCTTCTACATCTCCCCCCAGACCGCGATCGACGTCTGGCCATGGACGCTCACACCGCTCACCGCACGCGTGCTCGCGAGCTTCATGCTTCAGGTCGGCCTCGGTGGAATTCTGCTCTCACTCGATTCGCGCTGGAGCAGCTGGCGGCTCCTGGTGCAGACGTTCTTCGTGGCCACGGCGTTCCTGCTGGTGGGAGCGGCCCGGGCGTTCGACGACTTCGACACGGGCAACGTGATGACGTGGCTCTACCTCGGCGGGCTGGTCGCCTCAGACCTGGGCCTGCTCCTGCTGTACCGCAGGTACGACTAGATCGCCTGCGCCGCTTCACGACAGCCGCCGCCTCGATAGTCCGTAAATAGCGTGGTTAGAGTCGCCCGCATGCCCACACTGCGACGCACCGCCGCCGTTCGGTGCCGGTGTTCAAGAAGGGCGCCAGCGACACCGAGAACTCGCTGATCCGGATGGGCCGCTCGCTCTAAGTGGAGAACAACTACGGCTACGACCTGACCAAGTGGAACGACGTGATCTCGGGGCCGGCGGGTCCGCTTCCGATCGGCGGCGACCGCAGCCAGGTGAGTTCGCCCGGCATCGCGCGGATCGACATCAAGGCCGACGGCTCCGGCTGCCGCAAGGTGTGGACGAACAAGACCGTGCGCGCACCGTCGGTCGTACCGAAGGGCAACTCCCGCAACGGGCTGATCTACGTCTACCAGAACCTGAAGGACCCGCGGACGCCCGACTCCGACCCCTGGTACTGGACCGCCGTGAACCGGCGCACCGGCAAGGTCTTGTGGAAGCAGCTGGCGGGCTACGGCGGCCTCTACAACAATCACTACGCGGGGATCGCTCTGGGGCGGAACCGGGCCACCCAGAAGACGACCCTGTACCTCGGCGGAATCGGCGGGATCATGGCGCTGCGCGACGGCGGCTGAGCGGCACCGCCGATGAGTTCCGCCCGCGTCGGTCGTTCTAATACCCAGAATGACCGGCGAGCGATCGATCGAAGCGAACGGCGTCGAGCTCTGCGTGGAGACCTTCGGTGAGGTTGAGAATCCAGCGATCCTGCTGATCCACGGGGCGTCCGCCTCGATGCTGTGGTGGGAGGCGGAGCTGTGCGAGCGGATCGCCGCGTGCGGTCGGTATGTGATCCGGTTCGACAACCGCGATACCGGCCGTTCGGTGAGCTACCCGCCCGGGCGGCCGGGGTACACGCTGCGCGACATGGCCGACGACGCTGTCGGCATCCTCGACGCCCTCGGCGTCGAGCGCGCGCATTTCGTCGGGATGTCGATGGCCGGCGGGATCGTCGCGCTGGCCGCGGCACACCACCCGGGCCGGGTGGCCTCGCTCACGTTCGTATCCACCACCAGCGGTCGCGCTGACCTGCCCCCGCCGACGGAAGAGCTGAGCCGATCCAACACCTCGAGCGGCCCCGACATCGAGGACCGCCCCGCCGTTACGGAGTACATCGTGGACCTGACGAAGACTTACTCCGGCGGGTCGCCTTTTTATGACGAGGACGCCATGCGGGCGCTGGTCGCTCATGACGTGGCGCGCACCCTGAACACCGCCTCGTGCCTGACCAATCACTACGTCATCGACGTCGGCCAGCCGGTCCGGCTCGGCGAGATCGAGGCGCCCACGCTCGTGGTGCACGGCGAGATCGACCCGCTGTTCCCGCTGGAGCACGGGGAAGCGCTCCGGGACAGCATCCCCGGCGCCTCGCTGCTCGTGCTGGATCAGACGGGCCACCACGTCCCACCGCCGGTCTGGGACGTTTTCGTGCCGGCGCTCGTCAGGCATACAGCCGGCTGATTACCCTGCTCGGCGTGAGTCTCGACGACCAGATCGCCAACTACCGGATCCACTTCGGCACTGAGATGCCCGCCGAGAAGGCGTCGCAGGTGGTCGAGGCGTGGCGCGCGGCAGCCCAGGAGAAGGCGCCCGGCGAGGCCGTGGAGCTGGCCGCCCCGTTCCAGCGCTACTACACGAACTTCGGCACGGGGCTGCCGCCGAACATCTGCCTTGTGCTGACCGCCAGCGAGGTGCTGGCCTTCAAGTTCGACCCGCGCCACTCGCAGCATCCGCTCGACGTGAACCCCAGCCAGATCAAGAAGGAAGTGGCTCGATGGCCGCGCGGCGCCGTGCGCGTCGCTGGAGTGGAGCCCGGCCGCATGGCTTTCGGGCTGGAGCTCGAGATCGCCGACGGCACCGGCGGCGTGAAGACGATCCCATGCCGCACGCCGCGCTTGACGGTCAACCCAGCCGCGGCGGTCCTGATCGTGGAACTGGGCGGAACGCTGCCGGCCCCTAGCTGAGCCCGTTTGACGGAGGCAGGCCGCGATGTGACACTCGCGGGGTGGACGGGCTTGCCGTCTCGCCGGCGCCGGTCGCTGGACGGGCGCGAGAGCTGACCCTCGTGCCCGAGGCGCTCGATCGGCTGCCGCTGTCCGGCGCCCCGATACTCGTCTTCACCGGCGAGCCGAGCATCGGCAAGACGCGGGTGCTGGAGGAGACCGCCGAGATGGCCCGGCAACGCGGCGCCGTCGCGCTGCGCGGGGTCGCCACCGAGATGGACGCGTCGCACCCATTCGGCATGCTCGTCGATGCACTCGATCGGCAGTGCGGGGGGAAAGTTGCGTCGCCGAGCTTGGTGGCTCCGAAGCCCGAGAGCGCGCGGGGTCGGTCGCGCATCACCTCACTAGCAATCGGGGCGCCCGGATTTGAACCGGGGACCTCACCGACCCGAACGGTGCGCGCTACCAGGCTGCGCCACGCCCCGAAGACAGCCGCCAGTCTAGCCGCCCCGATGGCGGCGGAAGGTGTCCTCGACCCAGCGGAAGCCCGGCCGTTCGCGCACGGAGTCCTGGAACTGCGCGAACTCCGCGGTGCGGACCGGCTGCCACGGGCCCTCGGGCGGGATGACCAGCGGGTAGAACAGCGCCGCGGCCGTTAGGTCGGCAATCGTGAAACGCCGGCCCACGAGGAACTCGCCGCCGTCGAGCTCCGCCTCGAGCCGGTCGAGCCCGCGCACGAGCGCCCGCCGGGACTCCTCTACCCCGGCCTCGTCCTCCGTCGAATAGCGCAGGTCGAGGAACGCCTTTGCCACGGGCGCAAAGGCGGCCGTCGGCACGGTGAATGGCGCCCACTCGGTCTGCTTGATCGCGAACTTGCGCACAGCCTCTGGCTCGGTCAAAAGGGCGCTGAACCCCCACTGCCGCGCGGCCGGCCCCACGTTCTCGTCGAAGTAGTCCTCGAGATCGAGGGCACGCGCGCGCTCGACGCCATCGGCCGGGTACAGGGCGCGCTCCGGGAAGCGTTCCTCGAGGCAGGCGACGATCGCCGTCGAGTCGCCGATCCGGCGGCCATCGATCTCGAGGACGGGCATCGTGACCTGCCGCCCCCGCGTGAGCAGGAATCCGCCCAGCGGATGCATCCCCGGCGGCATCACCCGGCGCCGGTGCGGCACCCGCTTCCAGTCGAGCGCCCAGCGCACCTTCTCGGAGAAGTGCGATATCGGCAGGTGCCACAGGAGCGGACGCCCCGAATCCATCACACCACCGCGGCCGCGGCCTCCCGACGAGCAGGCGCCTGAGCACCCAGCAACATGTCCGCCGCCTTCTCCCCGATCATGATCGTAGGCGCGTTCGTGTTGCCGCCGGTGACGATCGGCATCGCCGAGGCATCGGCCACCCGCAGCGCCTCGACACCCCGGACGCGCAGCGACTGATCGAGCACGCCATCGCCGTCCGCGCCCATCCGGCACGTGCAGG
>JBBRDT010000129.1:0-5235 GCA_038203635.1 Solirubrobacterales bacterium
GCGCGCCGAGCGCGGGTGCCGCCCCGCGATGATCGGGGTGGCCGTGGCCGAGCACGACACGCGTGATGCCGCCGAGGCCGGCCGCCACCGATGCGATGCCGCGGGACATGCTCCGGATGCCCGCGTCGAACACCGTCACGCCGCCGTCGTCCTCGATCAGGTAGACGTTCATGATCTTCTGCGGGAAGCCGCCCCGCACGAGCCACACTCCTTCCGCGACCTGGCTGACTGCCGGCTGGAAGAAGGGACGCAGCAGCCGCGTGCGCGTGTTGAACGCCGCCGCCATGCGCCGCTCGGTCGCGCTCTCCTGAGCGGGGAGCAATCCGACCGCCCGCGCGAACGCGCCGCTGTCGTAGTAGGCGTCGTTGCGCACGATCTTGCCGTCCTCGATCGTCAGCATGTCGATGCCCTCGAGCACGACCCGCGCGCCGGTCGGCTCGATCCCCTGGAAGGGACCTCCACAGAACGTGCCCGTCGCATGCCAGCGCACCGCTGCCTGGTTGCGGGCCGCGACGACGTCGAGCACCTCGAAGCGCATGTCCGGCATCGCCGCGAACGTCTCGGTGAAGAAGGCGACCATCTCGTCGGGGACGCTCAGCGGGCGGCCCAGTGGCGCGATGTTCTCGATGCCGCCGGGCGCCCAGAACGTGGCCATGCCCTGCGGGTCGCGGTTCGCCACCGCCTCGAAGTAGGCGCGTGCCACCTTCCCCGGACCCGGCGTGCGGGCCTTCTGCTCATCCGTCTCCTGCGCTGCCTGTGCGCTGACGTCCGGCTTCGTGCTCTCGGTGGCTTCTGACACGGCTGCTCCTTCCTATTGGGTAGGCCCCATGGCTCCGCCGCGCGTCAGCATAGACGGCGCAGCCGCCAGCGCGAACCCGCCGCAGCCCACGTCAGATGGCCCGCGGAATCGCCCGTCAGGCCGAGGTGAGCTCGACCGCGACGGACCCCAGCATGTCCACCTGCAGCTCGAAGCGCCCGGCCGCCGCCGGCAGCGCGGTCACGAGCGACCCGGCGATGATCACGTCGCCCGCCTGCAGAGACTCCCCCACCGCCTCCAGATAGCCGGAGACCAGGGCGATCACGCCGCCCGGGACCATCGCGACAGCGGCGACGTCGATGGCGTGCTGCTGCTCCCCGTCGCGCAGGAAGCGGCCGTTCAGACCGTCGACGCTCGCGAGCGCCTCCGTCACCGGTCCCAGCACGACCGCGCGGTGGAGGACGTTGGCCGCCATCAGCCGCTCGAGGTCGTCGAAGGGCATGTCGACGTCGATCACCTCGAGCGCCGGACCCAGCCCGGCGACCGTGCCACCCTCGCCCACGTGCACGGCGATCTCGGGCTCGATCGCCGGCTGTGTGGCGCCGGCGAGCGAGTGTGTCCCGCCCGGGCTCACCTCCGTGCCGGACGCGAGGTAGCCGATCACCGGCTGTGAGATCCCGAGCGCTTGCTGCACCCGCGCGTCGTTGAAGGCGACCTTCCAGCCGATCCGGCGCTCGCCCGCCGCCACGCGTTCGTGCAAGGACCGGACCTGCGCCTCCAGGCCGCGCTGCACGCGAGGGTCGAGCGCGGCCGCGTTCAAGCTTTCGGATCGCGGTAGCGGGTGACGACCGCGAGCACCACGTAGCCGACACCCAGCACGATGAAGTAGGCGGTTGCGGGCGCGTCGTCGCCCGCGAAACCGAAGATGAACGGGGCGACGATCAGGAGCAGGCCCAGCACGTAGTCGATCACGACGTGCGAGGCCGCGGGCAAAGTGCGCGCCAGTCCGGTGGGTGCGTCGCTGACCACCGCCAGGACGAAAATCCCCGCGCCGATCAGCACGGCGAGGATCTGGGCCGCGTCGTCGTCGAAGGAGAACAGGAACGGCGAGATGATCGTGAGGATGCCGACGCCGTACTCGATCAGCACGTGCACCGCGAGCGGGATCGAGTTGGGCTGGAGGCGGCGGCGATCGGGCCGCACGGGGGGCTTGGGAGTTGGTGTCATCGACGGATCGTAGCCGCGCCGCGCCCCTTGCGCCGGGGCGAAACGAAGCTTGCGAAAAGGTGCGCAACACCAGGCCTCTTGGCTAAACTTCGGACAGTGAGCACCCAGACCGCCACCGAGACCCCGATACCGCAGGAGTCGCCCGGGAAAGCGCCTCAGGAGATCTCGCCGCGGATGTTCGACAACCCGATCCTGGAGTGGGGATCGCGCGTGCACCCGATCGTCCCGCCCCTGATCTACATCCCGGTGATCTCGTTCCTGCTGTCGGTCGCGGTGAACGCGGAGAACCTGGCGGTGCCGGCTGTGATCGGCGTGTTCCTGCTGGGTCTGGCGTTCTGGAGCTTCTTCGAGTACACGCTGCACCGGTTCATCTTCCATCTGCGCCCCGACAACGAATGGGGCCGGAAGATGCACTTCATCATCCACGGCGTGCACCACGACTACCCGCACGACCCGATGCGGCTCGTGATGCCACCCGCGGTCAGCATCCCGCTCGCGATCGTCATGTACTTCGTGTTCCGCGGTGTGCTGGGCCCGGATTGGTCGCTGCCCGCGTTTGCCGGGTTCCTGCTCGGCTACCTGATCTACGACGTAGGCCACTACCACATCCATCACCACCGCTCGGACAACAAGATCAGCCTCGCGCTGCGCCGCTACCACTACCGCCATCACTTCCAGCAGTCGGATCGCGGCTTCGGCGTCACCTCGCCTTTGTGGGACCGCGTGTTTCGCACCTCGCCGGTGGTGCGCCGCCGGCGCGCGGCAAAGCCCGCGGCTAAGAGCGACTAAGCATTTCCTCCGCCCGCGCCAGGTCGGCGCGCGTATTGACGTTGAACACGATGCGCTCCGGATCGCCGTAGCGGCGCAGCTTCGGCTCGGTGATACGCACCGCGCCAAGCTCGGCGACGACCTCGTGCAGCGGGCGCTGCCCGTCACGTCCCGCGCGCAGGGCATCGATCAGCTCGGGCGTGTAGCGGCCGATCAGCGGGTGCAGCCTCCCGCCTGCCTCGATCACGACGAGCGGCTCGGCCCGTCCCGCGAGATGGGCAAGCAACGCCGGTGCCAGGAACGGCAGGTCACACCCGCACACGACCACCGGGCGGCGTGCGCGCTCGAGCGCCGCGACGAGACCGGTGAGCGGATGCGAGGGCTTTTCCGGCTCCTGCCACACCGGGACCTCCAGCGGCGGCAGTTCGGTCTCCGGTTTCGCGACCACGACCGCTTCCAGGCGAGCCTCGCGCATGGCGCGCAGCGGGCGCTCGATCAGCGGTGTGCCGCCGAGCTCGACGCCTGGCTTTGACGATCCCAAGCGGCTGCTCTTTCCACCTGCCAGCACGACTCCGAGGGGCTCGCTCAAGACAACTCCAGGCTAGTAGGGTTGCCCGGCACGCGATTCCCAGGGAGGCACGATGGCGACGAAGGACCAGACCCAAGCACCGGTGGCAGAGGGCGCAGAGGCGAAGCAGCCGCACGGCGGCATCCTCGTCGCGCGCCGGCTGAAGGCCCACGGTGTCTCCAAGCTCTTCACCCTCTCGGGCGGGCACCTGTTCTCCATCTACGACGGGTGCCGCGACGAAGGCGTGGACATCGTCGACGTGCGTCACGAATCCGCAGCCGCGTTTGCGGCGGAGGGCTGGGCAAAGGTCACGCGCGAACCGGGAGTCGCCGCGCTGACGGCCGGGCCCGGCGTCACCAACGGGATGAGCGCGCTCGCCTCTGCGCACAAGAACAACTCGCCGATGCTGGTGCTGGGCGGCCGCGCCCCGCAGTTTCGCTGGGGCCAGGGCTCGCTGCAGGAGATCGACCACGTGCCGTTCGTCGCCCCCCTCACGAAGAGCGCACGCACCGCCACCTCCACGGCCGAGGTGCCGGGACTCGTCGACGAAGCGCTCGCGGCGACGCTCGCTGTCCCGACCGGCCCGGTGTTCCTCGACCTGCCGCTGGACGTGGTCTTCATGGAGGCCGACGACCCCGGCGGCCCGGCAACGCTGCCGGACCCGGCATCGCTGCCCGCGGCGGACGGTCGCGAGATCGAGCGCATCGGAGCGCTGCTCGGGGCGGCCGAGCGCCCGGTGATCATGGCCGGCACAGACCTCTACTGGGGTCATGGCGAGGTTGCGCTGCGCGAGCTGTCCGAGGCGCTCGGGATCCCGGTGTTCCTCAACGGCCTGGCGCGCGGATGCCTGTCCGCCGACCACCCGAACTTCTACTCGCGCGCGCGCAGCGCGGCGCTGAAGGACGCCGACGTCGCGCTCGTGATGGGCGTGCCGATGGACTTCCGCCTCGGATTCGGCGGCAGTTTCGGCGCCGAGACTCAGCTGGTGCAGATCGACTCCGCGAACCCGGGCCGCGTGGCGCCACGCGAGCTGGCCGGCGCGCTCTATGGCGGCTTCCCCGCGACGCTCGCCGCGCTGCGCCAGGCCGCGCTCGACACCGGCGGCTCACCGGAGCGCACGGCCGCGTGGCGCAACGGCCTGCGCGAGACCGAGGACACGAAGCGGGCCGCCGAGCGTGAGCAGCTCGACGACGACCGCGCCCCGCTGCATCCCATGCGCATCTACAAGGAGCTGGACGACATACTCGACCGCGACGCGGTCGTGATCGGCGACGGAGGCGACTACGTGTCCTTCGCCGGACGCGTGATGAACACCTACGAGCCGGGCTGCTGGCTCGACCCGGGCCCGTTCGGGTGCCTGGGCTCCGGCCCTGGCTACGCGATGGCCGCCAAGCTCGCGCGTCCCGACAAGCAGGTATGCCTGCTGCTCGGCGACGGCGCGTTCGGCTTCTCGGGGATGGAGTTCGACACGCTGGCCCGGCACGGCGTGGCTGTCGTCGGCGTGATGGGCAACAATGGCATCTGGGGCCTGGAGAAGCATCCGATGCAGCAGATCTACGGCTACTCGGTCGCCGCCGACCTGCGTCCGGAGACGCGCTATGACACGGTCGTCGAGGCGCTCGGCGGCCACGGCGAGCTCGTCCGCGCGCCCGGCGAGCTTCGCCCGGCCCTGCAGCGGGCGCTGCAGGCCGGCATCCCGGCGCTGGTCAACGTGCTGACCGATCCCTCGGTGGCCTATCCGCGGCGGTCGAATCTGGCGTAGGGAGGATCGTTTCGGCCTACGGTTGTCAACGGTCATCGGTTTCTCCCCAGCGGCGGCCATCAGAACTCCCCACTGGCGGACATGTTGTCTCCCCGCTGGCGGCGACCTCCGGACGACGTTGCTTAAAGCGGAAGCCGCCCCCAGGGGAAAGGG
>JBBRDT010000130.1:0-5231 GCA_038203635.1 Solirubrobacterales bacterium
CACGAGCACCTCCCCCAAAGCCTCGGCCGCAGCGCGCTCGACCGACTTCGCGAAGCCGACGCGATTCCCCGTCGCGATCACCTCCACGTCGCCTTCGAGCCGGGCCAGCAGGCTCTCGAGACCGACGGACGCGTCGTCGACCACGATCACCTCGTGCTCGGGCGCCGGCGGCAGCATGGCGAGCGACTCGAAGCAGCGCAGCGCCTGCTCGGGCCCTCCCTGAAGGTGAACGACGACGGTTGCCTCCATCAGACTCTCACGTCGATCAGCGACGAGCCGCCGTCGTCGTCGGGACCGGGCTGCGGCTGAACCGGCTCTGGCTCGCGGCGCGGTTCCCTGCGCGGTTCCGGGTGCTCGTCGCGCTCGCGCCGCGGGTCGGGGTCCGACCGGGTGACCCGCACGATCGGCTCGAGGTCGCGCTCCACCGGCCCAATTGGCCTGATCGGATCCATCTCACGCGTCCCAGTGCCCCGGTCGGGGGCTTTGGGGCAAGCCGGAATGGGCACTGGGATGCATTTTTCACGACCTCATCGCGGCCGCCCGGTCCGCCTGGGCTTGAGCGACACGATCGCGCGCGACCTGCTCCGCCTCGGTTTTGCGCTGGCGCCACAGCTTCTCCGCGGCACGCACCTCGGCGATCGCGACCTGACGCCACACCTGCACAGCCAGGAACCACACGAGCACATACGCAGCGACGCCCCAGAGCAACGCGCGCAATGCCGTGTCAAAGAGGGGCGCGCCACCGTGCCACGACGCGTAGCCGGCGAGCGCGCAGCCCGCAAGCCCGGCCCACCCCTTGGCGACCCGGATCTGGTGACGGGCACGCGGATGACCGGAAAGAGTGATCCCGCCATCTGTTCTCTGCCCTCCGCCCTCCGCCCTCTGCTTTTTCCTACTCACGGATGCCTCGCGATCTGCCGCGCGAGCCGCTCGCGGGCAAACACCCAGCGCACGAGCCGCTGCCGCTCACTCTCGGGGATCTCGGCGAAGCGCATTCCGAACGACTCCTCGCGGACCTCGCGCACGGCGGTGGCCACCGCCTCGATCGGGTCCTCGCCCTCGCCGAGGTCCAGCGTGAAACGCCGCATGTCGCCGAGCCGCAGTCCCTCCGCGTCCGCGATCTGGAAACCGCCGCCGCTCACATCGAGCGTGTGGGCAGTGGCGGTCCAGCCCTCGGGCCCGTCGGGGCGATAGGTGACCGGCACGAATGCCTCGACGCGCACGTAGTCGCGCCGCTGGATCAGCTCGATGGCGCCCGTCGAAGCCACCCGCAGGACCGACTCGCCCAGAGCCGGCTCGGCCTGGCCCAGGATCCTGCAGACGCCGCGCAGGTTCGTGAACTCGAGGCTCACCGCCTCGTCCTGGAGCAGTTCGAGCGGGTCGCCCTCGGCACCGTTGTCGAGCCGCAGCAGGAAGCTGCCGGTCGACGCGTCCTTCACTCGCGCGCGCAGGCTCGCGCCGGAGGGTGCGATCACCTGCACGGACTGCCCGATTCCCGGCCCCTTCACGGCAGCACCACCGATGCGACGTCGTGGGCGTTGGCCGGCTCGAGGCCGCCGGGCCCGCGCGAGATGTACGACAGCTCCATGCCTTCATCGATGAGGAAGTCGACGAGGCCACCGATGCGCGTCATCTCGTCGACGTGCGTGAGCGCGACGTGGGTGACCCCCCGCAGTCGCTCGGCGAACTCCGCGGCCGCCGCCCCGCTGTACATCGACGGCAGCGTGAGGTGAACCTCGTCGAGTCCGAGCACCTTCAGGTCGGCGTCCGAGACACCGCTCGGGGTGTCGACCACCACGATTGCGTGCCCCAGCGCGCCAGCCACATGCGCGCGCGCCTGCTCGGCGGAGCTCACGGCGGTGACGCCGACGCCGGAAGGCTCGAGCATCGAGCGCAGCTCGGCGCCTCCATCATCGGGCCTCAGCGATATGCAGATGACTGGGAGGTCGCTGCCGGACGCATAGGCGGCTGCCAGGCGGGCAGTGCAGAGGGTCTTGCCAGAGCCGCCGGGGCCGACGAACGCCAGCGACCGGCCGCCGGCAGAGGGCGTGCCGGCGACGTTGATGCGCCGAGCCAGGCCCTCGCGCACCAGCTTCCGCAGCCGCCGCGTGGAGCCGAACGGAAGCGCGTGCGAGACCGTCTGGCCCACGATCTCCCGCGCGCGGTCGACCGCGATGCCTGCCTCCACGAGCTGGTCCTCGATGGCGTCCGCGATCTGCGGCCGCGTGCCGGTTGAGCGAGCGGGGGGAACGGGCTCGGGTTCGGGGATCTGGCGCGTCGCCGCGTCGAGGTGGTCGGCGAACGGCGCGGCCTGGCGCATGATCTCCTGGATGCCGGGCGATGTGAGCCCCTCGGCGGTCGGCCCGTCGTGCTCCTCGGGCAGCGGGTCGGGCTCGAACGACGGCAGCGCGTCGGGCTCGAACGACGGCAGCGGCTCGGGCGTCGCCGGCCCGTCGTCGTATGCATCGAAGCGGCGGGCGCGGATCTCGGGCTCCGGCTCGCCCGGGCGCGCGTCCACCTCGATGCACGCGCGTTGGAAGAACCCGCCGACACCGCCCGTCAGTCCCTCACGCTGACGGACGATCTCGGCATCGGGTCCCAGAGCCGCCTTGATCTGCGGCAGCACCTCTTCAAGCGAGCCTCCACGGAATGTCTTCATGTCGTTCATCGTCGGTCTCTTTTCGACGGCCGCATGCGCACTCATGCCTCCACCACGCCGACGGTCTCAACGCGGATTCCGGGCACGATCTCGTTGTAGGAGCAGACCGCGAGGTTCGGCAGCGTCTGCTCGCACAGCCTGCGCAGGTGGCGCCGGATGCGCGCCGAGCACAGCAGCACCGCCCGGCCACCCTGGGCGGAGGCGCCGTCGGAGCGGTCGCGAAGCGCGGTTACCAAAGCCTGCGCCCGCGCGGGCTCCATAGCCAGGTACTCGCCGTCGGAGGTCTGGGTGATCGACTCCGACACCTCCTGCTCGATCATCGGGTCGAGCGCGATCGCACGCAGCTTGCGATCGGCGCCGATGAACGGAGCGGTGATCGAGCGGCCGAGCGCCTGGCGCGCGTACTCCGCCAGCAGCGCCGGATCGCGCGTGAGTCGCGCCTTGTCGCCGATCGCCTCGACGATCACACCCAGGTCGCGGATCGAGACGCCCTCGCGCAGGAGCGACTGCAGCACGCGCTGGATCTCGCCGAGCGACAGCACGTCCGGCACCACCTCGTCGACCACCGCGGCGTTCGACTCCTTGAGCTGGTCGAGCAGCTGGCGGGTCTCCTGGCGGGTAAGCAGCTCGGCGGCCTCGCCCCGGATCGCCTCGGTCAGATGCGTGACGATCACCGACTCGGCGTCGACGACCGTGTAGCCCAGCGCTTCCGCCTCGGCCCGCGACGCATCGGGGATCCACGTGGCCGGCAGGCCGAACGCAGGCTCGGTGGTGCTCACGCCCGGCAGCTGGCCGACGGCGTCGCCCGGGTCCATCGCGAGCTGGTGTCCCGCCATCGTGCGCCCGCGCGCGACCTCGGCACCACGCACCTTGACTACGTATTCGTGCGAGTCGAGCCCGACCTCGTCGTGGATCCGCACCGGCGGGATCACCATGCCGAGCTCGGACGCGATCTGCCGCCGGATCGCGGATACGCGGGTCAACAGGGAGCCGCCGGCCTTCTGGTCGACGAGCGGCACGAGCCCGAAGCCGATCGACAGCTCGAGCGGATCGATCGGGAGCGCCTCGAGCGCCTGGTCGCGCGGGCTGAGCGGCTCGCCGGCGGGCAGCGCGGCGGCAGCTGCGGCGGCCTTGTCGATCTCGACCTGCGGCCCTATGTGGCCGTTCTTCGCGGCCCAGCCGATCGCGACGAAGCCCGCGCCGATGATCAGGAATGGCAGCTTCGGCAGCCCGGGCACGAGCGCGAACGCGCAGATCACGCAGCCCGCCACCATCGGCGCCTTCTTCTGGGAGAGCACCTGCGAGGCGATGTCGTTGCCGAGGTCCTTGTCCGAGGTCGAGCGGGTCACCAGGATGCCCGTGGCCACCGAGATCAGTAGCGCGGGGATCTGAGCGCAGAGCCCGTCGCCGACCGTGAGCAGCGAGAAGTGCTGGACGGCCTCGCCGAAAGGCATGTGCTGCTGCAGCACGCCGACCACGAGGCCGCCGATCAGGTTGATCAGCACGATCAGGATGCCGGCCATGGCATCGCCCTTCACGAACTTCGAGGCGCCGTCCATCGCGCCGTAGAAGTCCGCCTCGCGGCCGATGTCGGTGCGCCGCGTGCGCGCCTCCTCGTCGGTGATCTGGCCCGAGTTGAGGTCGGCGTCGATCGCCATCTGCTTACCGGGCATCGCGTCGAGCGTGAACCGGGCGGCCACCTCTGCAACGCGCCCGGCGCCGTTCGTGATCACCACGAACTGGATCACGATCAGGATCAGGAACACGACCAGGCCCACCAGCACGTTGCCGCCGACCACGAAGTTGCCGAACGCGCTGACCACGTGGCCGGCGTCGCCGTGCAGCAGGATCAGCCGCGTGACCGAGACGTTGATCGCGAGGCGGAACAGCGTGGTGAGGAGGAGCAGGCTCGGGAACGCCGCGAAGTCGAGCGCGCGCGGCATGTAGAGCGTCGCGACCAGCACCGCCAGCGCCGCCGAGATGTTCAGGGTGATGAACATGTCGAGCATGAACGGCGGCAGCGGGACGATCATCATCACCACGACCAGCACGACCGCACCCGCCGCGAGCAGGTCGGTGTGCTTCATCAGCTTCTGCATCGACGCGGCCATCACACGACCTTCCGGTTCGCGACGCGGTACACGAATGCCAGCAACTGCGCGACGGCGGCGAACAGCTCCTCGGGCACCTGGTGCCCGACCTCGACGCTTGCGTGCAGGGAGCGCGCGAGCGGCGGGTCGGAGATCACGGGCACGCCGTTCTCGGCCGCGACTTTCCGGATCTGCGCGGCCACGAGGTCCTGGCCCTTGGCGAGCACCTCGGGCGCCGGCTTCAGCCCGTCGTACACGAGCGCGACCGCGAAGTGGGTCGGGTTCGTGACCACCACGTCGGCCTCGGGGACCGCGGACATCATCCGCGCGCGGGCGGCCTGCATCTGGCGGCGCCGGATGGCGGCGCGCACCTCGGGAGGAGACGTGAACGACTTCTGCTCCTCCTTCACCTCCTGCTTGTCCATCCGCAGCGACTTCTCGTGACGCCAGCGCTGGTAGGCGAAGTCCGCGATCCCGATCAG
>JBBRDT010000131.1:0-5214 GCA_038203635.1 Solirubrobacterales bacterium
CCGCGCTGCGGCGATGCCCTGCGCGTCCTCGCGGTCATCACGGATCCCACGGTCACCGCCCACATCCTCGACCACCTCGGCCTGACCTCTGACCCCGTGCCGATCGCCCCCGCGCGCGGTCCGCCCGATGACCCTGGCTGCGAGTTCGACTTCGGCACCTGAATTTCCACGCCTCGCCACCACTGCCACGGTGCCGACTGCGACGCTGCGCCGTTCGCTCGTCGGGAGGCTCGAGAATTGTCAGCTTGCTCACACACCTTCCACGGCTTCGGCCCAACCGGTTCGGTCCTGGCCAAGCCCAGGCGGCGTTCGCCGCACCGAAACCCGCATCGATTGGCCTATCCTCTCGACGGGAACGATCTTGTAGATGTGTGTGATGCCGGCGACGCTGAACGGCACTGCAGCACCGAGCTCGCCGTCGCACCCCAGGCTCGCGAGCACCGTGTCGGGCGGAGGCAAGTCCCCGGAGCTGCTGGAGGCACCTCCTCCACCTGCGGTGCCACCGCTGGACGAGGAAGCACCACCGCCGCCTGGGCTCCCGGAGGATCCGGCAGCACTCTCGCGTCGCTCCTGGCCTGTGGAGGAAGCGGCGCAAACATCGGTGACGGGCTCGTTGACGGAGCCGCGATCGATAGCGACGCTGGGTCGAGTGACAACTCCCCCGGCGACGGATCCATCGCACGCGCTCTCAGGTACGGCAAGTTGCTCTGCCGCGCGGACCAGTACTGCATTCCGCCGTATTCTTCGGGCGTCGTGTGCGACCCGCTACCCGACAGCGGTGTGTGCCCGGTGGGTTCGACCTACGCGCCGAACTGCGGCAGTCTGGGCGCTCCACGTCCTGCCGCCTGTTCGAGGCCGGACCCGCAGCCACCTGAACCCACGTGTTCGGACACGCTTCCAGCGGGATGTCAGGTCGACGCAAAGGGAGTCGTCTCCTGCGTCTACGGATAGGCGTGGCCGCCGCGTTCGCTCTGCTCGCTTGCGGAGATGTGGCAAGCACGGGTGCGAGTCATGAGCCGGTTCTCACGCTGGATCGCCCTGCTCGCGCCTGTCGCGCTGGGCTGCATCAAGGGCGCGACGGACGTTCCCGCTCCGTTGGAGTCGCACCACATGGACCCGACGCAGCCGCCGGCGCGGTGCGCGGCGACCTGGGAGGTCGACCCGACCCCGGCGCGCGATCTCGTGGATGTCTCGCAAGCGCGGTACGTTCCGGAGCCAAGCACGGCTCCCCCAACGCCCGCCATGCTCGAGGAGGCGCGGGCCCGCCTCGCGCACGGCGCCGCCTTGCTGAGGGACGCAGACGCCGAGTCCGCCGCCACCGAGCTGACCAGGGTCTATCTCCTGTCGGGTTCCGTCGAGCTCCTGCCGCGGATTGCCCTCGCCCATGAGAAGGCTGGTCACCACGCGCAAGCGTACGCCTTCTACGAGGGCTACCTCCGGGTGGCGGATCCCCCCGCCGAGCGCGTGCGGGGGGTCCGAGCCGCGCTCTCGCAGCTCGCGGGGCGCGCCGCCTACCTCCGCGTGAGCACCGACCTGCGCGCGACGCTCATGGTCGACCGGTTTCCGGTCGCGATGGGCCCCTTTCGGGGCCAGCTCATGGTGGATGCGGGCCCGCGTGCCCTCACGGCGGCGCTCGAAGGCTGTGAACTCTACCTGATCACGCAGACCTTCGTGCTCGTGCCCAGCGACCCGCGCGCGTTCATCCTCCGCGGCACCTTCCCCTCCCCCTGAACCAGCACCGGCCGAATCCGCCTCCGGGTCGCATCCAAATGCCGCCTTAATGCGCGCGGCGGTAGACCCTTCCGTACGCGCGCACGGGCGGACCCGCGCTGGAGCCGATCAGGAGAAGCATGTCGGAACGACGGCCCGATCCCGACGAGCTGCTGTCGCACGTTCGCGAGGCCGAGGAGCAGGCCCGGCGGGGCAAGCTCACCATCTTCTTCGGAGCCGCGCCTGGCGTCGGAAAGACCTACGCGATGCTCGAAGCAGCCCGCGTGGAGATGAGCGACGTGCAGCGTGACGTCGCGGTCGGGCTCGTCGAGACGCACGGCCGCTACGACACGGGCTCGCTCCTCATCGGCCTCGAGCTCCTGCCGCGCCGCACCCTCGTGCACCGCGGCATCAAGCTCGAGGAGCTCGACCTCGACGCCGCGCTCGCGCGCCGCCCGCAGCTCCTGCTGGTGGACGAGTTGGCGCACACGAACGCGCCGGGCTCGCGGCACACCAAGCGGTGGCAGGACGTGGCGGAGCTGCTCGGCGCCGGGATCGACGTCTTCACCTCGTTGAACGTGCAGCACCTGGAGAGCCTCAACGACGTGGTCGCGCAGATCACGGGCGTGGCCGTGCGGGAGACCGTCCCCGACGCGGTCTTCGACAAGGCCCACGAGGTGCAGGTGGTCGACCTGCCGGTGGGCGAGCTGCTGGAGCGGCTCCGCGAAGGAACGGTCTACGTCCCGCAGCAGGCCCAGCGCGCCGCCGCCAGCTTCTTCAAGGAGGGCAACCTGATCGCGCTGCGGCAGCTCGCGCTGCGGCGCACCTCCGAGCGGGTCGACGCGAAGATCCGCAGCTATAAGGCGGCTCACGGGATCGAGGAGACGTGGCACACCGGCGAGCGCGTCCTCGTGTGCGTCTCGTCGAGATCGCACTCGGCGCGCCTCATCCGGGCCGCGCGGCGAATGGCGACGAGCGTTCACGCCGAGCTGCTGGGCGACGCTATCCTCGCGTGATCGGAACTACTCCCGCTTCTATGCGCCAGATCAGGAACTGCACCCTACTGAGACGAGAGGAGTCGCCACGGGTGCATATCCCGCCTGGGCACTCAAGCCGCATCCTGAACGCGCTGCATGTACTCGCAGCGTAGGATTTCGTGGAGTGCTTCGAAGCGGCCCGACAGCACGGCGGCGCGAAATGTCATGACGGTCTGGCCGCCGTGCTGAGAGAATCGCGAACCGGCGCGCTTCATCCGCGTGCCGACGATCGTCTTGGCCGCCGCCTCGGTGATGCCAGTGCCGATGGGATAGTTGCGTTGCAGGGCGTCCTGCGTAGTTCATCCGACCGGCCTCGTTCTGATTCGCGATGTACTGGAGCGCGGTGGCCGGCGCTTTCTGACGGGTCTTGAATTCGACCGAAGCCGAGCGTGCTCGCATCGATCGCAGCACGGTCGCTGGACCATCCCGCTCGGCCTTCAGGGTCTCGCGCCACGTTGCTGCCAAGATGCGAGCAGCAGGCGAGCCCGGGCCTTCGATCGCGTCGGCCGCCTGCTGCACGTACTCGGCAACATGGAACCCGTCGACGAGGTCCATGACGTGCCCGGTGAGACCCTTGGGCAGCCGATGATACGCAGCCACCACGTGCACGAACACCAGCAGCACCTCCGAGACCAGCGCCTTGTCGCGGAGCAAGCGAATCCGCAACCACCGCGGCAACGACGAGGTCCACTGCCGGTAGTCGGCGACGACAGGCAGGATGTGGTCCACCAGGTCAGCTGCACCAGCCGCCATCCGCCGACCATCGCACGGCGGGCACAGGCCACGGACTTTGCAGCTGAACGGGACGAGGATCTCGTACTGACACGATGGGCACACGACGCGCGCAGCCGTGTTCCACGATGCCGCAGTCGAGTAACCGGCGAAATCCATCCTCGACGTGACGCGGCAATCCGAAGCCATGGGCCGACCGATCTCGTGCGTCTTGCATTTCGATGCCGGGTGTCGAACACTGCTGCTCGACATGGCGTTCGCTCATCGCACCGAGGAGGAGGAGCAAGAGCACGAGGCGGAGTCCCAGCATCACGACGAGGTCGCCATCGTGCCGGACGCGAAAGAAGATCACCGCGTCGCGGGAGTGAGTCCCGATTTTTCGGGTCTGGGGCCGCATTGTTCGGAGAAGACCCGGTGCAAGACATCGCGAAGCAGGGCGTCGCCGGAGCAGGCGAGAGCTTGCCGCACCTAGACCAGATCCAACGCGCGTTCGGTGCGCACGATGTCTCGCATATTCGCGCCCACGTGGGAGCGGACGCTGCGGGTGCCGCGCAGGCGATTGGGGCGGAAGCCTATACGCATGGGGCCAACGTGGCGCTCCGGGATCCCAACAACCTCCATGTCGTCGCGCACGAGGCCGCTCCCGTCGTGCAGCAACGCGCGGGCGTGCAGCTAGCGGATGGCGTCGACCAGCCGGGCGACGAGCACGAACGCAATGCCGATGCGGTCGCCGAACGCGTAGTGAGGGGCGAGTCGGCGGCCGATCTGCTCTCGCCGTTCGCAGGCAGCAAGTCGAACGACGAGCCGCAGGTCCAGCGCTTCGTCGATACGTCGTCGAACGGCAACGTGCCGTGGGACAAGATGTCAGACGACGGACGCATGGCCGTCAAGGTGCGCCACGACGAGGCGTGGGTGGCTCCGGACATGATTCCCGCGTCGAACAAGATCCTCGACCAGAACCGGTCGCGCGCGAAGATCGAAACCGGCGGTGACCGTCACAAGGTGAAGGTGAAGGGTGCGACCAAGTACATCCAGAAGATCAAGATGGTCGACATGAGATTGAGCGCGAAGTGGAAGTTGAAGCCGATATCCTTCGGATCGTTTCGCGGCGTACCTGTTGATCCCGTACTTCTTGCTAAGGGCGTCGCGCTGCACGTCGGTCAGTGCGCCCCAGGCGGTCAGCGCATCTTCGCGAGATAACGTCTGGTTGAGCTCGCGCTGCATGATCCGCACGTAGATCTGGCCCGACAGCTCCTCGGTCGTCGAGATGTTGCCGTCGGGCTTCAGGTCGTCTTTGCGATAGCTCGCCTCGTTCGTGTATTCCTGCTTGCCGTTGCCCGCCGTGACCGCGCGGAAGGCCCGTTGATGCATGGTGTCGGCGCCCATCATCTGGCCATTCGCCGCACCGCAGTCATCGGTCAGGTTCACCGTGTCATCGCCGAAGTTGCGAGCCAACCAGCCGGCCTCGCGGCAGTCGGGAGCTGACTACCTGTCGCTCGAAGACTTCGCTGCCTCGGACCAGAACTACTACTTCAACATCTACGGCTCGGCGACGGGCCAGGCGTTCTCCGAGGACGACTACAACAAGAGCTCGATGGGCAACACGACCACCGCGATGGTCGTCGAGCACCCCCACATAAGCGACGGGAAGCTGAACACGCACGCGACCCTCGTGGATGCGACGACGCGGGCGACTGTCGTCACCGTCGCGAAGGGAACCGCGGTGAAGATCATG
>JBBRDT010000132.1:0-5174 GCA_038203635.1 Solirubrobacterales bacterium
GGGATCAACAACTTTGCGCAGGGCGAGCACTCGCAAGGCCTGTGGGACGTGACGGCAGGCGGGCTCGGGATGGCCGCGGGCGCGGGCAGCATCGCCTCTGCCATGGGCGCGACCGGTGGGTTGGCCACGCTCGCGTGTCCGCCGGTCGCGGTGGCGGCGGGCCTCGCCGGGCTCGGTGCGTACGGCAACGGGTACGCGCAAGAGGAGGGCTGGTACGGCACCGAGCGAGATGCCGGGGGCGATCAGGTCAACAGCACGTACCTCAGCAGCGTCGGTGACACCTACAGCAACGTGCGCGATTCCGTGGATATCCCGGTGCTCGGGCAGCTCGCGGGCGGCGTCGCGGGGGCGGGCCAGGCGGTCTGGAACACGGGCGCAGCGATCACCGGTGGAGTGGCGCGAGGCGGCGAGGCGCTGTGGAGCTTTCTCTCCGACGAGACGCTGAAGCTCGAGATCGAGTCGATCACGGACCCGTTTGCGATCCTGGAACGCACCGTGTCGGTGCGCCCCTCCGCATCCCCGTCGTGAGGTGCGCCCGGTCGTGACTGCGCTCCCCGTTGCTTTGCAGACGTCACCGCGACCACGCCCGCCGGGCCGCGGCTCGCTCCTCGCCTCCGGCCTCGGCGTCTTCTTCTTCGCCATGGCAGCGGCACAGGCCACGTACGGCTTCGCGGTCTACTCGGGCGTGAGCGCCAGCGTGGCCCACATGACCGGCGAGGCGGAGGTGACCGGCGCGGAGGTGCGCACGGAGGGGCGCGGGTACCGGTTTGGCGAGGTCCGCTTCCTCGTGGACGGCCACGCTGCGCGCTGCGTGATCGCGACCGACGAGGTCCCCAGGATCCGCGTCGGTGCCCGCCTCCCCTACTGGCACCGGGATGGTCGCCTCGAGCTCGAGCCGTGCACCCGGTACATGCTCGCGCGCGCGCCCGTGCGCAAGGTGCTCTTCGCGCTCCTAGGCGGGATCGCACTCATCGCAGCGGCACTCATCGGCTACCGCGCACGACGAACGCACAGGCTGTTCACGCGCGGCCAGGGCGCGACCGGCACGCTGCGGTCGACCGAGTCGCTCGGCGCGGGAGGCTGGAAGTACGCGCTCCAGATCGACGTCGCTGGTCCGTTGAACGTGGCGGTCCGGATCCCGGTCCGGCGCTCAGTGCTCCTTCGCATCGGCCCAGGTCGGTTGCCAGTCGCTGGTGATCGCGTGCACGTCGTGTACGACCCCACGAATCCCCGGCACTTCGCGCTGTGGTCATTCGAGCCGGCGGTGGGGTCCTAGGCGTGTCGGTGCTGGAGCGGATCGACCAGATCCGGGGGGTGACGTGGCGGTGGCGCGAGGAGGCGGGCCCGCTCGGGCGACTGCCCGGATCTGCGGATGCCGGCGTGATCGCGCAGGAGGTGGAGGCGGTGTTCCCCGAGCTCGTCATCACCACCACGGAGGGCTACAAGGCCGTGAACTACACCGGGCTGGTCGGCGTCCTGATCGAGGCGGTCAAGGAGCTGAAGAAGCGGAACGAGGAGCTCGAGCGCAGGGTCGCGCAGCTCGAGCTCAGCAAACTCGAAGCGGCGCGCCAGCGATGAGGCTGGCCCTCGACTGGCCAATGTCGTGGACGACACGGATCGGCACCGACGGCCCGGTCGGGGTCTCGCCGTGCGGCAAGGTCGAGCTCTCGACGAGCCCACTCGTGGCGCGAGCCGAGTTCACGCCGCTGGCCGCGATCGAACGTGACGCTCCACCGGGGGCGACGCGCACGTACCTGCAGGTCTTTCCCCACGCCACCCGCGACGGATGGCCGATGAAGGTCGTCGCCCTCCAGCTGGCAGGGTCGAAGCCCACGCACGTGGAGCTGCGGCTCGGTGCAGCCTACGAGATCGTCTACTATGGCGCCGTGGCCGTCGCGCGCTCGCGCGACCTCGACGCGTACGAGCAGTGGCGCTCGGAGATCCTCGCGGCGTTCACATCCGCGCGGCCGCTGCTCCAACCCGACGAGCCGGTGACCATCGCGGAGCTATGGTCGATGGATGACGCATGATCCCGACGCTGGCAGGTTGGGCCGCGGAGCTCCTGCCCCGGGGCGTGGTGTTCACGCACCCCGACGGGCCGGATGTAGCCCGCGTGTTCTACGCGGAGCGCGTACGACCGTTACGCCGGCTCGGGCCGCTCGTACGTGGCATCGTGGCGACGACGCCTGGCTTCGTCGCGACGGCCTGGGGAGCGCCGGAGCGACTGGTGACTGCGGACGGCGAGCATGCCGCGGCGATCACGGTCATCGGCACGCAGCACGGCCGGCCCGCGCAGCGTGACTTCGGGTTCGTGTTCGGCGACGACTTCTTCTCGTCGATTGGTGGCCTGTGCCTGCGACCGGGGATCGAGGACGAGCTCGGCGCGGTGGTCCGCGACCTCACGCGCCGAGACGTCCATGCGCTCGGGGTCCGGCGCCGGCGCTTCGAGTACGCGGCGCCGGGCGGATGGCAGCCGCTGGCGCAGCGCCTTGCCGTGCAGTGGCTCCCGCCTGGGTATCCCGCGAACCAGAGCTGGCTCGTGGTGTATCCCGCCAATCCGATCGCGATCGTCGACGCGGCCGCCACGCCGCTCACCGTGATCGACAACGCGTTCGCGTACCTCGACGAGATCGGGTACGCCGTTGAGGCTAAGGGCGAGCTCGAGGAGTTCGTCGTCACGACCGGACTGCGCGGTCACCGCCAGCGCGTGCGGGCACGTCGCCGCGAAGGAGCGGGAGTGCTGGTGCTCGAGGTCGCGATCCTCTGCGACGCCCGCTACGCGTACGTCGTCGAGTTCTGGTGCCACGACCCGGTGCGCTGGGCCGAGCAGCACGCAGCCTTCGAGTCAGTGGTCGCGTCCATCGTTCCGGTTCCGGTGCCGATGCGCCTCGCCGGGAGCGGGCAGGCGTTCACGCACTGGATGGACTGAGGTGGCGTCCGTCCGCGCGACCAACATGGGGCGCGACAGATCGGTCCTCACCGAGAGCTACGCGGCCCGGTAATCACTTCGTCGAGCTTGGGATCGTCGGTGCGAGCGGTGGCGCGGTCGCGTCTCCTGTGGGGCGCGGAGGCACCGGCTGATCGCTTGTCCCCACGGGCGCGACGCCCCTCAGAGCGAGCTGTCCTTGATGCGCGAGATCGATCGACACGGCGAGGATGCGGGCGGCTTCGCCGGGGGCGTGGAAGCCCATGCTGTTCTCGGCCTCGATGTAGTCGAGGTAGAACTGCGCCTGGCGGTGGAGCTCCTGCGAGGGCGCGAGCTCCGCGTCGCTCCTGCCACCGGTCCGGGCGGCGGCGAGGTCCTCGATCAGCGCGACGACCGCATCGATCGCGCGGTTGCGCAGAGCGTAGGTGCGGTCCTGGTTGGCGTGCACGCGCGAGCGCAGCTCCTCCTCGTCGAACTTGTGGCAGGTCTGGCAGGCCCGGTTGATGTTGAGGAGCGGGCTGCGGACATGGTGGTCGCTGACCTTTGTCGCGCCGACGCGCATGTACGGCATGTGGCAGTCGGCGCACGAGACGCCGGAGCGCACGTGCACGCCCTGGTTGTACAGTTCGAACTCGGGGTGCTGCGCCTTCAGCAAGCGCGTACCCGCCCGCGGGTGCGTCCGGTCCGCGTGCCCGTTCTTCGGGTAGTAGGAGTATGCCGCGTCGACCGTGAGGCCCTCGGCCCATGGATAGGTCAGCCGCTTCTCGGGGCCCTTGAAGTAGGGCTCGACGTGGCACTGCCCGCACACAAACGAGCGCATCTCCTGATGGGTCGCGTCGCGGTTGACATCGTAGTCGGTGATGCCCTGCGCCGCCTTTGCGTGACCATCATCGACCGCGCGGCGAGGCTGGGATCGGACGGCTTGGCATCCGGCGGGGCCGCCGGGGCCTCGGCGGCGACGTAGCCGCGTCCCCGCTCACTCGAGTGACGCCGCACCGGCGCCGGCTCGTGACGGCGCCGGCATCACGCGCGCACTACCTGCCGCCTCGCTCCCCGGCGCTCCGCACGTTCGAGCGCACGCCGGGCGCGGCGGCGTTCGAGCGCACGCCGGGCACACGCCGGGCGCGGCGGCGTCGCCGTGGGCATCCGGTGATCCACCGCGCCGTGCAGCGACGTTGGGGCTCTACCGGCTACCGTGGTCCAGGAAGGGCGAGGGGCTGCGTGTCCCGCGCGGCGGGTCAGGTCGGCGGGGCCGGCTCGTGAGGGTAGGCCCACCACGCGGGGTGATCGAGCCAGGCGTCGAGCTCGGCGTACGTGGTCGCGATGTCCATCACCGAGAAGTACTCATAGCCGAACCAGGTGTTGCTGTTGTCGGGAGGAAATAGCTCGCGCTCCAGGATCGTCGACAGGAAGCGGTCCCGCGGTTCGATGATCTTGGCCTGGACCTCGCGGAAGGCCGTGCGCAGGACCGCCAGCTCCGGGGGTGACTCCGGCGGATACGTCTCGTTGGTGACATTATCGAATGCACGGAGCGTGGTGGGATGCGAGTGATTCGGGCTCACGTAGAAGTCGGTGCCGATCAGCAGCGGCTGCTCGATGACCAAACGCTCCGCCAGCGCTGGTGTGCGCTCGAGCCAGAACTGCATGGCCGCGAGCAGATCGCACTCGCTGGAGCAGAACTCCACCGGGAACTCGCTGTTGAAGTGCTTGACACGGTAGCGGGTCCAGCCCTCCACAGGAATGGTGCCCGCGAGCGGCGTGAAGTAGTGGGTATACCGGCCCCAATCCCCCCCTTTGCCGAGGGGATGAGTCTGGGCGAACTCCTTGAAGGTGATGAGCGTCATACGTTCACATGAGGTCGATGATCAGGAGTTTGCCGTGGTCCTCGGACCAGTGGACGTTTTCGGACGGCGGTATGGTCGACAGCCGGCTGAGCAACTTGCCCAGGGCTTTGTTCTGAGGCTGCTGGTTTCGCATGGCCCGCAGCAGGGACAGGCTCGCCTTGATCGCAGCGTCAGCGGCTCGCTTGTTCGACAGATTAGAGTTCACGATTTCTTTAGAGCTGTAGTCAAAGTCACGTATGATCCAATCTGGGCCTTCATCATGCACCCGCACGACCTCGAGGTGCTTGGCCAGCTCGGGCTTGCCGTCGATGAGCTTGGCCGCATCGCGCAGGAGTTGCACCGACGTCGGCTTGCCGGGGCTGTCTTTCTTATCAGCCACGCGATCGGTGTACCAGCGCTTCAGC
>JBBRDT010000133.1:0-4986 GCA_038203635.1 Solirubrobacterales bacterium
GTCGTGGTAGTTGAACGCGGCGTCGAAGCCGAGCTCGCCGGTCACGTACTCGACCTTCTCCGGCGACCCGGCGCTGCCGATCACCGTATGGCCGCGCTGCTTGGCGATCTGGCCCGCGATCCCGCCGACCGCACCCGCCGCCCCCGATACGAACACCACGTCGTCCTGGCGCAGGCCGGCGACCTCGATCAGCCCTGCGTACGCGGTCAGTCCCGGCATCCCGAGCACGCCGAGGTACGCCTGCGCCGGCGCAGCGCGTGTGTCGACCTTGCGGACCGCGCTCGCGGGTGCGATCGCGTACTCGCGCCAGCCGAGGCCGTGCAGCACAGTGTCACCGGGCTTCATTGACGCGTCCTCCGACGCGACCACCTCCCCCACCGCGCCGCCGTCGAGCGGGGCGTCGATCTGGAACGGCGGCACATAGGACTTGGCGTCGTTCATCCGGCCGCGCATGTACGGGTCGACCGACATCCAGGTGTTGCGGATCAGCACTTCGCCGTCGCGGGGGTCACCCACCTCAACCTCGGCGAGCCGGAAGTCGCTGTCCTTCGGCTCGCCGTGCGGCCGGGCGGCGAGCTGGACCTCCCTGCCGGTCACGAGCGGCGGCCGATTAGATACCCCAGCAGGACCGCCCCGCCCAGCACGGCTCCGAGCACCTTCGGGTCGCGCAGACGGTCGGCCGCTACGCCCGCCGCGATCGGCAGCACCGCAAGGCCGTCGTCGTCCGGGGCCGGGGCCGCGGCCGGAGCTGGAGCGGCCTTCGGCGGCGAAGCCGCTTCCTCGGGCTCCGCCCCCGCGGTCTCGGGGCGTTGCTCGGCCAGCATGGACTCGAGGTTCTTCGCAAACGTCTGGACGAGCCGCTTCGACACATCCTCGATCACACCGCGGCCCATCGCGGCTGCCTTCCCGGACAGCTGCACCTCCGCAACCATCTTGCCCAGCGTCGCTTCGCCCTGCTCCTCCAGAGACAGCCGCACCTTCGCGGTCGCGGTGCCCTGGCCGCGCGCCTCCTTCGCCTTCACGTCGAGGACCGCCGAATGCGAATCCGGGTCGCGCTCGACGATCGTCACCTCGCCGCGGTAGGTCATCGAAACGGGCCCAAGCTTCACCTTGATCGCGACCTTGTACGAGTCGTCGCCGGTCTTCTCGAGCACCTGAGCGCCGGGCATCGCCGGCGCCACGCGCTCGAGATCGAGCAGCGCCTCGTACACCGAGTCGATCCGCGCGGGAACCGTGAATTCGTTCTCAAACTCCACTGCTGGCCCCCACGAGCGCCTCGTAGTCCTCCCACGTGTCCACGTCCGCAGGCACGCGCCCCGGCACCTGCACCTCTGCCACGTCGCCACCGCGCGCCTCGAGCAGCTTCCACACCGCCTTGTCGCCGTGCAGCCCGGCCAGCTCCTCGAACATCGCGCGCCGGAACGCGAACGGGTGGCCGCGGCCGTCCGCGTAGCGCGCCACCGCCATCGGCGCGGCGCCGAGCCGGGCGAGCAGCGTGCGCACGGCCGTCGGCCCAACGCCAGGCTGGTCGCCCAGCATCAGGACGAGGACGTCGCAGGCGGGGTCAACCGCCGGCAGCGCCGCGGCAATCGACGACGAGCAGCCCTCGCCGTAAGACTCGTTCATCACGACGGTGGTGCCGGTCAGGTCAACCCGCGTGCGCACCTCTCCGGCGCTGCCTCCGAGCACCACGATCAACTGGTCGAAGCCGCACGCCCGCGCGCAGTCGAGCACATGGCCGAGCAGCGTCGATTCCCCGTACGGGAGCGTCTGCTTGGGCCGACCGAGCCGGCGCGAGCCGCCCGCCGCGAGCACCAGCCCGGTTACGAGCTGATTCGTTGCCGGGCTCTTCGCCGGCATTGTCACCGGCCGGCCGCAATGACGGCCCGGCAACGAAAAGACCTACTGGGAAGGGACATCAGCCTCGTACACGCGCTTGCAGCCCTCGCCGCAGAACCACACGGTGCGGCCGCCGCGCTCGGAGTGCAGAGAAGGCTCCGCGGCCAGGACCTCCATCCCGCAGACCGGATCGACAGCCGTTGCCGGATCTGGCACGTGCCTGCTCCGAACGGACACGATCTCAGCCATGATCGACAGCGCGATCTCCTCGGGCGTGCGGGCACCGATGTCGAGGCCCGCGGGAGTGCGAACCCGCGCCACGTCCGCTTCCTCAAGCGTGCCCCGCGTGCGCAGTTTGTCCACGACCGCCGCGCCGCGCTTGCGGCTGGCCACCAAGCCGACGTAGGGAACTCCGAGACGTAGCGCGCGCTCGAGCGCATCCTCCTCGTCGCGACCGTGCGAGGCCACCACCACCGCCACGTCGTCGTCGGTCTCCCCCACGGCCACCTCATACCCGAGTCTCTCGCCCAACCCGACAAGCGCGAGTGCGATTGGCGTCTCGCCCACCACGCCCACGCGTGGCGCCGGCAGGCGCGGCTCCAGGAAGATCTCGAGCGCGCCGCCCGAGAGGCACGGGTTCTGCACCGTCACAGCGCCCTCTTCCGAAGGCCCGCCCTCGTCGCCCGGCACGATCCGCAGCACCAGCGGCTCGCCCGTCTCGAGCACGCGCAAGGCGTGCAGCCGCACCGACGTCTCGGCGCACGCGCCGCCGACAAACCCCTCGATCGTCCCGTCCGAGAGGATCACCGCGCTGTCGCCGGCGGTAACGCTCGAAGGCTTCTGCGCGCGTACGACGACCGCGGTGACAAACGGTTCGCGCGCCGCTGCCAGCTCGTCGGCGCGTCGCACCTGCTCGCTGCGTTTCATGGTCATCCGATGATAGGCGCCGGGCGCTGGACACGACGCGGGCGGGAGATGTATCTTCGCGCCAATGCTCTCGCTGACAGCAGCTTCGAGCGGCTGGCCAATTGGACTCGTGCTTGGCATCGTGGTGATCGCAGTCGCTGCGGTGATCGTGATCATGATCGTCATGCTCGCAATGCGGATCGCCGAGCAGGCCGAGCTGGCCGTAGGCGCCGTCGACGTTGTCCGCAAGCAGACAGACGAGCTCGGCGGCATCGCGCAGATCAACGACTCCGGCGTGCGCATCCTGCACTCCGCGCGAGCGCTGCGAAAGGTGGCAGTAGGGAAGTGACCATCGTGCTCGCCGTGTCCGACCACACCTTCTGGGGGATCGCCCTGGTGATCGGACTCGTCGCGGCACTCGTCGTCGCCGCGCTGCTCGCGCTGCTGATCAGGTCCGTCAGGAGCATCGAGAAGTCGGTCGACGGCCTGCTCGAAGTCGCGCCGAAGGTCGCGGCCAACACGGCGAACATCCCACAGCTCGAGGCGACCGCGCCGGTGCTGGCGATGATCGTCGACGAGGCAGTGGTTCAGGATGGCTACATGAACGCGCTCACCGACGGGTTCGGCGAGACATGAGCACCGACACCCTCACCGTGCTCAGCGTCGTGCTGGCCGTGATCGTCGTCGCCGTGCTCGCTCTCGCGCTGATCGAGGTCCGCCGCGGTCTCGTGCGTATCTCGGAGGGACTGGCGGCGCTCAACTCAGCGCTCCAGGGCGTGGAGTCGGAGCACCTGCGCCCGCTGGAGGGCGCGGTCAAGGCGATCAATGCGCAGTTCGACATCATCCTCGGAGCGCTGCCGGGAATCGGGCGGAAGGCCGCGATCGTCGCCGAGCGGAGGCCGAAATGACGCTCTGGTGGATCGGGAACATCGTGCTGATCGTGGTGATCCTGCCGGTGGTTCTGTACCTGCTGAACGGCGTGCTGACGACCGCCCGGAGCATCGTGCCGAGCGTGCGCGGCATCGCGGACGTCGCGGCCGCGGGCTCGAAGGACCTTGATGCCGCCGCGCTGCTACTCACGACGCAGGACCAGGTCAAGCAGACGGTCGCGGGAGTTGCGAACTATGGAGGCTCGCTCGACGTAATACTCGACGACGCCAAGCCCTGATGCCCACCGAAGCCGTCATAACGATCGTCGCCGTCGTCCTGATCATCCTGGCGCTCGTCTACTACCTGGTGTCGACGATCCTCGCCCTGCGCGAGATCACGGCCGGCCTCGACGACGTGATCACCGGCGTCAGCGAGATCATCGAGAAGAGCGCCCCGGTGAACGAGGTGGTGAACACGATCAACGCCGACCTCGACGCGGGTGTCGAACTGCTCGAGGGGCTGCTGGTGAAGAAGGCCGGCATGGAGGACGCCGTCGGCCTCGTCGAGGGCCTCTACCCGGGCGCCGCCGCCGCGGGCTTCAGGGATTTCCCGGAGAGCGCGACCACGAAGGCGCCGCGCATCGGCGAGGTCTACACGAAGGGCACGCTCACGCTCGCGCGGCTCGGGCGCGAGGCGCCGATCGCGGCCGGCAACCCGGCCGGCGCCGTGCTCAGAAACGTGGAGGGAGGCAGCCTCGCCGCGCGCAGGCTCTACCCGGAGATCCGCCAGGACCGGCCCGAGGCGCTGCCGCGCTCTCCCGTGATCGGCACCGACGCCCCCGTCCAGTACGAGCAGCGCGAGGACATCGGGGCGCCTCGCAAGCGACTCCCGGCCCGCTGATGCAGACACCCGCCCCATTCGAGTACGAGCGTGCGACCAGCGTGGAGGGCGCGATCGCGTCGTTGAAGCGGCTCGGCCCCGAGGCGCGCATCATCGCCGGCGGCCACAGCCTGCTGCCGATGATGAAGCTGCGGCTGGCGCAGCCCGAGCACCTGATCGACATCAACGATCTCACGGAGCTCGCCTACATCCGCGAGCGGGACGGTGAGATCAGGATCGGCGCGCTCACCCGTCACGTCGACCTGCTCAAGTCCGAGCTGCTCGCCCGGCACTACCCCCTGTTCCGCGACGCCGAGCAGGTGATCGCCGACCCGGTGGTGCGCAACCGCGGCACGATCGGCGGCTCGCTGTGCCAGGCCGACGCCGCCGAGGACCTCTCGGCCGTCTGCTCGGCGGTCAAGGCCCAGGTCGTCATCGTCAACGGCGACGGCGAGCGCGTGGTCGGGATGGAGAAGTTCCACGTCGGGCCCT
>JBBRDT010000134.1:0-4941 GCA_038203635.1 Solirubrobacterales bacterium
GCGCGCATATGTAGTGCGGGTGCTCGCGCTGATGGGAGCGGGCGGAGAGGTGCTGCCGGGAGGGCCCTCGATGGACGTGCGGTTGATCGAGTGAGGGCTGCAGCGAAGCCCGGCTAGACTCCGCCACCGTGGACTGGCGGCTCGAACTCGTACAGATCCCCGTGTCCGACGTGGATCGCGCGAAGGCCTTCTACATAGAGATGGCCGGCTTCGACGAGGATGTCGACATCAGGGTCAGCGACGACATCCGGTTCGTGCAGCTCACGCCTCCGGGGTCGCCCGCTTCGATCGCACTCGGTCTCGGGCTGACGGAGATGGAGCCCGGTAGCGTCCAGGGCATACAGCTCGTCGTCGATGACATCGAGGAGGCGCGCGCGGACCTCGTGGAGCGTGGGGTGGAGGTCAGCGAGGTG
The DNA here is from genome assembly GCA_038203635.1 of Solirubrobacterales bacterium. GTDB lineage: Bacteria > Actinomycetota > Thermoleophilia > Solirubrobacterales > JBBDJG01 > DASRIA01. The sequence goes on from JBBRDT010000134.1 coordinate 414, forward strand.
CAGGTGTTCGACTGGGGCTCGTTCGTCTTCTTCAGCGACCCGGACGGCAACGGCTGGTCGGTGCAGCAGATTCCGGTGCGTGGCTAGCGAGTACGCCGCTTGCGCACCAGCGTGGCGCCCGCGAGCACGAAGGCCGCAAGCCCGAGTAGTCCCGGAAGGAGGATCGCGGTGGCGTGCTGGTCGTCACCCCCGCGGTTGGCGACCGCGGTCGTGAGCACTCCGGCCGGCAGCTTCGCACGAGCTTGCTCGGACTCGCTCAGGTCGTCGGCTGAAGAGCCCCCCGACTCAGGCTCCGGCACGCCGTCGAACAGCGGAGCGGTCCGCGCGGCGGGGCGTTTGTGCCGCTTCGCCTTCGCTTTCGCGGTCGCCTTCGCCTTGGCATCGCGCTTGGCGCTCGAGCTCGGCTGCTCGTTCTTGCTCTTGCTCTTGCCTTCGCTTTGGTTCTCGCGCTGGCTCCGGCTGGAAATGTCGCGTCGTCGCGCGGCGGCGCGACGCCTGCGTGCCTGCCGGCGCTTGCGCTTCGCCCGCCGCTCGGCTGCGGGGGCCGGTGCGCTCGGCGCCGCTGCCGCGGCCGGTCCTTGAGCCGGTGCCGGGCCGGAAACCGCCTGCTGCGGGGCCGCCGGCGCGGCGACGGGCGCGGGCGGGACCGGAGTCGGGTCGACCTTGGCCGCAGGGCCGAGGTACTGCAGCTTGCGCTTCACGGTCGTCTTGTCGTCGCCGTCGTCGCGGATCTCGGCCTCGACGGTGACGCTCTTGGCGGTGCCACCCAGGTCAGGCATCGTGAACTGACCGGAGATGGCGCCGTTGTCGCCATCCGCCCCGCCGTTCAGGACGTCGCGGTCGGCGACCTGGAGTTCGTAGGTCACCTGATCCTCTCCGCCGGTGATCGAGAAGTGCACGGCATCGCCGGCCCTTGCCTGCGACTCGGCGAGGACGAAGCTCGGGTCCGCCTGCGCGACTGCCGCACTCATCAAGAAGATGAGCACGCTGACAATGATCCCCCCTGCTTCCCTGCGTCGTATGACCGTACCGTCCCTGGTAGTTCTGCCCGATACCAACCTCCCATGTGGAGGGGGCGCGTGTCAAGTAAAAGTGCTGGAAATCGAGGAATACGGTTCCCCCACGCGCAAAGGACGTGTTCGGGAGGTGCAGGTTACGGATGGTCAGGGGCGTGACACGGTCCGGTGATCCACAGGCCCTGCGGGCGGCGAACCCTACGTGTGACCCCCGCGTCGCAACCATACGACCCTGCTCCCGAGCGGGCGCGTCGCGCAACTGAGGACCGGCGCCTGGTGCACCGCTACCGCGAGCACGGCGACCTCGCCGCCCGCGACGCGCTGATCACGCGCCTGATGCCGCTCGCCAGGCAGCTCGCGATGCGCTACCGGCGCAGCAGCGAGCCTGCCGACGACCTCCTGCAGGTCGCGAGCCTGGGGCTGGTCAAGGCGATCGACCGGTTCGACCCCGTGCGGGGCAATGCGATCTCGACCTTCGCCGTTCCCACGATCCTCGGGGAGCTGCGCCGCCACTTCCGCGACCACACGTGGTCGATGCGCGTATCCCGCGAGCTCCAGGAGCGCGTTCTGCGCATGGAGCGCGAGTCGAGCAGGCTGGCATCCATGCTCGGACGCTCACCATTGGTCGCCGAGCTCGCAGCGGACCTCGGCCTCTCGGACGAGCAGGTGCTGGAGGCGATGGACGCGGCGGCTGCCTACCAGGCCTCATCGCTCGAGGAGCAGCTCGACCGGACGAACGACGATCAGGGGGGAGCCCTGTACGACGTGCTCGGGGAGGACGACAAACGCTTCGAGCTGGTCGAGAATGCCGCCGCCGTCGACGATGCGCTGATCGTCCTGGACGACCGCGAGCGCCGCATCCTCCATCTGCGCTTCAAGAGGGACATGACGCAGTCCGAGATCGCCGATGAGCTCGGCATCTCCCAGATGCACGTCTCGCGCCTGCTGCGCCGCGCGCTCGCCAGGCTGCGCGACCGCGCCATGCTCGAGACCGCGGCCTAACCAGCCGCAGCCGGCTTCGCCGCGGGCCCGAACCGCTCCGGATCACGCACGGCCGGCACCGCGAGGAACAGCACGATCATCCCGATCGCCCCCAGGACTCCGGCGCCGATCAGCGTTGCCTGCGCGCCCACCAGCTCGGCGATCGGGCCGGTGACCGCGAACGAGACCGGGATCAGGCCGATCGACACGAACCAGTCGAGTGACGACACCCGCCCCAGCAGCTCGCGAGGCACCAGCGTGTGCATCAGGGTGTTCCAGATGACCATGCCGATCGCGTTCGCGCCGAAGGTGACGAATGCGATCGCGTACATCTGGGCCGCGCTGGACGCGAGCGCGAAGGCACCGGTCATGAGGGTCGCCAGCGTCCACACGACGTACATCAGCGTGACGGCGCGCCGCGGCATCTCGCGGCGCCCGATGACGACCGCCGCGACGGCCGCTCCGACGCCGCCGGCGCCCAGCACGAACCCGAACGTGGCGGCGTCCTGCTCGAGGTCGTTCTTGATGACGTAGGGCAGCAACACCTCGAGGGGGCCGTAGCTGGCAAGCAGCGCGAGCGCGGCGGAGGCGAGCGTCACCCACAACCACGCGTGCGCGCGCACGTAGGCCCACGCCTCGGCAAGGTCCTGGCGCGCGGAAGGCCGGTCGTCCCGCACCGCGGCAGGCTTCGGCGAGATGAACAGGAGCGCCACGAGCGATGCGCCGAAGGTCGCCGCGTCGAGCGCGAAGGCCGCGCCCACGTCGAGGAGCTCGATCGTCACGCCGCCCAGCGCAGGACCGGCGAAGCGGATGCCGAGCGGTTCGACCAGCTCCTTCAGCGCGTTCGCGCGCAACAGGTCCTCCTGCGGCACGACCTGCGGGATGAGGGCCGTGAAGGACGGCTGGAAGAGCGCCTCGCCGACGCCGTAGACCACCGACAGCGCCAGCAGGTGCCACAGCTCGATCACCCCGGCCAGGGAGAGCGCGGCCATCGCGCCGAGCGCCACCATGCGCAGGACGTCGCCGGCGATCAGGACCGAACGGCGATCGAGACGGTCGCTCGCGACGCCGGCGGCCAGCAGCGCAAGCACCATCGGAAGGGTCCAGGCGACCCCCACGACTGCGAGCGCGGTGGGCGCGTTGGAAAGCTCGTAGACCTGCCACGGGAGCGCCACGAAGAAGATCCCGTCGCCGACCATCGAGATGCTCTGTCCCGTCCAGAGCAGGCGAAACTCCCGGTGGCGGAGGGTTCGTAGCACCCGTCCCAGGATAGGGAGGGGAACGCCGTCCTAAGCTTGCCTGGTGGCCGACGAAGCGTTCGACAAGCTGCGGGATCAGCGCCGCGCGCTGCCCGACGCCCCCGGCGTCTACCTGTTCCGGGATGCGGAGGGCCGCGTGCTCTACGTGGGGAAGGCGAACTCGATCCGCAAGCGGGTCGGGTCGCACTTCAGCGGCAAGACCGCCCGGGGCTCGCTGGAGTTCCTTTCCAAGGTCGACTCGTTCGACTTCGTCGTCACCGCGAACGAGGCCGAGGCCCTGCTTGCGGAGCAGCGCTTCATCAAGCAGCACCGGCCGCCCTTCAACATCCGGCTGCGGGACGACAAGTCGTACCCGTACGTCGGCATCTCGCTGGAGGAGCCGTTCCCGCGCGTGTACTTCACGCGCGAGCGCCACCGCACCGAGCGCGCGTACTTCGGCCCGTTCTCCAGCGCCAAGCGCGTGCGGGAGACACTCGACCTGCTGGGGCAGCTCTTCCCGTACCGCACCTGCGACGGGCCCGAGCCCGGCCGGTCGTCCGGGAGCCCCTGCCTCGACTACTACATCAAGCGCTGCCAGGCGCCCTGTGTCGACTACGTGACGCAGGAGGAGTACCGCGCCAACATCGAGGCGATCATCAGCTTCCTGTCCGGACGCTACCGCCAGATCGAGCGCGAGCTCGAGCGGCAGATGACCGGCGCCGCCGAGGCCCAGGAGTTCGAGCAGGCGGCCGTATTCCGGAACCGGCTGCGCGCGGTGCGCTCGCTGTTCCAGCGGCAGCGGATCGCGAGCGGCACAGTCGGCACGCTGGACGTGCTGGCGGTCGCGGTCGAGGGCACCGAGGCAAACGCGCAGGTCTTCCAGGTTCGCGACGGCGTGCTGGCCGACCGCCAGAGCTTCTACCTGGAGAACCGCGCCGGCCGCAGCGAGGACGAGGTCGCCGAGGAGTTCGCGATCCAGTACTACTCGACCTCGCTCTCCATCCCGCCGGAGATCGTCGGACCGCCCTCCCTGGCCGGGGCGGATGCGCTGCGGGTGCTGCTCGAGGACCGCCGGCAGGGGCCGGTGGAGCTGCGCCATGCGCAGCGCGGTGAGAAGCGGCGCATCTACGAGCTGGCGCAGCGAAACGCGCGCCTTGCGCTGGAGCAGGACAAGCTGCGCAGCGAGCGCAGCCGCCAGCAGCGGGTGGATGCGCTCAACGACCTGCGCGAGGCGCTGGGAATGGACGCGCTCCCGGTCCGGGTCGAGGGCTACGACATCTCGAACCTGGGCTC
>JBBRDT010000135.1:0-4932 GCA_038203635.1 Solirubrobacterales bacterium
AAGGCCTCCACGACCTCCGGGTCGAACTGGGTTCCCGCGCAGCGGCGCAACTCCACGATTGCCCAAGCGCTGTCGCACGCCTCCTGGTAGGGGCGCTTGGTGACCATCGCGTCGTAGGCGTCGCACACGGCCACGACCCGCGCGATCAGCGGGATGTCCTCTCCCACCAGCCCGTCCGGGTAACCGCTGCCGTCGACGCGCTCGTGCGTCGAGCGCACCACCCTCGCGACGGCCGCGAGCGCCGGCGCCGCCGAGATGATCCGCTCCCCGATCACCGTGTGCCGCTTCATGAAGCCCCACTCGGATTCGTTGAGCGGGCCCGCCTTGCGGAGGATCGCGTCGGGGATCGCGACCTTGCCGACGTCGTGGAGGAGCGCCGTCTGCCGCGCCGCCTCCGTCAGCTCGCTGGGCACACCGAGTCCCATCGCGATCGCGGGGGCCATCTCCGCCACGCCGTCGAGTTGCATGCCCAGCTCCGCGTCGCACTCCGCCAGCGCGCGCAGCAACACGTCGGAGCTCTGGCGTCCGGCCGACACCCGCCCGGCGCCCTTGCGGACGTACATGCGCCGGTCGGCCATGCGCAGCGCTTCGATCGGATTCGTCGTCTCGTTCGGCAGCAGCACCGAGCCGTAAGAGCAGCCGATCGAGAACGCCTCACCCTGCTCGGAGAGAGCCGCCTCCGCTTCGATCACCGTCACAGAGGCGGTTCCGGCGTCGGACAGGTTCCAGAGGGCGCAGAACTCGTCCCCGCCCATGCGGTACGCGGTCCCGTGTCCACCAAGCAGGTCGCTCAGCCGCTTGCCGAGCCGCTCGAGCAGCTGGTCGCCGGAGGGGTGCCCGAAGGTGTCGTTGTACTGCTTGAAGCCGTCGAGGTCGAAGAGAGTGAGCATCAACGGCCTGTCCGGATCGAGGCCGTCGAGATGCGCGGACAGGTCGGCGGTCAGGCGACGGCGGTTGCCCAGCCCGGTGAGGGCGTCGGTCGTGGCCTCCTGCCGGCTCTCGGCAAGCATGCGCTGGTTGTCCTTCACGGTGAGGTAGAGGCGCACGAGCATCACGAAGATCGATGCCGCGGTGAGGATCAGGGCGAGCGTGTTGAGACGCGCGAAGTGGTCCACGACGAGCAGCGCCAGCGCCACGAAGCCGAACATCCCTGGCAGGACGATCGTCCCCCGCCGGGCGCCGGGCTGCACGCGCGCCTCCGGCCGGATCGTGGCGACCCCCACCAGAAGCGCCGCCGTCGGCCAGGCGAGGTCGATGAAGCCGCCCGACGCGTAGGTGCCATCGGCCACCTGAATCATGTAGAAGCTGTCCGCCACGGTGTACAGCGCGATCGCGACCGCTATCCAGCGCCACGCGCCAGAAACCTTCCAGCCGCTGACCGTGACCACACCGGCCATCAGCGCGAGCAGCCCGAGGTCGCCGACCGGATAGGCGACGTTGATCGCCGTGGTGGTCATGGCGCTGTGGGTGGCGTTCAGCACGAGTTGGAGCACCAGCGCCGCTCCCGCGCCCCCCACGCCGAGGCCACCGACCAGCGCGTCGAGCCAGACACCGCGTCTCGGCGGTCCGGACCGCAGGCGCACGAGCTTGTAGAGCGCCGCGTACGCGGGGACGTAGAAGGCGAGCCAGAAGGCGTCGGCGACGGACGGAACCGGCACGTCCTTGACGTCCCACAGGACGGCGGCGAAGTACGCCTGCCCGGCGCCCCACAGCGCCATCGCAAGCCCGAGCAGCCGCCACGGTGAGCGTTGAGGGCCCGCCGCGCTCCCCTTCGCCACGCACAGACCCGCGGCGCCGAAGAAGATCGAGCACGACGCGAACTTCTGGAAGAGCTCAGAGGCGTCGTGAGGCAGCGCGCCGAACGCGACGTCGACACCGTAAACCAGCATCACGGCCGCCATCGCCCCGAACACCCATCGCGCAGACCCGCTGCTTCCTGCCGTTCCGTCCGTGGAATCGTCTGTGGCGGAGATTGCCGCCTCCTCGTGCCCTCTTATGGACTGCCCGAGCGCGAGGAAGAGAGGGTGAGAACCCAACGGCCGGTTTGCACAGTGTATGGCCGATATACCCCAGCTGGGGGATATCGAAGCCGCCAGACGGCTCCGGCGGCCTCGCGACGCGATCAGGGCAACGCTCACTCGGCAATACGGGGGTTACATACTCGCCCCTGTGAGCGCGTTCGTGACAGCCGGCGCCGGGTTCCTCCTCGCGGTGCTGTGGTTCGACCTGATGTTCGATGTCCAGGTGCGCGGGCACGGCGACGGCGAGCTGCCCGAGGATGTGCTTGCTTCGATTTCCGCCTACTACCGAAGGGTCACCACTGCCGCGCGCCCGATGAACCGGCTGATCGCGCTGGTGATGCTCGCGACCGTTGCCGCGATCCTCGTCGAGATCGCGCATGACGACGACGTCAAGGCATGGGTCGCGTGGGCGTCACTGGCGCTGGCGGGCGCGGCGATCGGGCTGGCCGGCCTGCGCACGGTGCCGGCCGCTGTCCGCCTCGGCACCGGCACCGGCGCGACCGCCGAGCGGAGCCGGCTGGCCCGGTCTATCTACCGGGACCACCTTCTCTGCTTCGGGGCGATCGCATCGGTGCTGGTGCTTCAGTTCGGGTTCGCCTAGACGACGGCCGTATTGACCTCGGTCAGCCGGAACGCGTTCCCGGACGGGTCACGGAATCCCGCGTCGATCCCGTAGGGGCGCTCCTCGGGCTCCTCGGTGAACTCGACGCCGCGGCCCTTGAGCTCCTCGTACGAGGCGCGGCAGTCGTCGGTCGCGAGGAACACGGTGCCGGCGAACCCCTTCGCCATCAGGGCCTTCACCTGCTCGCGCGACTCGGCACTCATCACCGGCTCGCCTGGGATCGCCATCAGCACGATCGCGAAGTCGTCCTGCCCGGCTGGCCCGACCGTGAGCCAGCGGAAGTCCCCCATCTCGGGAAGCGTGACGTCGGAGCGCACCTCCATGCCGAGCTTCTGGGTGTAGAAGGCGAGCGCCTCGTCCTGGTCGTGGACCCACAGCTGTGTATTGGCGATCCTGGTCATCGTGTGCCTCCTGAAGTCGGTTGAATCGATCGAGGGGCACGCTAATCCTGCGGCGCGCGGCTGTCTTCTCGAAACGTGCTGCGTTGCTGGCGGCCGTATACGCGAGCGACGCAGGCCGGGATGAGCGCGTAGGCCGCAGCGGGCGGGAACGTCCTCCGGTAGGCGGTCGGCGACTTCCCGTAGGTGCGCGTAAAGCTCGAGGTGAACGAACCGACGCTCTGGAGCCCGACGTCGAAGCAGATCTCCGCCACCGAGCGGTCCGTGGTGCGCAGCTGCGCTGCGGCACGCTCGAGCCGGCGCGTGAGGAGATAGGAGTGCGGCGCCTCCCCGAACGCGCGCCGGAACTCCCGGCTGAAGTGCGCGCGCGAGAGACCGGCGGCGCTGGCCAAGTCGTCGACCCCGAGCGGCTCGAAGTAGCGCGCGTCGGCGAGGTCCTTCGCGCGCAGCAAGTGGCGGGCGGGAGGAACGAAGGCCATGCCCTCCTATCCTCTCAACTTCCGTCCAACTCGGGGGTTTTCATGATTGAGGTTCCGCATGTGAGTCGACGCAAGTCACGATGAACCCCGACAGTTCCCTACCCACCCCCGAGAGACCGGTGTTCGCCTCGAGCGGCATCGCTCGTCCGCGCGCGCTCAGGCTCGCAGGTCGCGCGGCCGCCGGGATGGTCGGGCTGTGGCTGGTCGCGCTGATGCTGGGGGCGTTCGGATTCGGGCACATACCAGGCTTCCGGCTGCCGCAGATAATCGGAGAAGACCACCCCAAGAGCGCGAAGCTCGAACGTTCCGGAGCGACGAAGCCAGCCGTGGCCACACACGCGAGGCCCGCCACGGCAATCCCCGTCGCCGACAGGACATCCGGACATCACGGGCCGGCATCGAGCACGGCGCCAAGTCGCAGCGGACCGTCGGGCGGGAGCGGCGGCGGCGGCAACGTAAGCACGACGAGTCCGAGCGCCCCCTCGTCCTCGCCATCCGTCCCAACCGCTGCCACGCCCACTTCAAGCGCCACTCCGAGCCCTGCGCCCACTTCGTCCCCCTCTCCGTCAACGCATTCGAATGCGAATGCGACGCCGCCCGGATCATCGTCCAATGATCCCGGGTCCCGCTCCCACGCAACGACTGCTCCGGGACGCGACCACAGCCAGACCACGCCCACGCCGGGCCAGGGCCAGGGCACCGGCAAGCCGCCGACCGGCTAGCACGGGATCAAGACCTTGAGGCTCCGCCGCCGCGCCTCGAACGAGCGGCTGGCTCGACTCCGTCGCCGCATCCGCCGCCCGCCCGCGCACTGGACGCTGCTCGGCTTCTGCTTGTTCGTGCTGCTGGTCCTGCTCACGGTCCAGGGCCTCGCGGAGCACACCACGGGACGCAGCGGCACCCCCGCGGGCGCCTCGGCCACGACGCCCCTTGCCGGCCAGTCGCCGCTGCTCTCGCTCGTGGACGGACGGCTACAAAGCCGCGAGGGGCCCGTTGGCAAGCGCATCGCCCTCACGTTCGACGATGGCCCTGACCCGCACTGGACCCCGCGGGTCCAGGCAGTGCTGCGGCGCCTCCATGTGCCCGCCACGTTCTTCGTCGTCGGCTCCGCAACAGTGCGCCACCCGGAGATCGTGCGCAGCCTGCACGACCACGGCTTCGAGATCGGCAACCACACTTTCAGCCACACCGATCTCTCGGCCGTGCCGAAGTGGGAACGCAGGCTGCAGCTCGGGCTCACCGAGAACGCGGTGGCCGGTGCCGCCGGCTTACGGCCGCGGCTGCTGCGCCCGCCCTACTCGGCGAAACCCGAGGACGTGACGCCGAAGCAGCTGCGCGCATACGAAGACGTGACGCGCGGTGGCTACCTCCTCGTACTGTCCGACTTCGATGCGCGCGACTGGAGCCGCCCC
>JBBRDT010000136.1:0-4895 GCA_038203635.1 Solirubrobacterales bacterium
CAGCTGCCGGCGCTTGTTCAGGCTGAGGGCGGCGTTAGCGTGAAGGTCCATCCGGTGTCCTCCTTGGGACTGGGGTGCGTGGTAGCTCCCAGCCTCCAAGGGGGCCCGGATGAACCAACGTGCTCAGGAACTACAACTAGCCGGCGAGACGACTATCGCGGTTGTGCGCCGACGGTCGCCATCGCGCTGGCGACACATGTGCTCAAGAGCTCTTCCGGCGCGACCCTGAACAGCTCGGGCACGCCTGGGGCCAGCTGGCGCACGCCGACACCGATCCGCGCGAGGTGCATGGTCCCGAGGATCTGTGTCCACAACACGTTCGCCATGTAATCCGGATCCGCGACCGTGAAGGAACCAGACTCGGTCCCCATCCGCAGGGTGTCGGCGATGTACTCGGAGCAGCCCGCGATGCCCTGGCCGAGTCGCAGCCACACGGATTCGGACACGCTCTCGTGCAGCTCGCGCGCGGGACCGCGCATCAGTGCCAGCGTGCAGTCGAGGAAGGCCGGGTAGCGTAGGCAGTAGGTCGCGTAGGTCTCGATGCAGCGCTCGAGCCGCGCTGCCGGATCTGTCTCACGGCCCAACGCGCTGTGGAGCTCGCCGGCAAGCTCGTCCAGGTAGTGCGTGACCGTCAGCACGTAGAGCTCGTCCTTCGAGGAGAAGTGGCGGTAGATCAGACCGCGCGCGATGCCGACGGCCTGGGCGATCTTCTCGACGGGCGCATCCTGGATCCCGTGCTCGTCGAACAGCGCGCGGGTGGCCGCGACCAGCTCGCGCTCGCGCACCTGGCGCAGGGGGGGTCACCCGGGAGGCCATGAACCGGATCCCGGAGGCCTGCGACGTGGTGAGAACGAGCGGTTGACAGTTGTTCTCATATTTTCCGTATGCTACCGGCCATGGCGGAACGCGGAGCGCCACCGAAGGTCCACCCGGTGCACCGCCGGGCGCTGCGTGCGGTGCGAGCCCTGTTCACCCCGCTGTTGCCCGACGACTATCTCGAGCTGATCAACCCGTTGTGGTCGACCCGTGAGCTGCGCGGGCGCATCGAGCGGATCGAGCGCGAGACCGCCGACACGGTCACCGTGGTGATCCGGCCCGGGCACGAATGGATGGGGCATCAACCCGGGCAGTACCTGCGCATCGGGGTGGTGGTGGACGGGGTCCACCACTGGCGCGCCTATTCGCTCACCTCCGACCCGGACCGGCCGGACGGGTGGATCAGCATCACGCCGAAACTCGTCGACGCCGGCAAGGTGTCGCCGTACTTCGTCACACGGGCGAAGCCGGGCGAGATCGTCCGCCTCGGAGGTGTCGAGGGCACCTTCGTGCTGCCCGCTCCCGTGCCCGAGAAGCTGCTCTTCGTCAGCGCAGGCAGCGGCATCACGCCGGTGATGAGCATGCTGCGCAGCCTCGAGCGCCGCGACGCCGTGTCGGACATCGTGCACGCACACTCTGCGCGGAGCGCCGACGGCGTGATCTTCGCCCGACAGCTGAGCGACCTCGCACAGCGCAACCCCGGTTTTCGCCTGCACCTGCAACTCACCGGACAGCACGGCCGCATGTCCCCGCAGGACCTCGATGCACTGTGTCCAGACTGGCGCGAGCGCGAGGCGTTCCTCTCCGGGCCCGGCCCCATGCTCGACGCCCTCACCGAGCGCTGGGAGCGTGAAGGGGACATTGCGCGCCTTCACATGGAGCGCTTCCAGCCCGTGATCGGCGGCGACGCGGGCGAAGGGCGGGGTGGCACGGTGCGTTTCCGCAAGAGCGGCGTCGAGGCGGTGTCTGACGGCGGCACCCCGATCCTGGTCGCGGGCGAGAACGCCGACGCGACCCTTCCGTTCGGCTGCCGGATGGGCATCTGCCACACCTGCGTGGGGCGCCTGTGCTCCGGCGAGGTCCGCGACCTGCGCACCGGCGACGTGTTCGGGCAGCCGGGCGAGATGATCCGCACCTGTGTGAACGCGCCCGAGGGCGCGATCGAGATCGAGCTTTGACCCGAACGAAACACTCGAGAGAGGACCACGAATGTCCACAAGCCTGATCGAGAGCCCGCTCGCTCACCTGAGCCCCGAGCAGGTCGAGGAGCTGGCCCGCGAGTTCGACACGATCCACGACGACGTCTACGCAGACCTCGGCGAACGCGACCGCCGCTACATCGAGAGCATGATCGAGATGCACCGCCGGCTGCTCGTGCTGAGCCGGGTGGAACTGCTGTTCTCGCGCCACCGGCCGGCGTGGCTCGCGGGCACCACGGCGCTGTCGCTCGCCAAGATCCTCGAGAACATGGAGATCGGCCACAACGTGCTGCACGGACAGTGGGACTGGATGAACGACCCGTACATCAACTCCTCCACCTGGGACTGGGACACGGCGTCGACCTCGGAAGCGTGGAAGCACTCGCACAACTACGTGCACCACACGTTCTCGAACATCCGCGGCAAGGACCGTGACCTGGGCTACGAGATCATGCGCATCGACCCGCACCAGCGCTGGCATCCCGTGTACCTGTTCCAACCGCTGTACAACCTGGCGCTCGCGGCGTTCTTCGAGTGGGGCGTCGCGATGCACGACCTCGACTTCGAAGCCATCCGCAAGGGCGAGAAGTCGAAGGCACAGGTGCAGCGAGAGCTGAAGGGAATCTTCGGCAAGGCCAGGAGCCAGGTTGTCAAGGACTACATCGCGTGGCCGCTGATGAGCGGTCTTGCGACGGCGGCGCTCGACTTCGCTCGCGGGCGTCGCGGGCAGGCGGCGCAGAGCGGGGCGCGGGCGTTCCGCTCAACCGTGACGGCGAACTTCACCGCAAACGTGGTCCGCAACGTATGGTCGTACGCCATCATCTTTTGCGGGCACTTCCCGGATCAGACCTACACGTTCAGCGAGGAGGAGGTGACCGACGAGCCGCGCGGCGCGTGGTACGTGCGCCAGCTGCTGGGCGCGGCGAACATCGAGGGCAGTCCCCTGTTCCACGTGATCAGCGGGAACCTCGGCTACCAGGTGGAGCACCACCTGTTCCCCGACATGCCCAGCACGCGCTACGCCGAGATCGCGCCCCGCGTGAAGGACATCTGCGAGCGCTACGGCCTCCCCTACAACACGGGGCCGTTCCTCCAGCAGCTCGGGATGGTGCAGCGCACGATCCTGCGGCTCGCGTTCCCCGGCGGACAGCCACGACCGAAGCCCGGCCCGTACCGGGGCGGCGACGAAGCCTCCCTGCCGGCGTCGAACGGCAACGGTCGCGTGTCGGTGGGATCAGTGCCCGGCTAAGCCACGCCAAGGAAGCGCACCACGTCCTGCGCGTCGGCATCGAGCGCGGCCGCGTCCTGCTTCGTGAGGCGCGCGAAGGGCTCGATCGCGACCTTGCCCCCGTCGAGCTTCCACAGCGCGGCGGCGCGGCCGCGAACCAGGGCGAATGGCCGGAAGACACCGTTGACGGTGACGATCGCCTGATCGACGTCCAGTAGCTGCTCCCGCGAGACCCAGCCGAGCAGGACCGGGTCGAAGGAGCCGAGCAGCCGCGGTGGCGGGATCGCTGCGGCGCGTGGCCGGCCGGCGAGGTCGACGAGGCCGTCATCGCGCTGGTCGAGCTCCGCGGCGATCGCGTGCAACCCGGCGCGCGCATCGCGCAGCGGCAGGCCTGCCCACCGCGCGAGGTCGCGGTCGGCGGCGGGACCGTGGCCGGCGAGGTAGCGACGCGCGAGCTCAGCCAGAGCGGTGTCGCGGTCGACGGGCTGCTGCCGGCCGAGCCAGTCGCGTACCAGGACGAACGCGTGCTGGCGGCCGAGCATGGGACCGCGTACGGCCACTCCGCGTAGCGCGGCGAAGAAGAGCAGATGCACCATCGCCTGACCATCGGTGCGCACTCCCGCCGCGTCGATGTGCTCGCGCAGCTGTGCGCGGGTGAGCGGGCCCTCCGCGGCCAGCGAACGCTTGATCACCCGCACCGCGCGATCGGCGTCGGCGGGCGGCACGCCCTCCTGCGCCAGGCGCCGCGCGCTGCCGGTCAAGAGCGGCGGCGTGGTCAGCGCCTGCAGCCAGGCGTAGTCGGCGCTGCGCACGAGATGCAGCGTGCCCCGGTTCAGCCATGTGACCACGAGCGCGCGGTCCTCGGTCAGCGCGCGGTCGACGTCGGCGACGCGGAGACCGGCCGTCCGGGCGCGAACCGCCAGGCGGAACCCGCGCGGGTCCTGGCCCTGGACCGCCAGCAGCCGCTCGGCCACCGCAACCGGGTCGCGGGCGGGCTCGCCCGAGAGCAGCTGGACGGTGAGACGCTCCGCGACGGTCAACTTATGTGCTCAGGCGACGAGCTTCTCGACCCGGTACTTCCGCGGCCCGCGGGGTGTCTCCACCTCCACCACGTCGCCGGGGGAGCGGCCCAGTAGCGCCTTCCCGACCGGGGATTCCGCGGAGATCTTGCCATCGGCGAAATCGGCCTCGCTGCGACCGACGAGCGTCCACGTGTGCAGGTTGCCGCTGTCGTGGTCGAGCACCTCGGCGGTGCGCCCGATGGCAAAGGTGGCGTCGGCCACGTTGGCCTCGACAACAACCGCGGTGCGCAGGCGCTCCCGCAGGAGCTTGATCTTCGTCTCCAGGTGCGCCTGGTCCTCCTTGGCGATGTGGTACTCGGCGTTCTCCTTGAGATCGCCCAGGTCCCGCGCGGCGAGCAGGCGCTCGCCCATGGCACGCCGGCCCTCCGTCTGGAGCTGTTCGATCTCGGCCTTGAGGGCGTCGAGGCCCGCGGGCGTGATGGCGTCGCCCTCGAACTCGGGTCCGCTCATAGGTCAACCGCCCGGTCTAGGGAAAGAGTTCTGTCCCTAGTTGGGAAGTCCAGCAGGCAGGAGCCTCGCCGCAGGCGAGGCGACCCCGCAGACTGGCTCCCCACATCAGTCGACCACCGT
>JBBRDT010000137.1:0-4839 GCA_038203635.1 Solirubrobacterales bacterium
CGTGAACGGCTGGGCGGCTACAAGCGCGAGCGCGATCACCGGGTCGCGCCAGCTCCAGTGACCGGCGACTACGCGCGCCACCAGAGCGGCCAGGAGGGCGGCCCCGATCACCCACGGCGATAGATGGCCGACGAACGCGCGGAAGCAGTCGACAAGCGTCAGCCGGCCGCTTGGATCGCGACGCGCGATGGCGCCTTCCGGCGCCGTCAGGTGGTCCCCGCCAGGCTCGCCCACGTCCGCCACGGTAGCGCGGCCGTGGCCCGCCGGCGCCAGGCGACTTCTGGGCGGATGGACCTGGCAAGCTCTCCGCATGAGCGAAAAATGGACCGCTGAAGATATCCCCGATCAAGCCGGGCGAACCGCGATCGTGACCGGAGCCAACAGCGGGCTCGGACTCGTGACCGCGATCGAGTTGGCTCGTCACGGCGCGCAGGTGGTGGTGGCAGCGCGAAGCACCGGGAAGGGCGAGGCCGCGGCGCAGGAGATCCGCGCTGCGGCGGGTGGACCGGAGCCGCGCGCGCTCGCGCTCGACCTCGCGAGCCTCGAGTCGGTGCGCGACTTCGCGCGCGAGTTCGACGGCGAACGGGTGCACCTGCTCGTGAACAACGCCGGCGTGATGATGACCCCGCGCCAGACCACGAGTGACGGCTTCGAACTCCAGCTCGGCACCAATCACCTCGGACACTTCGCGCTCACCGGGCTGCTGCTCGACGCGCTCCGGCGGTCCGACTCGGGGCGCGTCGTCACGCTCAGCAGCAACGAGCACCGGGGCGGGCGAATCGATTTCGACGACCTGCAGCTCGAGCGCAACTACAGCCCCCGTGCGTCCTACCGGCGCTCGAAGCTCGCGAACGCCGTGTTCGCCGTCGAGCTGGACCGACGTCTGCGAGCTGCCGGCTCGCCCGTGATCAGCGTGTTCGCACACCCGGGATATTCCGCCACGAGCCTGCAGAGCTCGGGACCGACGGGCCTGCTGAAGGGTCTGCTCGCGGTGAGCAACCGGCTGATGGCCCAGTCCGCCGAGCGCGGCGCGCTCCCGACCCTCTATGCAGCAACCGCGCCGGGGGTGGCGGGAGGCGACTACTACGGTCCGGACGGCCGTGGGGAGTTTCGCGGATTCCCGAAGAAGGTCGAGGCGATCCCCGACGCACATGACCCGGCGATCGGCAAGCGCCTGTGGGAGGTCTCGGAGGAACTCACGGGCGTCCGCTACGGCTGATCCGGGTCGCCGGCGCCGACCGCCTGCAAGGATCGAGTCGAGAGCAAACGATCTGGGAGGACACAGATGGCAACCCGAAACGGCAGCGCCGAGTGGCGCGGAGACCTGCAGAGCGGCAGCGGCAACCTCACCGTCGGTGACGGCGTGTTCGAGGGGGCGTACTCGTTCGCGTCGCGCTTCGAGGAGGGGGAGGGGACCAATCCCGAGGAGCTGATCGCTGCGGCCCACGCCGCCTGTTTCGCGATGGCCTTGAGCGGCGATCTCGCGGGCCACGGCCACACGATCGAGGCGGTGCGCGCGACCGCGAAGGTGCACCTGCGCAACGTCGATGGCGCAGCCACGATCGCGCAGATCGAACTCGACGTGACCGGAGTCATCCCGGGCATCGACGAGGACCACTTCCGGCACCACGCCGAGGAGGCCAAGAAGGCGTGCCCCGTCTCGCGAGCCCTCGCCGCCGTTCCGGAGATCACGCTCACCGCGAGGCTCGCCGGCGGCTGATCGCCTCGAGCGCATCAGTCCGGGAGCATCGGCATGGTCCAGCCCGGGTCGCGGCCGATCAGCACGGCCCGGGTGAGTGCCGACGCCCCGAAACGATCGCGCACGTCGTCGACGGTCGCATCCAGCACGGTCGCGCGGGCCTGATCGAAGGGCAACGGGAGCTGCAGGGGGCCGCCCTCGCCCAGGTTCGTCAGGGCCACGCCGATCAGCGTGAGGCCGCGGCTGGCGATCATCGGCGTGGCGACCGCCAGCAGCGCCCGGGCGGTCAGAAGGATCGAGGCAGTGCGGGCGGTCGCCTCGGTCATCGTGCGTGACCGGGTGGCCCGCGAGAAGTCGTCGAACCGCAGCCGTAGGACGACCGTGCGGCAGACCCGGCGCGCCGCCCGCATTCGTCGCGCGAGCTTGTCGACCAGTCCCACGACGATGGCGTCGAGGTCGTCCTGCGAGCGACGCCCACGACCAAGCGCCCGCTGAGCTCCCATCGATCGGCGCCGCCGTCGTCGCTTCACAGGCCGCGGGTCGCGATTGTGGGCGAGCGCATGTAGCTGTCGGCCCGATGCGCGCCCCACCATCGACACGAGCGTCGCCTCGCCCAGCCGCGCTACCTCGCCGACCGTCGTGATCCCCCAGTTGCGCAGTTTGGAGGCCGTCACGGCACCGACGCCCCACAGCCGCTCCACCGGCAGCGGGTGCAGAAAGTCGAGCTCGCCGTCGGGCGGCACGACGAGCAGGCCGTCCGGCTTCGCCACGCCACCCGCCACCTTCGCCAGGAACTTCGTGCGCGCGACACCGACCGTGATCGGCAGCCCGACCTGCTCGAGCACCTGGCGGCGTAATCGCACCGCCATCTCCCGCGGAGTGCCCGCGATCCGCTCCATGCCGCGCACGTCGAGGAACGCCTCGTCGATCGACAGCCCCTCCACCAGCGGACACGTCTGCTCGAAGACATCGAACACCGCTTTGCTCGCGTCGGTGTACGCCGACATGCGCGGCGGAACGACCACCACCTGCGGGCACAGTCGCCGCGCCTGCCGCCCGCCCATCGCGGTCCTGACCCCGAACGCCTTCGCCTCGTAGCTCGCCGCCAGCACGACACCCCCGCCCACGACCACCGCCCGCCCGCGCAGCTTCGGATCGTCGCGCTGCTCGACTGACGCGTAGAACGAGTCCAGGTCGGCGTGGAGAATGGTGGCTTCAGCGCGGGGAGTGGACACGAACACATGTTCGCATCCCGGCCGGACGGATCAAGCGGCCGCCAGCGCAGCGAACACGTCCATCCCGAGCGCGCGATGCGCACCGAGGGGCCGCTATGAGGGCAGTAAAAGCGGGTCCTCAGCCGGCGAGCATCCGGGCTGCCGTGGCGACCAATGCGGCGTTGTCTGGCGCGGGCCTGCCGTCTGGCATCACCACCGTGTCCTCGAGGCCGATGCGGATGCCGTGGCCGCGCTGTGCAGCCCGCTCCATCACGGGCCACGTGGCGATCGCGTCGCCGTGGTGGACCTGGGGGAGGGAGACGCCCGCGCGCGCGAGCACCGCCTCGATCTCAGCGCCATGCTCGACAGCCCGCTGCGGCGAGGCATCGAGCGGCTCCACAAGGACACGCACGCACCGAAACGAGCGCTCGACGAACGCCTCGGCATCCGCCCTGGTAAGGAGGCCTGCCTCGATGCCCACGCCGCGCCCGATCAGATGCTCGCACAGCTCCGCGATGCCGACCTCGCCCTGATTGGCCGTCACGAGCTCGGGCAGCTCGGCCCAGCGGGAGACAAGCTCGAGGCGACGCGACGGATCCGGCTCGATCTGGTCGGAGGTACTCAGGGAGATCGGCGTGCCCGGGCAGGCGGCGCGCACGGCTCGCATCGCGGTTGCACACGGCTCAGCGTCGAGCGTCTGGCGCCCGTCGTTGTCGTACGGGTGGAGATGGAGGACTTCGGCGCCCTCCCGCACAGCCCCCGCGGCCGCCCTGGCGAGCTCGTCTGGCGTGCGCGGGATCGCCGGGTGTTCGGCGGTGGTGCGGGCGCCGTTGAGCGCGGCCTGGAGCATGGGCAGAGAGGGTATCTTCACGTCATGGCTGCCGCGTTCGTCCTCGGTGGGGTGCGTACGCCGGTCGGGAAGTACGGCGGCGGGTTGTCGCACATCCGCACCGACGACCTGCTCGGCAACACCATGGTCGCGGCCTGCCAAGAGATGATCCAGGCGGCTGAAGGACGGGTTCGGCCGTGGGCGGCCGATGAGTACACGCGGCCGAGTCCCGTAAGGGACAGATGGCCTTCGCCGGTGAAGAAGCCACCCAGGTACGGCATCTCCTGCAGGGCGGTAATCAGGCTGCGCGACGATGACCAGCGTCTGCTCGCCAGACTCGCCTCGGCTAACTGAGCGACCGTGCTGCAATCGAGAGGATCGTGATTCTCGATTCCTACCGGTGGGTTGACATAACGCTTAAGTAGCCGGAGTTGATGGGCGAGGAGGGCAGGCGAGGCGTGCGAGGCGACGACGCGATGAGACGTACGCCTTCCGCCCAGACAGCGACTTCGCGGCGCTTGCGGCTCCGCAATTGAAACCGGTCGAGGAGTCGTGCAAGATGCAAGCACTCGTCGCGAGACCGGACAACCCAGCGGCTTGCGGCTTGCAGTTAGCGACAGCCCGTGCCGTTGTGAGATGGCCGACACCCGTCATGCGCTGCAGCTCGATCAGCAGATCCGCATCGTCCTGTCGCATCGACAGCGACATGAACGCCTGCCAGGTGCTTCCGCCGTTATTCGGACGGATCCCGAAGCAGCCCTCAGCATCACTCGTAACGGCTGCCCATGGTCCATTCAGCCTGTGGCTTGCTGTTGCCTTGAGCTCTCACCGGCTACACGGACAGAAAATCCTCGTGGCTCCATAAGATCCGTTATCGCGCATTATCTCTATCGTGAGGTCCGGGCCTGCCGAGACCGCCCGCACCGGCCGCCCGAGCCGCTCGAGGAACACCGGCACGACCGCCGCCGGCTCACCGCGCAAGCGCTCCACCCGCAGCTCACCGCTGACCGGATCGAGCACCGCCGCGACCGACTGCGCCCGATGCACATCAAGCCCGACAAGAGCCATACCCTCCGACATGGTCGGCACCTCCCATA
>JBBRDT010000138.1:0-4640 GCA_038203635.1 Solirubrobacterales bacterium
GGCGACGCCCACGCCGTACACGCCGGCGAGGGAGTCGGCGGCGATGATGCCCGCCGCGATCACGATCGCCGGAGCCGCAGTCGCCTGGTAGCCCTGGGCGAGGCCCTGGATGATGTTCGTGGCGTGACCCGTCTGCGACGCCCGCGCCGTGGTCTTCACGGGGCGGAAGCGGGTGGACGTGTAGTAGTCGGTGATCACGAACAGCAGCGCCGTGACGCCGATACCGATCAGCGTGCAGATCCAGAAGTCGAAGCCGGTGGGCGTGCCGTTGTCGCCGCGGATGATCGCGCCGACGGCGGAGGTGCTGGACTTGAAGCTCAGATCGTCCATCAGCCACTTGGTGATCGGGAAGAACGCGGCCGCGGCGAGGAGCCCGGAGACTATCAGGCCCTTGTACAGCGCGCCCTCGACGTTGTCGGTCTTGGTGCGCACCGCGAAGGTGCCGATGATCGAGGCGATTACGGACACGCCGCCGATCACGAGCGGGTATACGCCAACGGCGCCCACCTCGTTGAAGGTGAGGATGCCGAGCAGCATCACCGCGACGGCGGTGACGGCGTACGTCTCGAAGAGGTCGGCAGCCATGCCGGCGCAGTCGCCGACGTTGTCGCCCACGTTGTCGGCGATCGTCGCCGGGTTGCGCGGGTCGTCTTCGGGGATGCCGGCCTCGACCTTGCCGGCGAGGTCGGCGCCCACGTCAGCGGCCTTGGTGAAGATGCCGCCGCCGAGTCGGGCGAACACCGAGATCAGCGAGCCACCGAATCCGAGGCCGACAAGGGCGTCGACCGCGTCCTTCTCCTCGACGCCCGCCAGCAGCAGCACGCCGTAGTAGCCGGCAACGCCGAGCAGTGCCAGGCCCGCCACCAGCAGGCCGGTCACTGCGCCGCCCTTGAATGCGACGTCGAGCGCCGGGCTGATGCCGCCGCGCGCCGCCTCCGCCACGCGGGCGTTCGCCCGCACCGACACGTTCATGCCGATGAAGCCGGCGGCGGCCGAGAAGGCGCCACCGATCAGGAAGCCGACGGCAGTGCGGATGTCGAGCGCGATCGCAAGCACGATGGCGAGCACCACGGCTACGCCGGCGATGATCGTGTACTGGCGCGTCAGGTACGCCTGGGCGCCTTCCTGGACGGCCTTTGAGATCTCCTGCATGCGCTCGTTGCCGGGCGACTTGCTCAGCAGCCATCGGGCTGTGAGCGCGCCGTAGACGACCGCGGCACCGGCGCACACGAGGGCGACGATGATCCCGTAGTCGGTGAGGAACTTGGTCAAGGGAAAAGCCTCCGGTTCGGATGAATCAGGCGTGCCAGGTCGCGGCGATCCGCCCGAAGCTCCCCTGGACCAGGGGTGGCTTCGCGCCGGCCGGCGCCCTCGCGCAAACAGGGGCTGGGAGCGTTGCCCCCCAGCCCGCGGCGGGGCAGTCTACTAGGCAGACTCCCCTGAACGACGCCTAAGCGCCGGGCGGCGTCCAGATCTTCGACCGCGCCTTGGCCCGCTCCGCCTGGTCGTCCGCGGCCGGCTGAGCCGGAGCCTGGGCCGGAACCTGGGCCGGAGCCTCGTCCTCTGCCCGCTGGCCGCTGCCCTCTCTCTCCTGAGCCAGCTGCACATACGCCATCTGCAGCTGCGAAAGCGCGTCCCGGACCGGGCCCAGCTCCGCATCCTGCGGCAGCAGCGGCACGAGCGCACGAGCGCCCTCTATCGCGAGCCGCGCCTGCTCGAGGTCCTTGTCCCCCGCCTCCTCCGGCGGACCGGCGAGCCCGAGACGGCGGCCACCCAGGTTGATCAGCGTCACGACTGTCTGGATCAGCACGTCCGGCACCGTGATCCGGCGCATCTGCTCTTCCAGCGCGGCCCTGATTTCCGCCTCGTCCGGTTCCTGCTGACTCATGTGATGGCCCCTTCGTTCGCGTAGCTGTGCTGCGTCACGGCTACCTCGGCCGCGTACGCCTCCTCGATGCTCATCCCCTGCTCCACCGCGTCGCGCTGGCGCTGGGCCCCGTTCCGGTCCGGCAGCGAGACGTCGATCCCGAGCGCGCCGCGAGCCGGGGCAGTCCAGGCGAGCAAGCGGTCCGGGAGCGCCGCGGACGGGAACTCCTCGCCGCGCTCCCAGTCGATCATGTTGCCGTCGAGCCCGTACCGGATCGCGCGCCAGAAGTTCTCCTCCACCATCCGCGGCCCAGGCGAGTCGAACGGCACGTCCTCGTCGTAGTCGAGCGCGGCCTGAGCCACCGCGGCCACGGCCAGACCGGCGATGGCGGTCGACTCCGCGGCGCTCGTCTGAGCCTCGCAGATGCGCACCTCCACGGTCCCGTACGAGTGGTGCGGGCGCACGCTCCACCAGAGCTGCGTCGCCTCCACGACCGACGCGGTCCTGTGAAGTTGCTCCACGAACCTCGCGTACGCGTCCCAGCTGCCCCAGTCCTCCGGGATCCCGCAGCGGGGGAAGCTCTTCGTAAAGATCTGGGTGCGCACGGAGTGGAGGCCCGAATCGTGGCCGTCGAGGAACGGGGAGTTGGCTGAGATCGCGAGCAGCTCGGGCAGCACTGGCCGCAACCGGTCGCACACGGCCATCGCGCGGTCGGCCCCGTTCACACCGACGTGCACGTGCACCGACCACGTGTTGTTGCGCCGCGCGACGTAGCCAAGGTCGCGCTGCAGGCGGCGGTAGTGCTCGGTGTCGATGATCCGCTGCTCCTGCCAGGGACTGAAGGGATGCGTGCCGGTGCTGCCGAGCTTGATGCCGCGATCCGCCGCGAGCTGAAACAGACGGGCGCGCGCGTCGCGCTGGCTGGCGAGGGCGTCGGCAAACGTGTCGCCCTTCGCCGACCGGATCTCGATCTCCGACGAGATCAGCTCGCCGGCCACCCGGTCGCGCAGGATGTCGTCGGCGCGGCCCGCGTCGTACAACTCCTCGAACCGCTGCGACAGGGCGAGCGTGTCGGGGTCGAGGATCTGGAACTCCTCCTCGATCCCGGCGGTGAAGTCGGTGGAATCCTCGAACGCCTCCCTCGCACGGGCCATGTCGAGCATGGTCGGAGCCTATGTCCTACGTCAGGTAGAAGTAGAGCGCGTAGAGCAGGTCCACGGCCGGGCTCGAGGTGTGGACCGTCACGTCGGGCGGCACCTGCACCAGCGCCTCGGAGTAGTTGAAGAGAATCTTCACGCCCGCGCGCACGAGGTCGTCGGCGACGGTCTGCGCGGCCTCGTTCGGCACGGCGAGCACCCCCACAACGATGTCCTCGTCCGAGACCACCTTTTGGAGGTCCGTGTACGAGCGCACGCTGAGCTGGCTACGGCCCCCGACCGGCTCGCCGACCTTGGAGTCGTCGGTGTCGAAGATCGCGACGACGCGGAAGCCGTGGTCGGCGAAGATGTCCGACCCTGCAATCGCCTTGCCGAGGTGGCCGGCCCCGAAGAGCGCGATGTTGTGCTGGCCGCTGGTGCGCAGGATCTTGCGGATCTGCGAGACCAGCGAATCGACGTTGTAGCCGACGCCGCGCTTGCCGAACTTGCCGAACCCGGACAGGTCGCGCCGGATCTGGGTGGAGTTGACGTGGGTGTAGTCGGCGAGCTCCTGGGAGGAGATCGTGTCCTTGCCCATCTTCTTCGCCTGCGTGAGCACCTGGAGGTAGCGCGACAGGCGCGCCGCGACGCCAAGTGACAGCCGCTCCCCGCCGCCCTCGGTGATTGGATACGCGCCCTCGATTGTGTCCTGGATGCTCACGCGGTCACTGTAGCGAGCAGACGCTCGAGCTCAGCACCGCTCACGCCCAGCTCGAAGGCCTCGACGCCGTCGATCTCGAGCACCGGGATCCGCTCGCCGTAGCGGGCGTGGAGCACCGGATCGACCGACACGTCGACCTCCTCGAGCTCAAACGGGCGACGGGCGCGAACGTCGGCCACGATGGCCCGCGCCTCGTCGCAGAGGCAGCAGCCGGCCTTCCCATAGAGCACGACTTTCGTCATCGCACCGTGAAGGATGGCGACTTCCGCACGAGCTCAGGGCCGCCCGCCGGGCCGGTCCCGCGCGCGACGAAGCTGTAGCTGCCCTTGCGGAGCCCCATGCGGGCACTTTTCGTGAGCGTGTAGGCGTATTCGCCAGGGAGCAGGTCGCGGGCGCCGCCAACCGGGGTCAGATCGCGCGCGACCTTGCCCGCGGAGTCGACGAGCTGAAGGCGCAGATTGCCGAGCGGCTCGACGGACCGGACGCCGTTGCGCGTACTCACCGCCCCTGCCGTGAACTGCACGCCGTCCTTCGCCGCAGTGAGCGCCACTTCCCCGAGCCGCGCGGGCGGTGGCGGGCCGATCGGGAGACCGACGACTGCGGATACCGGGCTGCCCGCGCCGGTCGCGGTCACCCGGCCGCTCACGTACCCGGCGGAGCGCGGGCCGCCCTGCACGTCGAGACTGACCTTCTGCTCTGCCCCGGGCGCGAGCGTGAGCGTCGCGGGCGTGACCGTCGCCGTCATCGCGGGCAGACGCGCCGCGAGGTTCACGGTCACGCTCTCGGTCCCGGGGTTGCGCACGGTGAGCGGGGCCCTGAGCGCGAACTTCGCATCGGCCTCCTGACGCGGCAGGCTCAGCGAGGCGGGCTCGACCAGGACCTTCGCCCGCAGCGCGGCCTGAGCCTGGAGCTCACC
>JBBRDT010000139.1:0-4279 GCA_038203635.1 Solirubrobacterales bacterium
GCGCCGGGCGCTCCTTTGCGTCGGCGGTTGCCGCGCGACCCGCCTCCGTGGGGGCGGCCGGGCTCCCGCAGGCCGGCGTGCCCCGCGGCCAGGTCGTGATGACCCTGATGGGAGCGCGGCCCGAATGGGTCTTCGCGATGCTCGGCGCGTGGCGCCTGGGAGCCGTGGTCGTGCCTTGCTCGGAGCAGCTGCGGGCCAAGGACATCGCCCTCCGGGTGGAGCGCACCGCCCCAACCCTCGTGCTCGCCGCGGGGGCCGACATGGCCGAGCTCGAGCACGCGGTGGAGGATGTGGAGCGCAAGCCGCGTCTGGTGAACGTCGACGCCGACGGCCTGCCCTCGGCGCAGGCCGGCATCGATGTCGCCGACACCGCGGCGGCCGACCCGGCGCTGCTGATCTTCACGTCCGGCACGGTAGGCGAGCCGCGCGGTGTCGTGCACACGCAGGGGTACCTGCGCGGGCAGTCGGTGCAGGCACAGCACTGGCTGGCACCGCGCGCCGGCGAGCTCTCGTGGTGCACGGCCGCGAGCGGCTGGTCCAAGTCGGCCCGCAACGCATTCGTCGCGCCGTGGACAGCGGGTGCCGCGTGCCTGCTCCACGACGCCCGCTTCGATCCCGAGGAGCGCCTCGCGATCGTCGCCGAACACGAGGTGGCCGTGCTCTGCCAGTCGCCGACCGAGTACCGCATGATCGCCAAGCGGGCCTCGCTCGACGCCGGCCGGCCCGCATCGCTGCGGCGCCTGGTGTCCGCGGGCGAGCCGCTCAACCCGGAGGTGATGCAGGTCTTCCGCGCGGCGATGCAGCTCGACATCCACGATGGCTACGGCCAGACCGAGACGGGCCAGCTGACCGGCATGCCCGCCGGGGAGGCCGTGCGGCCCGGCTCGATGGGCAGGCCCCTGCCGGGATTCGGCCTCGAGGTCGTGGACCCCGACGGTCAGCCGGCGGACGAGGGTGAGCTGTGTCTGGACCCCGACACCGTGCCGACGTTCTTCCGCGGGTACCTCGGCGAGCGGCCGTTCGCCGACAGCCGGTGGGCGACGGGCGACCGTGTGCGACGCGATCCCGAGGGCTTTCTGTGGTTCGAGGGCCGCCTCGACGACGTGATCCTGTCCGCGGGTTACCGGATCGGCCCTTTCGAGGTCGAGTCCGCTCTGATCGAGCACCCGGCGGTCGCGGAGGCCGCGGCCGTGGCGGCGCCGGACGCCGAGCGGGGCGCGGTCGTCGCAGCCGTCGTGGTCCTGCGCGCGGGACAGGTGGGCGACGACCAGCTTGTGCAGGAGTTACAGGAGCACGTCAAGCGATCCACCGCTCCGTACAAGTACCCGCGGATCGTGCGATTCGTCGACGAGCTCCCGAAAACGGCCAGCGGGAAGATCAAGCGGGCCGAGTTGCGTCTGGACAAAGGCGGTTCGGAAACCGACCGTTAGGCTTGACGTCCCGTCAGGGGTTCCAGTGGAGGTTCTATGACGATCGAAAGCACAGGCACGGTGCCCGCCCCGGAGGTCGACCGTCGCCGGGTTGCGGAGCTGACCGCCAAGCAGCGCGAGGTCTTTGCCGAGCGCACCCCCAACTCGGGCGCGTACTTCGAGCGGGCGCGCAAGGTGATGCCGAAGGGCGTGCCCTCCTCATTCCAGGAGAACGACCCGTGGCCCGTGTACATCGAGCGCGGCAAGGGCGCGCAGGTCTGGGACGTGGACGGCAACGAGTACATCGACTTCCACAACGGCTTCGGCGTGATGTGCATCGGTCACGCGAACCCGCACGTCGTGGAGGCCGTCCAGCGGCGCGTCGAGCTCGGTACCCACTTCGCCGCTCCGACAGAGGGGTCGATCGACGTGGCAGAGGAGCTGTGCCGGCGTTTCGGCCTGCCGCAGTGGCGCTTCACGAACTCGGGCACCGAATCCACCATGGACGCGATTCACATCGCCCGGGGCGCAACCGGGCGGGACATGATCCTCAAGATCGAGGGCTCCTACCACGGGCACCACGACGCGGTGATGGTGTCGGTCTACCCGGAGCTGGGGGAGCTCGGCGACCGTGAGGATCCGGTCAGCGTCCCCTACGGCGCGGGATATCCGCGCGCGATCACGGAGCTGACGCGCTCGGTCCCCTTCAACGATGCGCAGGCGCTGGCGAGCGCGCTGAAACGCTTCGAGGGCAAGGTCGCGGCGCTGATCATGGAGCCCGCGATGATGAACATCAACATCGTGCCGCCGGTTCCCGGGTCCCTCGAGGAGGTGCGCCGCCTGACGGCGGAGCACGGGGTGGTGCTGATCTTCGACGAGGTGAAGACCGGCGCGACGATCTCGCCCGGCGGTGCGACAAAGCGCTTTGGCGTCACGCCCGACATCGTGACGCTCGCGAAGGCCAGCTGCGGCGGGCTGCCCGGCGGCTCGATCGGGATGACCGCCGAGCTGGCGGCGGTCGTCGCGGACGGCACCGTGCACCAGTACGGCACGTTCAACGGCAACCCCCTGGTGATGGCCGCCGCACATGCGACGCTCACCGAGGTCCTCACGGACGCGGCGTACGAGCAACTCGAGTCCACGAACGACCGGCTGCGCCGCGGTTGCGACGAGATCATCGCCCGCCACGGGCTCCCCTGCTACACCGAAGGCATCGGCGCCAAGGGCTGCGTGGTCTTCGCCTCGGAGCCGCTGCGCGAGTACCGCGACTACCTCACGAAGGTGGACGACGACCTGTCCACGCTCGCGTGGCTCTACCACATGAACCACGGCATCTTCATGACTCCCGGGGTCGAGGAGGAGTGGACGCTCTCGATCGCCCACACCGAGGAGCACGTGCAGCGCTACCTCGATGCGTTCGAGGCGTTTGCGTCCGACCTCATGGGGAACTAGCAAGACCGAGATGTCTAACCGCCTCGGGGGCGAGACCAGCCCCTACCTCCTGCAGCACAAGGACAATCCGGTCGACTGGTACCCCTGGGGCGAGGAGGCGCTGGCCCGCGCGAAAGCCGAGGACAAGCCGCTGCTGGTCTCGATCGGCTACTCGGCGTGCCACTGGTGTCACGTGATGGAGCACGAGTCGTTCGAGGATCCCGAGACGGCCGCGCTCATGAACGAGAACTTCGTGCCGGTGAAGGTCGACCGCGAGGAGCGCCCGGACGTGGACACGGTCTACATGGGCGCGGTGCAGGCGATGACCGGTCACGGCGGATGGCCGCTGAACGTGTTCGTGGATCCGGAGGGAGTGCCGTTCTACGGCGGTACGTACTTCCCGCCCGAGCAACGGCACGGCATGCCGAGCTTCCGGCAGGTCCTCCAAGGCGTATCCGAGGCATGGAGTACCCGCCGTGACGAGATCAGGCAGGCGGCGCCCCGCACCATCGAGGAATTGAGTGCGACGACACGCCTGCGCGCCTCGGGCGAGGAACCTTCCCCGGACGAGCTGGACGAGGCGGAGCGCGGCCTCGCCGCGCAGTTCGAGCCAAACTTCGGAGGCTTCGGAGGCGCGCCCAAGTTTCCCCCCGCCAGCGCGCTCGAGTTCCTGATGGCGCGTATCGCGGACGGCGAGTTGTCGGGGGGAGGCAGCGGAGCTGCCGAGGGGGGCAACGCCCCCCGTGCACCGGAGATGGTGCGCACCACGCTCGAGCGCATGGCAAAGGGAGGCATCTACGACCAGGTCGGCGGCGGGTTCGCACGCTACTCGGTCGACGGTCACTGGCTCGTCCCGCACTTCGAAAAGATGCTCTACGACAACGCGCTGCTGGCACGCGCCTACCTGCACGCGTGGCAGCTCACGGGCGAGGAGCTCTTCCGGCGCGTGTGCGAGGAGACGCTCGATTGGGCGCTGCGCGAGATGCGCGGGCCCGAAGGCGGCTTCTACTCCGCGCTCGATGCCGACTCCGAGGGCGAGGAGGGCAAGTTCTACGTGTGGACCGCAGAGGAGATCCGTGAGGCGCTCGGCGAGGACGCCGATGCGTTGCTCTCGTACTGGGGTGTCGACCGCGGACCCAACTTCGAGGGACGCAGCATCCTGTACGTGGAAGGCGACGAGATCGACCCCGAGGTGCTAGCGCGCGCCCGGCAGCGACTCTACGACGTGCGCTCGCAGCGCGTGTGGCCCGGCCTCGACGACAAGCGCCTGACCTCCTGGAACGCGCTCATGATCTCGGCGCTCGCCGAGGCCGGCGCCGTGCTCGGCCGTGACGACTACCTCGACGCCGCCCGGGGCACCGCCGACTTCCTGCTCGGGCAGGTGCGTGACGGCGACGGCCGCCTGCTGCGCAGCTGGAAGGACGGCGAGGCGAAGCTGA
>JBBRDT010000140.1:0-4135 GCA_038203635.1 Solirubrobacterales bacterium
CTACACCGCCTCGGGCGGCCCCGTGGGGGTCGGCCAGGCGACCGCCAAGTCGATGATCCTCAACATGGTGCTCGTGCATCTGATCGGGATGATGGGCTCGCAGATCTTCTGGGGTGCGAATCCGCGCGCTCCGATCGGAGGGTGACGGCGGCTAGCATTGGGTCGCCGCGTCGAATGAACAGAGAGGTGTAGGCAAGTGGCCGACGAGAGCGCCGAGAGGCGAGTGGGCGGACAGCCCGGAGACGAGATCAACATCAGGGAGGGCGTGCGTGACGGCGCCGCTCCCGACGAGAAGTTTGCCTTCCACGGCACCATCCGCGACCACGGCCGCGAGGACACCGTCGAGTTCATCGACGTCGTCAAGCGGTTCGGGCGCAACACCGTGCTCGACGGCCTCAACCTGGGCATCCCCGACGGGATGATCACGATGATCCTCGGTCCTTCCGGAACGGGCAAGTCCGTGTGCATCAAGCACATGGTCGGCCTGCTGTACCCGGACGAGGGCGACGTCCTGGTGAACGGGCGCTCCGTGCCGGACATGACCGACGACGAGCTGTTCGACATGCGCAAGAAGTTTGGCGTGCTGTTCCAGGACGGTGCGCTGTTCGGCTCCATGAACCTCTATGACAACGTCGCCTTCCCGCTGCGCCAGCACACCGAGAAGGGGGAGGACGAGATCCGCGAGATCGTCTCCCGGCGCCTGAAGGAAGTGGGCCTGGGCGGCGCCGAGGAGAAGATGCCGAACGAGCTCTCCGGCGGTATGCGCAAGCGGGCCGGCTTCGCCCGTGCGCTGGTGCTGGATCCCGAGATCGTGCTCTTCGACGAGCCCGACTCCGGTCTCGACCCCGTGCGCACGGCGCTCCTGTGCGACCTCATCAAGGAGGTGCACTCGGAGAACGGCGGCACCTACGTCGTGATCACCCACGACATCGCCTCCGCGCGCCGGACACCAGAGTTCATGGCGATCCTGTGGCGCGGCAAGATCGTGGAGGCGGGCTTGCGGGAGGAGCTGTTCGAGTCGGAGAACCGGTTCGTGCGGCAGTTCCTGGCGGGTGACTCCGCTGGGCCGCTAGGCATGGAGTGAGACAACACGGGGGCTCCGCCCCCTCGGCAGCTTCGCTGCCTCCCCCGGCGCTCATCTGACTTACCCTGCCTGCTAGCGGATGAGGCGCTGGTCCAATCTCGATGTCGGCAGGCTGCTGGGCCGGCTCACGTCGTTCTCCGTTCGACGCGCGCGGCTGGTGGTCGCGGCGGTCGTGGTGCTCTCGATTCTGGGGGCGTTGCTGGCGCTGCGTCTCGATACGAGCGCATCCCTGTCGACCTTCGTCGACCGCGAGGGTGCGTCGGCGCGGGCCACCGACGACCTGCACCGGAAGTTCGGCGACGAGCCGATCGTGATCCTCATGCGCGGCCGGCTGACCGGCATGCTGTTGACGCAGGACGTCGGCCGAATGCTGAGCCTCGAGGGCTGCATCTCGGGGAACCAGCCGCGCAACGCGAAAGCGCCGGCGCGGGTCTGCCGCGAGTTCGCCCGTGAGCGGCCGATCCAGGTGGTGTACGGGCCGGGCACCTTCATCAACGAGGCCGCCGGGCAGGTTCTCGATCGGATCAACTTCGACCGTTCGCGCCAGAAGGCGGAGGCCGATCGCGCTGCGCGTGCGGCCCGCAGCGTGGCGGTGGCGCGCGGGCTGCCGGCGTCCGAGCAGGACCGGCTGGCGGACGCCGCGCGCGCGCTGGTCAGCGCCAAGTACTCTCAGCGGGCGCTCGAGCTGGCTGTCCGATACGGGCTCAGCAGCGCGCCTGCACTGAACAATCCCGACTTCGTGCTGCGCCTCGTGTTCGAGCCGAGCCTGGGCGCCGAGACTCCGAAGCCGCGGTTCGCGTACCTGTTCCCCGGTCCCAATGCAGCCGTGATCCAGGCGCGCCTGCGGCCCGGGTTGAGCGAGGCGCAGCGCCGGGAGGCGATCGCGATGGTGCGGGAGGCGGTCTCGGCCAAGGGGTTCGACCTCCAGTTCGGCAGCTACGTCGTGTCGGGGGCTCCGGTGGTCGCGGAGGGCGTCGCGACGAGCATCTCGGACGCCGTCGCGATTCTTCTGGGAGTCGTGGTGATCGTGATGGCGCTGGCGCTTTGGATCGTGTTCCGCGTGCGCCGCAGGTTGCTGCTCCTGGCGCTTGCGCTTGCCGCGGCTGCGCTGACCTTTGGGGCGATGTCGGTGGCCGGCGCTTCGCTGACGATCGCGTCGATCGCGGTGCTGCCGGTGCTCGTCGGCGTCGTGGTGAGCCTCGCGATCCAGTTCCAAGCGCGCTTCGGTGAGGAACGGCGCGACGGACCGGTGATCGCCACGGCTGGGGCGGCTACAGCGGCCGGTTTCTTGGTGCTGTTGCTTTCGCCGGTGCCGATGGTGCGGGGGTTCGGGGCGTTGCTCGTGGTCGGGATCATGATTGCGTTCTTGGTGACGCTGACCGCGGGATTCGCGGTGCTGGCGGGGAGTCTTCCCTCCTTACCTACTTGGGTTTCCCGGGTCCGCATCCGCCTGCCGCGGCGCGGGCGGGTCCTGTCACGGCGCATACCCTCCCGGTTCGGCAGGCTCACCGGAAGGGCACGCGCCGTGCCACCCGCCCGATGGGCCGCCTCGTTCTTGAAATTCGTGAGGGAGGGAACGCGCGGGCTGATCGCTGAGGCGAAGCTCGTTCCCCCATTGGTTAAGAGGGCGGGGAGGTGGGCTTTCGGCGTTTCTCTTGCGCGACCTGGGCGTGTGTTGCGGATTGCTGCGCTCCTCGCCGTGATCGGCTGGCTCGCGGGGACTCAGGTGGATGTCGTTTCTGACGTCACTCGGTTGGTGCCCGGGGATCAGCGGGAGGTTCGGGATCTGAAGACTCTGCAGCGGGAGTCGGGGACGGTGGGGGAGGTGAACGTGGTGGTGCGGTCCGAGCGCCTGCTCGATCCGGATGTCGTGCGGTGGATGACCACGTACCAATCCGAGATCCTGCGGCGGCACGGGTTCAGCGAGAAGCGACCCTGCCCGGGGGCGGACCTATGCCCGGCGCTGTCGCTCACCAACCTGTTCGGGTCGGGGCGCCAGAGCGCGCGCCAGGTCGAGCAGGTGATCGAGGCGCTGCCGCGCTACTTCTCGCAGAACGTGATCACCGCGGACCGCCGCACGGCCAACATCGCGTTCGGCATTCGCACGATGCCGCTCGACAAGCAGAAGGAGCTGGTGGACGACATGCGCGACCGGCTCGACCCGCCGCGCGACGTGGACGCGCAGCTCGCCGGGACACTGGTACTCGCGGCGGACGCCCACGGCAAGCTCGAGGCGAGCCGCTGGTGGCTCATGCTCGCCGGTCTCGCGGCGGTCTTCCTCGTGCTGCTCGTCGCCTACCGGCGGCTGGAGGCGGCGGCCGTGCCGCTGATCCCGGTCGCGCTCGCGACCGGCTGGTCGTCGCTGCTCGTGTTTGTCCTGCAGATACCGCTCAACCCCCTGTCGGCCACGCTCGGCGCGCTGGTGATCGCCATCTCTGCGGAGTTCGCCGTGATCCTCTCGGCGGGCTACCGGTCCGAGCGTGCTCGCGGGCTGGAGCCGGTCGCCGCGCTGTCGCGCACCTACGAGCGCACGGGGTCCGCGGTCATGGCCTCCGCCGTCACCGCGATCGTGGGATTCGCCGTGCTGCTCGTCAGCGACTTCCCGATGCTGCGCGACTTCGGCGCCGTGACGGTCGTGAGTCTCTCGGCTTCGCTGCTCGGCGTGATGGTCGTGCTGCCCGCGGCGCTGGTGTGGTCGGAGCAACGTGGCCCGCTGCGGGTGCCGCGTTCGCGCGCCGAGCTTGCGGCGCTTGGACGTAGCGGGGGACGGGCGTTGCGCGGCGCCGCCGCCGCATCGGCGCGAGCGCTGCGCGGTACGCCGGGTGCGATCCGCGCTGCCGCAAGCGCCGCCCGCCGTGCGGTGCCGAGGGCCCGGCGCAGGCTCGCGGTCTTACTATCACGCAAGTGACGAAGCCCGGTGGCCGCGCATGAGACGCCCTGTGTCAACCCCTGGCTTCGATCAGTCGAGTGAGGTTGCCGTGGCGAGCGGGGTCGTAGGGAGCGCCGTCCTGCCAACAGCGCCAGAGCACCCGGCACCAGGCGCGCCCAAGC
>JBBRDT010000141.1:0-4090 GCA_038203635.1 Solirubrobacterales bacterium
GCACTCACACCGAACCCCTAGCTGGCCCTTCAGAGGCGAGTCTTGACCGCCGTTTGCGCTGCCGACGCTTGGCGATCGTGCACCGAACCAACGCTTCAGCACGGAGTGAGCCCGACAAGCTGCTCTTCGGGTCGGGCGCCACTCGTCTCATCTTCCCCGTTCCGGTGACGATGAGAGCAACGACGACCGCGAACACGAAGGCGACCGCGAGAAGACAGAGGTGCAGCGGACGCACCCGTGCCTCACTCGTCGGACAAATCCGTGGCCGGGGACATGCGGTGTCGACCATCGGCCGCACAGCGAGGGAGCCGCGCCAGCGCTGACCGAACCGGGGAGGTAGACCGGGCTCGACTACACGTGCGCGGGTCGTGCTTCCTCCGTGTGGCCATGAGCTCGGCTTCGGTCGCACTGTCACATCGACGGCGGAAGCTGCTCAGGCAGGCTCCGGATCTCCGCACGGGTTGCTTCGACGACGATGGTCTCGCACTCGTCTCCTATCGTGCGAACCAGAGAGACCGGAATGACTGGGAAGCGGGGCAGGGGTGCACCTGTCACACGATGACGAGGAAGTCGGGCTCAGAGCAGTCCGGTTGATAGATGGGTGTCGCGACCGCGCCGCACGGTCTGGCCTGGTGGCGTGACCCCCTGAGGTCGGTCCGGTCGGTTCGAGAGTCTTACTGCCCAGTGGTGGGCAAGGAGGACAATCGGAGTGATGGGACATGCGAGACGCCGGCACACGCCGGAGCAGATCATCAGGAAGCTGCGTGAGGCCGACCGGCTGCTCGGGGAGGGCCAGGAGGTCGCCGCAGTCGCGAAGCAGCTGGAGGTGTCGGAGCAGACGCTGCACCGCTGGCGGCTCCAGTACGGGGGCTTGAAGGCCGACGACGCGAAGCGGCTGAAGGAGCTGGAGCGTGAGAACGCCAGGTTGAAGCGGATCGTCGCCGATCAGCTGCTCGAGAACCAGGCGTTGAAGGAGATCGCGAGGGGACGGATGAAAGTCAAGCCGCTGTGCCGGCGACCTTCTTCTGTTGGCGGTGCCAGTCGGCGACGTTTCGGCGGTATGCGGCCTCCGCGTGTTCGGCTGAGCGGCGTTCGAGCTTGCGTCGTTCCTCGCGGTTGAGCGCGTGCTGGGAGCCGCCTCCTCTGCGTGATGGTGCACCGGCCTTGAGCTCGACCGCTCGAAGCTTCTTGGCGGTCGGGGTCGGCATGGAGTAGGCGTAGTCCTGCCCGCTGACGAGGAGGTGCCAGAAGAGCACGACCAGTTTCCGGGCGACAGCGACGATCGCGACGGGGTGGCCGCGGCGGGCGCGGAGGCGTTCGAAGAACGCGCGCAGCGGTCCGGGGCTGCGGATCGCGGTCTGGGCGGCTTCGACGAGAACGTGCCGGACGAGCGCCGAGCCTTCCTTGGAGATGCGGCCGGTGTGGGCGTCGCTGTCGCCGGACTGACGCACGCGCGGGTCGAGTCCGAGGTAGCTGACGAGCCGGTTCGGCGACGGGAAACGAGTGATCTCGCCGACCTGCGCGAGGAACGCGGTTGCGGTCACGAGCCCAACGCCGGGGACTGTCATCAGCTGCTTGGCCTCGGCTGAGGCGGTCGCGAAGCGCGCCAGCTCACGTTCGATTGTGGCGATCTCCTCGTTGAAGAAGTCGATCTGTCGCAGGGCGGCATCGATGGTGTCTTGCTCGTCGACGGGCAGCACCTGCCGAGCAAGCCATCGACGGCCCGCGACACCAAACGGGTCGCTCATCGGCGGCCGCGGCTTCAGGTTACGGTGCAACACCGCGAGGATCTCGTTCTTGGAGCGAGTGCGGTGCGTGACCAGTCGCGCTCGCCGCGCGACGCGCCGACGCAGCATCCTCGTCGCCTCGTCTGGCTGCCATGATCCCGCGAACATCCCGGCGGCGAGGAGCTGCGCGAGCGTCTTGGCGTCGTGGCGGTCGGTCTTCTGCTTCGAATCCGTGATCGCCTTCAGCCGACGCGTGTTGACGATCTCGACCGCGGCGACGTACGGCCCGATGATCCGGGCGATCGCGAGCGCGTTGCCGGTCGCCTCCATCGCGACCCGGTCGCCCGGCCGCAGCTGCAGCGCGAAGGCCTGCAGCTGCTCCGGTCTTGCCTCCACTCGCGGCCCACGACTGACCTCACCAGCGTCCCAAATAGCGACCTCGCAGAAGTCGCGGTGGACATCCATGCCGATACAGCGGCCATGCACGACGGCACTCCTCTCACTCGAAGACGGACGAAACGTCGGAGCGACGGGCACACGACACTGACGGATCCGTGCTCAAGGCACACCCGGGCTGGTCGTAGGGGCGGCCAAGGAAACTGTCGAGCTCGAAGCTCATCCCTGTAAAGCTCGGCCTGCCCGTTACGTGTTCTCCGACAGAGCCCCATGACCCGGTAAGACCAACCGTACGAACCCTCCCGGACACCGAGCACCACACCATCCTCATGCCAGGAAACTGGTGAGCCCGTCGCGCAGACGCGAAGCCGTGGCGATGGTGGTCGAACGGCTCCGACTGTCTGAGCGGCGGGCGTGCCAGATCACCGGGCAGCACCGCTCGACCCAGCGCCACCAGGCCCGCAGCGGCGGGGGGCGCGACGACGCGCTCCGGGAGCGGCTGCGAAAGCTCTCGGCTGAGCATCCGCGCTGGGGTTACCGGCTCGCCTGGGGCGCGGTCCGCGAGGAAGGCTGGACGGTGAACCGCAAGAAGATCCAGCGGCTGTGGCGCGAAGAGGGCCTGCGGGTGCCGCAGCGGAAGCGGAAGCGGCTCCGGCTCGGCGACTCGACCGTGCCGGCGCAGCGACTCCGTGCGGAGCGGCCCAACCACGTCTGGGCGCTGGACTTCCAGTTCGACACCACGACCGACGGCCGCACGCTGAAACTGCTCCACGTCGTCGACGAGCACACCCGCGAAGCCTTGGCGATCCGCGTCGCGCGCTCGATCGACGCCGACCACACCGTGCGGGTGCTCGACCAGATCGTCCGCGAGCGCGGTATCACCCCGGAGCTCGTACGGATGGACAACGGCCCCGAGATGACCGCGAACGCCCTCCGAGACTGGTGCCGCTTCGGCGGTAGCGGCCGCAGCTTCATCGAGCCCGGCTCCCCCTGGCAGAACCCGTTCGTCGAGTCGTTCGGATCGCGCGTCCGCGACGAGGTGCTCTCGGTCGAGGCGTTCGACTCCGTGCTCGAGGCGCAAACGGTCATGAATGACTGGAAGAACATCTACAACCACAAACGGCCGCACAGCAGCCTCGGCTGGACGTCCCCCGCCGCCTACGCCGCTAGCCTCAGAGGAGAACCCGCAAGGACGACAGCCCGACTCTCATAGCGGCTGGACCGACAAACGGGGGCCGGTCACTGGACCCCGGTAGTGCGTAGACACTCGCCTGGCTGAGGTTTCTTCGGACGTGGTCGGCGCGGAGCCGAGGCCCGTAGGGCCTGGGTGTAGCGGCGATCATGTCCGACGTGCCTCGCAGGATGGGCCGCTCAACGGGAGAGGAGACGAGGTTGAGCGAGCAGCGCAAGTACCGGAGCGCGAGACGGCGAAGCAGAAGCTGGAGATCGTGTTGGCTGGCCTGAAGGGCGTGTAGGGATCCAAAGTCCCGATTCGCTCCGATTCGGGCGAGATGGCGGGCGCCGGTCGGCGGCGTGGAGGCGTTTCAGCCGTTCGGGCTGGGGTCGGACGCGTCGGCGAGTGCTGTCGTGAGAAAGCGGAGGTCGATTCTTCGGCGAAGCGGCGGGAGTCAGCGAAGGCGAGGCGGATTTCGGGGTAGCGCACCTCGAGCCGGGCGATCTGGTCGGCGAGCCAGCTGCCGTTCACGTGTTCCAGCTTGTAACGCCTTACTCGGTCTCGAGGTGCGTGCCACGTTCCAGCCGCGGGGAGTGCTCGCCTGGGCGTCCCTGGAAAGCGAGCAAGCCCAGTTGATGCTCGCCCTCGCCGATCAGCCGATCAACCCGCATGAGCAGGCGATCCTCTGATGGGAGCGGCTCCCGGGGGCCAATTCGGTGGCGTCTGTCGACAGGTTCAGAGCTGGTCGGCGCCGGCCGGAAGTACCGGCTCGACTCGGCGAGTGTGCGGATGA
>JBBRDT010000142.1:0-3997 GCA_038203635.1 Solirubrobacterales bacterium
AACCGCACGACCTCCCACATCGCCTGCCCCAGCAGCGCCGCCAGCTCGCGGTGCGGATGGTCCGTCCGCATTGCATCGGTCAGCGCGGTCGGTGAGGCGGCCTGCGCCTGCGCTTCTGCCACCGCGGTGGCCGCCGCTCCCCCGTTGCCCGTGTGTCCGGTCGAGGTGACGCCGCTCCCGTCGACGGGAGGAACGGGAGGAGGCGTGGCATCCGTCCGCCCCGGGACCTGCGTCAGCAGCACGTCCCGCCAGTCATCCCAGCCTCCCTCGGGAAGCGTCGGCGGAGGCGGCGGGTGCTGGAGCGCCCGCACGATACCCGCGGCCAGCGCTTTGGGATCCTCGGGCGGGACGACCACGCCGCGACCGCCGATGGCCTCCGGCAGGCCCCCCACGTCCGTCACGACGACCGGCTTACCGGCAAGCGCGGCCTGCGCGATCACCCCACTCTGCGACGCCGCGCGGTAGGGCAGCGCAACGAGGTCGGCGCGCCCGAACAGGGCCGGTGCCTGGTCGCGCGGTACGTATCCGGGCAACAGGACCACCTCGTCGTCGAGTCGCAGGCCAAGCCGCTGCGCCTGCGCGCGGAAATCCCCGACGGGCTCGAAAAAGGTCCCGGCCACCACCAGAGTTGCCTTCACCTCGCGACGCACGAGCGCCATCGCGGCGATCAGGTCGCCGAGCCCCTTGTACTTGCGCACGTTGCCGAAGAAGAGCACCACCGGCCCGTCGATCCAGTCAAGCCGCTCGCGCAGCCCCGCCGCCTCACCGACTCCGGCAGCCGGCATGTTCGGCGGGTGGTGCAGGGTGCGCACGTCGGCATGCGGTACGAGCTGCTGCACGCGCCCAGCGACGGCGGCCGAGAGCGTCAGGATCACGTCCGCCTCTGCAAGTGCCGCACGCGTGAGCGACTGCCCGAACGGGAATCCCTCGTGCGCGCGATCGTTGTGGCAGACGATCGCCACCCGCGCGCCCGCGCGGTGCATGCGCCGCGCCAGGAAGCGCACGCACGGTGCGAACAGCGGGCTCCACCACTGCAGAACCACCAGATCAGGTTCGAAGCCCTCGAGGGTCCCGGCCGCCGCGCGCCAGGTGCGCAGGTCCCACGGCACGAGGATGGGCATCCCGTCGAGGCCGGACGGCTGGGATGTCGGATCGGGGCCCTGGCGTCCCGGGCGCGTGAACCGCGGGTACAGCTGCCGGTAGCTGACGATCAGCGTGTCAGCACTGTCCTCGACGCCGCGCACGAGATTGGCGCCGAATTGGGCGATGCCTCCGCGGGCGTCCGGGTCGACGCCCACGAACGCGAGGCGCGGGCGTGGGCGAGCGGGAGCCGGCCGGCTCCCGGGGTCGCCGTTCGCGCTGCCGTTCCCCCCGAGTGGCGTGCTGGTGGTCATCCCGGGCCGCCCCTGGCGTCCTCGCGCTCCCATGGTCGCGCGGCGAAGAGGCGGCGTACCTTCGCGGCGATCGCGAAGGGAGCCAGGATTGCGATCGCCGCCACGAGCCATTGCGGCCGATCGATCGCAGCCGCGATCAGCACGGCCATCGTGAGCGTGTCACCTGCGCCGAGTCGCACCCCGGGCGTGAGGCGGAAGGCGTGTTTCTCGTCGACGTCGGACGGGACGCGGATCTCCCGCCAGTGCGAGGGCGTGGCTGCGCTCACGTAGAAGAACAGGAGATACCCGATCACGGCAGCGAGCGTCCAGGCAAGCGCGCCGTCCACGCCGCTACGGGAAGCTCCGATTCCCAGGCCGGCGATCACCGCCGTGTCCCGCAACCGGTCGCAGAGGCCGTCGGCCACGTACCCCGCGGCCGAATCGAGATGCTTGGCGCGCGCCACCTCGCCATCCATGGCGTCCATCACCTTCGCGACATTGACGAGCAGCGCTCCGGCCAGCGCAAGCTCGTAGCGGCCTGTGCTGAGCAGGAACGCGCCTCCCAGCCCGAGTGCCAGCCCGGCAGCGGTGATGTGCGAAGGCCGCACGCGTGTGCGCGCAACGCGCAGCGAGAGCGGCATCGAGATCCGCCGGTAAACGAGCCAGCCGAAGAGCGTTCGCACCGGCTTGCGCGCGCGCTGGGCGTCTACTGCATGCGTGGTCACTGCAGGTTGCCGACGGCCGCATCGCCAGGTGCGTCGGCGACGGCAGCCCCGACCACGGGCCTGCCTGCCTCCGGCGCCGCAGGCGCGCCGAGGTCCGGCTCCACCGGATCGACCACGTAGATCGCCGCGGTCGGGAACGCCGGTGCTGCGCCGGCGAACCGGGAGATCAAGCTCGGCAGGCGCGAGACCATCTCCGCCACGAGTCCCGTCAGCAGGAACTGCAAGCCGGCGAGAAACATGACCGCTCCCAGGATCAGGAGCGGGCGGCCTCCGATCGACTCGCCCAGGGCGACCTTCGCGAACACGAGCCACAGCACCGCCGCGGCGCCCGGTACCAGGAGCACGAGTCCCATGCTGCCGAAGACGTGCATGGGCCGGCGTGCGTAGCGCGAGAGGAAGACCGTGGTCAGCAGGTCGAGCAGGCCTCGCACATACCGCTCGAGGCCGTAGCGCGATTGGCCGACCGCGCGCTGCCGGTGGTTGACCGGCAGCTCGGTCACGCTGAAGCCCTTCCAGTGCGCGATCACCGGCAGGTAGCGGTGCTGCTCGCCATAGCAGGAATCGGCCAGCTCCAGCGCGCACTCTCTGCTGTAGCTCTTCAACCCGCAGTTGAAGTCGTGCAGGTGCAGCCCCGACACGGTCCGCGTGATCAGGTTGAACGTCCGCGATGCGAGGCGCCGCCCCAACGGGTCGCGCCGCACGCGCTTCCACCCGCTGACGACGTCATGACCCTCGCACAGCTTCGCCAAGAGAGCGGGGATCTCTTCGGGGTCGTCCTGCAAGTCCGCGTCGAGCGTCACGACCCATGCGCCGCGCGTCGCTCGGAATCCTGTCCCCAGCGCCGCTGCCTTCCCGAAGTTGCGCCGCAGCCGCAATGTGTGCACCTCGCTGTGTTCGGACACCAGGGCGCCCAACACAGCGGCCGATCCGTCCCGGCTGCCGTCGTCGACGAAGATCAGCTCATAGGAGAGCTGATGGCGATCCATCACCGTTGCCACCGCCTCGTACAGAGAGACGAGCGTGGCCTCTTCGTTGCGCAGTGGGACGACCACCGAGACCAGCGGCTGTACCGCCAGCGGGCTGCCCTGCGCGTCCGTCAGCAGGCCGCGTCGGGTGGCCTCCACCAGCAGCTGCGTCCGCAGAGGACGTGTGTCCGCTTGGCGCGGCCCGCCATTGCGGCCGTCAGGCGGCGGGGTGTTGGCACCCCCGTTCGTTGTTGCCAAGCCTCCGTGAGGGTAAGACCCTTGCCGCTGTCCATGCGGCGTGAAACGAAACACGTAATCACCTCTTCGCTGCCGCAGCTCCTATGGCACACCAAGAAAACAGGACCAAAAGATGCTGGTCAGCAAGGGACCCCGGCCTGCGACAAATCCGAACCCAGCCCCCGCATCATTTCCGGATGCCGAGGGATCCCAAACCATACCCCTAAATGGCGGGTGCGGGGCGAAAGTCGTTACCGGACATTTACGTCAGTCTCGGACCGTGTGTACAAGCGCCAGCCCCGGATCATGGACCGCGGGCCGTGGCGGCGTGACTCACGGGCCGCCAACATTCTGGTCATGGCCACGCCTCCCCGCCCTCCGCGGTCCGCGCGCTCCACGTCCCGGGGCGACCCCCCTCCTCCGGGAGGTCCTCCTGGCGGCTGTTCCGCCAGGAGGACCTGCCGGCGCGGTTGCGCCGGCTCCAGCGCCTCGAGGAGATCGCGGAGGCAACGCCGTATCGCAACGGCTCTGGCTCGAAGAACGCGCCCGAGGGCCGCTAGATGGTTGATTCCAAACTCCCCGCACCCACGGATGACGCTGCGAACCTTCGCTGGATCTGCGTCCTCGGGCTCGCCCATGCAACCAGCATGGGCTTCACCCTGCGTCCTTGTCCAGCTCGGTTCTCGCGCCCCCGTGG
>JBBRDT010000143.1:0-3929 GCA_038203635.1 Solirubrobacterales bacterium
CGTCCTCGGTAGCGCTCGGTGTCAAGACTGATGTCCAGATCGTCTATCTCAACGTCGGGGTCCACCTCAGCGAGGACCGGTTGCCAGTTGCCGCTGGCCTGCGCCCTCGGAAGCGCTTCGATAAACCGACGAACTACCTCCACGTTCTCCTGCGACATCGCTCGCGTAGTATCCCGCCTCCGCGCCACGGAGCGGCGATGGAATCGAACCATCCAGCCGTGGGGTTGCCACGGCCTGCCGGTTTTGAAGAAGAGGGGGCCGATACTCCATCCCGCTTGAACAAACCGGAACTCCGTCGCAGCAGGCGTCGTGGGAACACCTTTGGGAGCACCTGCGCCACTGATGCGCGTAGGTCCTTGATCGCCGCCCGGTGATACAGCGATACTGCGCGGACGATGTCGCAGGAGAACGTGGAGATCGTGCGGCGGCGCTACGAGTACCTTGCCGCAACCGGAGACTACCTCTCGGAGACCCACGCTCCGGACTTCGTCTGGGACATGTCCAAGTTCCGCGGCTGGCCGGAGCAGCAAACCTACGATGGCGTGGAGGGCGCCCGCGTTTTCCTCCGCGACTGGCTTGAGGCTTGGGATGATTGGGAGGTCGAGGTGGAGGCGCTCCACGACGCAGGCGACAAGGTCGTGGCGATCGTGCGCCAGCGCGGCCGGTCGAAGACAACCGGCCTGCACGTGGAGATGTCCTTCGGCCAGGTCTTTTCCATCCGCGATGGCAAGCTGGCGCGGATGGAAATGTATGCGGACCCCGTCGAGGCCCTCGAAGCCGCGGGGCTGTCGGAGCAAGGCGCCCAGCAAGTGTGAAGCTTTACGTGTGCTGGGGAACGTTCGCCGTCCCGTGGCCGCGAAAGTCCGCTTCGTGGCGTCCCGGCGCGCATCCCTGTAAGAGGGCCTACGACGCATTGAAGGCGGCCGGGCACTCCCCCGAGGTCGTAAGGGTGTACGGCTTCGCCGGTTTGCCAGATGTCACGCGCGGTCGGAGGAAGGTCAAGCGGCTGACCGGCGAGAGCT
Source organism: Solirubrobacterales bacterium (assembly GCA_038203635.1). GTDB lineage: Bacteria > Actinomycetota > Thermoleophilia > Solirubrobacterales > JBBDJG01 > DASRIA01. Next base: position 1,023 of record JBBRDT010000143.1, read on the forward strand.
TCGTCCCGGTGCTCGTGCTCGATGACGGCACGGTAGTCAAAGAGTCAGGAGAAATTGTTGCCTGGGCTACGGCGAACCCTCCTGGCGCGGACGCCTGAACCTCGGGTGACCTGTATACCGCGATTCCTGGCCACGGAGCGGCGATGGAATCGAACCATCCAACCGTGGGGCTGCCACGATCTGCCGGTTTTGAAGACCGGATGGGCCACCAGACCCGGACCAACTATTGGTCCTGGCGATCCAGAGCTTTGAGCATTCGTTGCCCCATGAGTTGCCCCGCCGCTTCGCATTGCTGGGCGAGGGCCCGCCGGAAAGAGGGAAAAGCCAGGCCCCATGGGAATTGACCCTAGTGGGCCCGCTTGGGTTCGAACCAAGGACTCCCGGATTAAAAGTCCGGAGCTCTACCACTGAGCTACGGGCCCGCGGGTCAGGACGTTAGCGGAGCCGTTTCAGCAGAGGTGAAAGCGTTATCTGCTGCTGTACGACAGAAATGTGTCGCACCTCGGTCGCGGAGGCGCGACGGAGGGTTCTAGTGGCGGAAGTGGCGGCGGCCGGTGAAGACCATCGCGACGCCGGCGGCGTCGCACGCGGCGATCACTTCCTGATCGCGCTTCGATCCGCCCGGCTGGATGATCGCCTTGACGCCAGCGTCGATCGCCGTCTTCGGCCCGTCGGCGAACGGGAAGAACGCGTCGGAGGCGAGCGAGGAGCCGGCGAGCTTGGCGGGCTGAGTCTCCTGTGCCTTCTCGACGGCGAAGCGCACCGCGTCCACACGGCTCATCTGACCCGCGCCGATGCCGACCGTACCGAGCTCGTTGGCGATCACGATCGCGTTCGAGCGCACGTGCCGCACGACCTTCCACGCGAACAGCAGCTCACCCCATTCGTCCTCGGTGGGCTTGCGCTTCGTCACGACCTCCATGTCGCCGCGCTCCTGGAAGTCCGAGTCGCGGTCCTGCAGCATCACGCCGCCCATCACCTTGCGCAGATCACGCTCGCCGGGCATGCCCTTGCGCCGCTCGGAGTCCTCGATGATGCGCATGCCGGGCTTCGCGCGCAGGATCTCGAGCGCCTCGTGGGTGTAGCCGGGGGCGAACAGCAGCTCGACGAAGTTCTCGGCCAGCTTTTCCGCGAGCGGGACGTCGATCTCACGGTTCAGGACCACCACGCCGCCGTAGGCGCTCTGCGGGTCTGACGCGAGCGCGCGCTCGTACGCGTCGATCACCGTCTCGCCGATCGCGGAGCCGCACGGGTTGTTGTGCTTGATGATCGCGGCGGTCGGGACCTCGAATTCGTTCACCAGCCGGCGACCCGAGTCGAGGTCGAGCAGGTTGTTGAACGAGAGCTCCTTGCCGTGGACCTTCACTGTGCGTGCCAGCAGGTGCGTGCGCATGCCGACCTGCTCGTAGTAGGCGGCGCGCTGGTGCGGGTTCTCGCCGTAGGAGAGGTCGAGCACCTTCTCGAAGGCGGCCACGTACTGGTTGGGGAAGTCGTCCTCGCGCTCGGCGAACCACCGTGAGATTCCGGCGTCGTAGCGCGCGGTGGTGCCGAACGCCTCGGTGGCGAGCGACTCGCGCGTCTGCGCGGACAGCACTCCGCCCGTCGCCGACATCTCCTCGATGACGGCGTCGTAGCTCTCGGGGCGCACGATCACGCCTACGTGCGCGTGGTTCTTGGCGGCCGCGCGGATCAGCGTCGGGCCGCCGATGTCGATGTGGTCGATCACCTCTTCGTACGGGACGCCGCGGCGCGCGGCCGTGCGCTCGAACGGATAGAGGTTCACGACAACCAGGTCGATCGGGGCGATGCCGTGCTCGGCGAGCGTCACCCGGTGCTCCTCGCGCGAGCGCACGGCGAGGAGCCCGGCGAAGATCGAGGGATGCAGGGTCTTGACCCGCCCGTCGAGGATCTCGGGAAAGCCCGTGTAGTCCTCGATGGACCGGGTCTCGATGCCGTGCTCGGCCAGCTCCGCGGCGGTACCGCCGGTCGAGATGATCTCGATGCCCAGGTCTGTGAGGCCGCGCGCGAAGTCGACAACACCGCGCTTGTCGAAGACCGTCAGCAGCACCCGTTCGACCCGCAGGTCGCCGGGAATCGCCTGCGTCTGGACCGCGCCGCTTGTCTGGTGATCAGCCATCGTCATCCTGGGCACCTTCCTCCACTCTCACCAAACGGGGGTTTTCTGGGTCCACGCTGACAGCACCCTTGGCAATCAGGCGGATGGCACGGGGCAGGAGCCGGTGCTCGGTGCGGTGGAGGAGAGCCAATATCTCCTTATCGTCCCGAGTGTACGGAAGCGTTACTGCCTCCTGCAAAATGATCGGTCCGGTGTCGACTCCGTCGTCCACGAAATGGACCGTCACGCCGCTGACTTTGACCCCGTAGGCGATCTGGTCCTGGATGGGTTGGGGGCCCGGAAAGGCTGGCAGCAGCGCCGGATGGACGTTGATCACGGCGTGCGGGAACTCCCGGAGAAATGAGGAGTCGAGCAGCTGCATGTAGCCGGCCAGCACCACGAGCTGGATCCCGCGGTCCTTTAGGTACTCGGCCATCCGCCGATCGCGCTCCACGCGGGCGGTCTGGTCGGCCGCCTCGAAGACCGCGGTGTCGACACCTACGGCGCGTGCCCGCTCGAGCCCCTGGGCGTCGGCCCGGTTGCTGACGACCACGTCGACCTCGATGCCGTCCCGTCCGTGGACTTCGTCCAGGATCGCCTGCAGGTTCGTGCCGGCGCCCGAGACCAGTACGGCTATCGGGAATCCGGCCAGGGCCTAGATGATTGATTCCGTTCCGCTGCGCGCGGTTCGGGCCGAGGGGACATAGCAAGGGTGTCGAAGGTCGGCGTTGCTTACGCCAACGTCGACCACGGAGGTGGCCGCGTGACCGCCGACCTCGACACCCTCTTGA
>JBBRDT010000144.1:0-3898 GCA_038203635.1 Solirubrobacterales bacterium
GACTGGGACCCTGACGAGGATCCAGCCGTAACCCACAGCAGCACGACCGGCAGCACGACGTTCAGCGCGAGTCCGGCGATCTCCACGATCGCGTCGCCGGTCGAGAAGTTCTCGAGCGCCGTGCAGTGGTAGATCAGGTGCGGGAGCGCGGCCACCGCGTATGACACGAGCGCCGCCTGCACCAGCCGCCGGTCGAGCCACGCCCACGCGAACGCGAGCAGCACGAGCATGCCGAGGTAGAGCGCGCCCACGTCGCGGACGAGGTGCTCGTCGTAGGCGCCGACCGCCGACACCCACGAGTGCCCGGCGCCCGGGAAGTCGTCGTAGAACCCGCGCGGCGAGACGAGCGCCCAGATTCCGACCGACGCCGGCGTGACCGCCAGCACGGCGATGCCCCCGCGCAGCCACCGGCGCTGCGCCCTTGTGAAATCACTCATTGCGGAAACCTTGCATACGCGGGCGCTGGCTGGGAGAGTCGGCGGGACAGGCCCGGGGCGCGGGCGCTGCTGGGCCGTGAGCAAGGGGAGTACGGATGGCTGATCGAGTTCTGTTCATCAGCTGGGGCGCGAACGTAGCCGGTCGGGAAGCGCGTGGCCTCGAGGTGTTCAACGAGACGCTCGGGCTGTACGGGCGCATGCAGCAAGGGGGGCGGATCGAGAGCTTCGACGTGGTGCTGCTGACGCCGGCGAGCGGCATCGACGGCTACATGCAGCTGCACGGCTCGGCCGAACAGCTCGCCGCGGTGCGGGAGGACGAGGAGTTCCAGCGCACGCTGGTCGACGCGAGCATGATCGTCAAGGACCTCAGCATGGTCGACGGCTTCACGAATGCCGGCATCGCTCGCCAGATGGAGATGTACCAGGAGGCGATCGGGAAGGTCCCGCAGCACGCGTAGCCAGTTGCTTCCATGCGCGGGCGTCGCCTCGGCGGGCGGCGCCCGGCGCTCTCAAGTCGATTGCGATCGCCGTCGATGGGGTACCAGGTCCATGGCCGCCCCGCCCCCCGAGAACTCCGTCGGCGCACACGTCGCCACCATCGCAGGACGCACTGCGCCCGAAACGGATCGGCTCGCGGAGATGCTGCGCGCTTGGTGCTGGCCCGATCAGGCGACCGACCGCCGCGTTCCGGGTGCCGTCGAGTGGCTGCGCCGCTGGGGACCTGCCCGAGGGAGCGCCGAGCCGCTCGATTGCTCGTGCACGCACGGGCGCTGCGCCGTCTGCAACTGATTGAGTGCTGCTGCTGTTCGACATCGACGGCACGCTGGTGCGCGGCCGTCCGCTAACCCATCAAGCGGCGCTCACGGAGGCAGTCACAAAGGTCTTCGGGCTGGGCTTCGAGGCCGGCGCGAACCCGGTCGCCGAGGTCGAGCCGTGGGGCAAGACCGACCGCCAGATCCTGCGCGAGGTGCTCGCCCGCGCTGACATCGGGGCGCCGCCGACCGACGCCGTCGCGCGCTGGGAGCAGCTCAGCTGCGAGGCGTACGTGCGGCTTGAGGTCACGAGCGACCACGGCGCCGAAGCCCCGCAGCTCGCCGCGACGGCAGGCGCGCTCTCGCGGTTGCGCGACGCCGGTCACGCGCTCGCCCTCGTGACCGGCAACCTGGAACCGATCGCACGTCGCAAGCTGGAGCTGCGCGGCCTCGGCGGCTACTTCCCGGACGGCCAGGGAGGCTTCGGCTCCGACTCGGAGCTGCGCGCCGAGCTGGTGAGGATCGCGCGCGACCGGGCAGGCGCGGACGGGCGGGCGCACCCGCGCGAGGACACCGTGCTGATCGGCGACACGCCGCTCGACGTGGCGGCTGCGACCACCGACGGCGTGCGCTGCATCGCGATCGAGGGCACGCGCTTCCAGGCCGAAGCGCTACTCGCGGCCGGCGCTACCGCAACCGTGGCTGAGATTCCCGAGGTGGAGCGGGCGCTGGCGGAGCTTTGTTAGCTCGGGTTCTCGCGATCGAGCTCGAACCAGACCACGGTCTCGCCCTTGCCGTGGCCCGACTCGACGTCCCAGCGGCTCGCCAGGGTCTCGACGATGTGGAGCCCCCAGTGCATAGCGAGCGGGTCGGCCACCGGGCGCGGCGTCCGCACGAAGCCGGCCCCGCGATCACGCACCTCGACCCGCAGCCGGTCGGGCATCACGGCGACGTCGAGGACCAAGTGGTCGCCGGCGTCCGGGCCGGCGTGCAGGACGCTGTTCGCGATCAGCTCCGTAACGAGCAGGGCCGCGGTCTCGTACAGCTCCTCCTCGATGGCCTCGCGTATCGAGGCCAGGGCCCGCCGCGCGGCGGCGGCCGCGATCGGCTCGCGCGCGAACTTCCGGCGGACGCCGCTCGCGCCACCGGGGAAACGCTTCGCCTCGGCCGGGAGCTCCGTCCCGCACACCGAGCACGTGGACGTGGACGCGTACCCGCCCACGCTGTGGAACGTGATGCCACACTCCGGACACTGCCGGTACGGCACGACCTGCGGCCTCCTCGCGGTCCGTCCGAGCACCAGCGGAACTCGGTACGTCCTGCTTTAGAAGTAGTCCGGAATATGTTCCCTACAGACGCGCTTTCTACGCGTAAGGGCTTTCAACCGGTTCTCCTGAGCGTAGCGCCCATCGCGCCAAGCGAACGCCTCCTGTCGCTCGGACCGCCCCTGCGGTCGTGCATGCCAGAGCGCCGCTCGACCCGATCCGGGCGCAGGTCGGGAAGCCCCACGCGACGGTCGTCGAGGGGGCGGCGCCGGTCTGGCAGCGCGCGCCGATCGACCCCGTCGCCCGTCCGGTTGCGCCGGCGGCTCGTGCCGAGGGCAAGCGCGACGACGAGCACGGCAAGCACCGACGCCCAGATGATGAGCACCGTGCCGAAGGTCGACATCCCCACCAAGACCACCCTGGATACATCCCCAGAGAACGCGCGCTCGACACCTCCCCACATCGCGGGAGGGGCCTTGGGATCAAGCAGCGCGTGCGAGGTCGGCCGCCTCAGTAAGCGCCGCGAGGCGGGCGATCAGGTCCGGCCACAGGGCGCGGGGCAGATCGTGGCCCATCCCAGCCACGGTCCAGAGGTCGGCCCCGGGGATCGCCGCCGCGGTCGCGACGCCACCCGAAACCGGCACAAGGGGGTCGTCCTCGCCGTGCACGATCAGGGCCGGCACGTCGAGGGTGCGCAGCGCTGCGGTCCGGTCTCCCGACGCGTAGATCGCGGCCAGCTGCCGGGCGAACCCGCCCGCGTTCACTCCCCGATCCCATGCGCGGCCCGCCCGCCTGCGCACGTCGCCCTCGTCGCGTGGGATGCCCGGCGATCCGATCACACGGCTCCCCGCAACCGCCCGCTCCATCGCCTCCTCGCGACTCGTGGCCGGGGGAGCGAGCAGCACGGCCGTGGCAGCCTCGGTCGGATGCCCGAGGCCCGGCTCGCCGGTCGTCGACATCATCGAGGTGAGACTGCGGACGCGGCCGGGGTGACGGATCGCGACGGTCTGGGCGACCATCCCGCCCATCGACGCGCCGACCACGTGGGCCGAATCGATGCCGAGCACGTCCATCAGGCCGGTCACGTCGTCGGCCATGTCATCGAGCGTGTACACGGCGGATGAGGTATCGCCGGCGGCGCAGGCGGCAAGGTCCACGTCGCCCTCGAGCCACTGCGACTCACCCACGTCGCGGTTGTCGAACCGGACGACATAGCGGCCGACGGCGAGCGCGCCGCAGAAGTCGTCGTGCCAGCCGATCATCTGGGCGCCGAGGCCCATAACTAGCACGAGCGGCGTGCGGCCCTCCGCGCCGAAAGTCTCATACGCCACCGAGATGCCGTTTGTCTTTGCACGCCCGACGCTCATCGGGGTACCGTATCCCAGGCGTCCGTTTCGTCTGACGTTCAGCCGGGTACCTGGCGGATCCGGGGCTTTTATGATTT
>JBBRDT010000145.1:0-3856 GCA_038203635.1 Solirubrobacterales bacterium
TCGCGGTATCCCTGCGGCACGCAGACACCTACAACGACTCACTGACGGTCCCAAACGAGCTGCTCGAGTATGTCGCGGCCGGCCTCCCGGTCGTCGCCAGCCGTCTGCCGGAGGTCGAGCGTCTGATCGCGGGGCCTGGCCTCGGCCTGACCTGCGAGCCGCGCGACCCGTGCGACATAGCGGCGGCCATCAACTACGTCATTTGCACACCGCGCGTGCTCGACGAGCTCCGTGATTCGGCCAGGGCCGCGAGCTCGGATGCGGTGTGGGAGGCCGAGCGGCGGAAGTTGCTGGACGTCTATGGTCCGGGACCTTCCGATGCCGGGTCTCCTCTTCGTCCACAGCTCGCATAAGGACCTCCGACGCGCCTTCCGGAGGGAGGGTCGCGTCGACTGGTCGGCGTCGCTGCCCCTCGTGCTCGAGAAGCACGGCTACCTGGGCGTTGCTTCGCGGCCATGGTCGGTGCTGAGAGACCGGTCGGCCTGGACGGAGTTCGACGGCATTGTGATCGCGCGCCAGGCAGACGAGGCGTGGCGACCGGAGCTGGTGGAGGCGCTCGCCGAGGGTCCGCGCCCGGTGCTGATCGAGGGCCCGGTCCCGCAGCCGCTCCGCGACGCACTCGGGATCAGGACCGCGGAACCCGCCGACCCCGAAGGCGTCCTCGCGGCCACCGATCCGGGTCTCGCGGGCGCGGCGGCGTCCTTCGGCGCATCTCGTACCGGGCGCCTTGGCTCACCCACGGCGCGGCACGTGCCGCGTGATCCCAGCATGGACTGGAGGGTGCTCGACGTGCCAGTCACCGAGCCGCAGGCGGACGCGTGGAACAGGCGCGGTTGGGTGGCCGAGCGGTGGGCAGTGGACCCGGGCACCGAGGTGCTGGCAGAGTGGAGGCCGGCTCAGTCGGGACCGCGCTCCCCCGCGATCGTTCGGCGTGGACACCTGATCGCGACTGCCTTGAGCCTGTTCGCCGCGCTGACGCAGGCTCACACCGCGGAACCATGGAGCGGCGAGGAGTTCCGGTCGAGTCCGCGCTCGCTGGGGGTCGAGTTCCTGCTCCTCGCGCTGCTCGACGAGATGTATCGCTCCGCTGGACTCGTGCGGCCTCGCGTGCTGCCGTGGCCGCGAGGCGGGCGCTGGGCGATGAACGTCCGTCACGACTTCGACCGACCTCTGCCGCCCTTCCGGGTCGCCGACGCCCTCGCCCGCCACAATGCGGCAGGCACAGCGGCGACCTGGTACTGGCGCTCGCGCCACCTGCGCTGGCGGCGCGGGCAGCTCCGGCAGCGCGTGCGGCCGGCGCTAAACAGGAAGGCGCTGCGCCTGGTCGCCGCGCACCCGCGCATGGAGGTCGCCCACCACACCGAGCGTCCCTGGGCCGGTGCGGAGAAGGAGCGGCGGGCGATCGAGCGCGTGGTCGGCCAGCCGATCCTCGGCACATCCGCTCACGGAGATCCGAGCTGCTTTCGCTTTCAGGGCGCGCCGAACCTGCTGTGGGCGGAGCAGCAGAGACTGCTGTACACGGAGTTCCTCGAGCGCTCGCACTATGGCCTGCACCGGTTCGCGACGCTCCGCCCCGACGGCGTCGTCGCTCCCCTGCGAGTGCTCTGCCTCCCCCACCACGAGTCGCTCGACCGGTCGATAGATCCAGAGAGCGCGGACGAGGCTAGGATCGCAACCGCCGCGGAGGCGTTCAGCAGCGTCGGCGGATTCCTTCAGGTGATGAACCACCCCGACATCAACCTCGACGCGCTGTTCCGCGTGATCTCGGAGCTTCCCGCTGAGGGCCGGCTGGACTGGACGGCTGCGCGCGCCGCCGACTGGTGGCGACGCAGCCACGTGCGCGACCATCTTCAGGTCGAGTCGCTCGAGCGCGGGGCGTTCCGCATCACCTCGAGCCTCGGCGTGCAGGATCTCGCCCTGGAGTTGCTGTACCCGTCGGGAGAACGGCGGACCCGCATCGTCACTCTCGGCGAGGAAGCGACGACCGTCGTCTCAACCCGCTTGGTGGGGGACTCGGCATGAGCACTGATGAGTGGGCCACCGCCTCGATCCCGTTCGGAGAAGCCGTCGAGGCCTACTTCCGCAACCGCGGACGTGACGCCACCGATCCTGCCGTTCGCAGCACTGTCCGGACCAACACGGAGCTCGTACCGCAGCGCGCGGAGCACCTGCTCGACCTCCTGCAGGGCCTCTCGGACCGGAAAGATCTGACGGGGACGGTCGTGGCTGAGGTCGGCTGCGGCTTCGGCGCCCTCGCCACCTACTTGGCGTGGTCCAGCGGCAGTCGCAGGATCATCGGCGTCGATGTTCGGGCCGACTTCATCGAATCGGCCCGCGAAAGCGCTGAGAACATGAATCTGACGGATCGCCTCGGGTTCGCAGTGGACGACATGCGTAAGCTCGCGACGATCGAGGACGGAAGTGTTGACGTCGCGATCCTGAACAACGCGTTCATATATCTGACCTCGCCCGACGCCATGGACGAGGCACTCTCTGCCGTACATCGGATTTTGGCTCCCAACGGGCACATCCTGCTCTTCCATGCGAACAAGTGGACCCCGCGGGAACCGTTTACACGCGCCCCGATAGTGCATCTGCTATCGCCCCGAATCGCCGACGCCGTCTCGCGCGTGGCGGGCTGGGAACACAGCCACGGCCGCGTACGGCTGATCGGCCCGCGCGAGATGCGCAGGCGACTGCAACGCGCCGGCTTCACCTCGCCGAACACCGGTACGATCGCCGGCGGCCAGCTACGTACGGGCCGGGGCGTGCTCGGGAAGCGCTGGTACGGGGCAGCGGCAAAGCGGCCGTCCTGACCGTCCGGTCAGCCAGCGGCGGCAACAGGCGCGCGCGGCCGGCTGGTACGCCAAGCGCGGCGCGGCGCGCGGCGCAGCCGACGCACCGTCGCCTCCAGCGAGTCGAGCTCGAGGGGGTCCACCCCCTGCGTGGCGAGGCGTTGCCACATCGCGTCCCTCTCGGGGCGCGCTCCACGAAACAGCAGGAACCGGCCGATGTCGGCGTCAGCGGCGGAAGACTTGCCTCCCGTTGGTGAAACACTGCGCACCGTCCGGACGAGTTCGCCGAAGACGACGTCCCCGCCGACGCGCCGGCTGAAGGCGATCTGCTCTGGGGTGAACCCTCGCTCGAAAACCGCCGCGAGGAGGGCGTGTTCGTCCGCGTCCAGCCCGCGCAGGCTGACGACGAGCTCAGTGCGCGACGGTCGGCGGAACATCGCACGGACGACGTGACCCACCGCAGATACCTGCGTGCGCGGGAGTAACCGCAGGGCAGCGAGGAGCAGGGGGTACGCGACTACCACGAGTGCCGCTGCGGCGTGGGCGGGAGCGGGCCCCGCCTCGCGAGCGACGCGGTACGCGCCGTAGCACGCCCCCGCCAGTGCGATGGTGGAGATGGTGCGCAGCCAGTCCGTGCCGACCGGGTGGGATTTGAGCTTCGCCACGAGCAGCAACGCGAGCAACGCAAGCGTCCATGCGAACGTGAGCGCGACCATGGCGCCGGTCGCGCCCATCACCGGCACCAACACAGCACTTGCGGCAGCGAAGGCCACGCTAGACAGCACCGAGCAGGCGATAAACCATTGCCGTTTGCTGGGAAATGTGGCGGTCTGGTAGGTCAATCGGAACATGCCGTATGCGAGGTACGTGACGGCGACGACCGGGACCAGGTGCTCGGCCGAGGAAAGAGCGGGCGCTGCGATCTTGACCAGCAGATCGGCGCTGACCGACAGCGCAAGCACGACCCAGCTCGTCAGGTAGACGAAGTAGTGCCCTCGCCGGCGGACCGATGGCCGGCGCAGCACTGCAGCTGTCGGCGCTGCTGCGCCCGGCGTCGCCGC
>JBBRDT010000146.1:0-3586 GCA_038203635.1 Solirubrobacterales bacterium
GAGAGGCGATCAGGGCCCGGCTGTTCGGACAGGTCTTGGCGTTAGCGTGAAGCTTCATCCGGTGTCCTCCTTGGGACTGGTGGCTTAGACACCCCCAGCCTCCAAGGAGGCCCGGATGAAACAACGTGGTTAGGAGCTACAGCTAGGCCGCGTCGGCGCGCAGCTCCGCCGGGGGCGGAGGCGTCGACTGCTCCGGCGCAACGGGCGGCCGCTCGCGCAGCTCACGGGCCAGCTCGTACACGTGGGGGCCGACCTGGGCGACGGTGTTCGTCACGCTCACCAGATCGTCCAGGGTCCGCCGCACGTCGAAAGAGCGGGCTCCCGGGTTGATCGCCCTCACGTACAGGACGAAATGCCCTTCCTTGCCGGCCGGCACGTACTCGAAGTCGATCCGTCCCCACTCACGCTGGGACGCGCGATGCTGCTGCTCGTGCAGCACGACCTCGAAGGCCTTTGCCCACCGATCGTCGACACCGGGCTCGGTTCTCACGCGAAGCGTGTCACCCATCGGGACGACCGACAGCCAGTCCACCATCACTTCGTATTTCCTGGAAACGCTCACGGTGCCTTTATCGGCAGCGGCCCGGCTGCCCATAACCCCTGCAATCAGGGCGCGCCGGTGGAGCCGAATCCCCCGGTACCACGGGCCGTTTCGGACAGCGAGTCGGCCTCCGCGAACTCGACCTCGGGCAGCGCGGTGATCACGAGCTGGGCGATGCGGTCGCCGGGCGCGATCTCGAACGATTCCGTCCCGTCGGTGTTGAGCAGCAGCACCCGCACCTCCCCGCGGTAGCCCGCGTCGATCAGGCCGGGAGCGTTCACGAGCGCGATCCCATGCCGCGCGGCGAGGCCGGAGCGGGGCAAGACCAGGCCCGCATGTCCCTCCGGGATCGCGACTGCGATGCCGGTGCCGACGCTGGCGCGCTCGCCCGGTGCGATCGTGGCCGCCTCCGCCGCACGCAGGTCCCACCCGGCGTCGTGCTCGTTTGCGCGCTGCGGCGCGCGCGCCGCCTCGCAGAGGCGCTGGAAGGAGACGATCAACCGGGGTTGTGGCCGTTCAGGTCGTATGGCCGCAGCCGCTCGGCGACGGCAGCAGGTACACGTGCTTTGACCAGCACTCCCGCAGCCGTGTCCTCGCGCTCGAGGTCACCTGCCAGCTCGTGCAGCTCCGACAGCACGGCGCCGCGTTCGTACGGAACGAGCAGCTCGACAGCCTCCAGGCCCGCGCGGAACTTCTGCTCGATGCGCCGTCGCAGCTCGTCGAGGCCCTCCCCCGCCAGCGCCGAGACGAGCACGGCGTCGCGGTCGCGGGCCGCAACGACTCTGCGCTCGCCGGAATCGAGCTGGTCGATCTTGTTCAGCACCAGCAGGCGCGGCTTTGCGCCCGCGCCGATCTCCTCCAGCACGTCGTCGACCGCGGCGGTCATCTCGTCCTGCTCCTCCTCGGGTACCGATGCATCGGCTACATGCAGGATCAGATCAGCGTCCACGGTCTCCTCGAGCGTCGCCTTGAACGCCTCGACCAGCTGGTGGGGCAGCTTGCGGATGAAGCCGACGGTGTCGGTCACGAGGTACGTGCGACCGTCGTGCCTGAACGAGCGGGTGGTCGGATCCAGGGTGTGGAACAGGCGCGACCCGACGCCGACCTCGGCATCGGTGAGCGCGTTGAGGAGCGTCGACTTGCCGGCGTTCGTGTACCCGGCGAGCGCGACGCGCGGGGTATGCGACTCCTCGCGGCGGCTGCGCGTCAGGCGCCGTGAGCGCTCGGTGCGCTCGAGCCGGCGCTTCAGCTGCCCGATGCGGTCGCGCGCGAGGCGGCGGTCCGTCTCGATCTGCGATTCGCCGGGGCCGCGCGTGCCGATCCCGGCGCCGAGTCGCTCGAGGTGGGTCCACAATCCGCGCATGCGCGCGAGGTTGTACTCGAGCTGTGCCAGCTCCACCTGCATGTTGCCCTCGGCCGTGTGCGCGTGGTCGGCGAAGATGTCGAGGATGATCGCGGTGCGGTCGATCACCGGCACGCCGATGGCCGCTTCGAGGTTGCGCTCCTGGCGCGGCAGCAACTCGTCCTCGACCGCGATCAGGTTCGCGTCCGCCTCGCCCACGGCTTCCTTCAGCTGCGCAAGCTTGCCCTTGCCGAAGTAGTTGTTCGGGTCAGGCTGCGGGCGGCGCTGGACCAGTTCGCCCGCGACGGCGACTCCGGCGGTGCGCAGCAGCTCCTTCAGCTCGGCCAAGTCGTCGCGCCCATCCGGCCGCGAGGCGTCCGCCGGGAGCACCGAAATGCAAAAGGCGCGCTGCCGCGCCCGCGGGTTGACGACCCCTGCGCCGGCGGCCGGCGCGTAGCCCGACTGCTTCGTGCGGCCGTTCCTTTGAACCCGTGACACCCACGGAGAGTTTAGAGCCGGCGTCCGGTCAGGCCGACAGCGACCCGCGCATCCGCTCGACCGCCTCGGTCAGGCGGTCGTCCGGCACCGTCAGGGAGATCCTGAAGAAGCCCTCGCCGTTGGGCCCGTAGGAGGAGCCCGGGCTGACGACCACCCCGGCCTGCTCCAGCACCTCCTCGGCGAACGACGCCGACGTGTGGCCGCTCGGGACCGGCGCCCATACGTAGATCGTGCCCTTCGGCGGCTCGATGTCGATCCCGATCTCTCGCAGCGCAGCGATCACCAGGTCGCGGCGGTGGCTGTAGATCTCCGCCATCTCGCGCACCGGCGCCTGCGACGCGTTGAGCGCCTCTGCCCCTGCCACCTGCACCGCCTCGAAGAGGCCGGAGTCGACGTTTGTCTTCAGCTTCCAGTAGTGCGCGATCGCATCCGCGTTGCCGACGATCGCCCCGCAGCGCCAGCCGGTCATGTTGTAGCTCTTGGAGAGCGAGAACACCTCGACGCCGGCGTCCATCGCTCCCGGCTCTGCGAGAAAGCTGGGCGCGACGTATCCGTCGAACGTCAGCTCGGAGTAGGCGTTGTCGTGCACGACGAGCACGTCATGCTCGCGCCCGAACGCGATCGCCTCCGCAAAGAAGCCGTCCGGCGCGACCGCCCCCGTCGGGTTGTTCGGGTAGTTGAGGAACATCAACCGCGCGCGCTCGAGCTTGTCGGGCGGGATCGCACCGAGGTCCGGCACGAAACCCCGCTCGGGCACCAGCGGCATCAGCACCGGCTCGGCGCCCGCCAGCAGCGGGCCGCCGGTGTAGACCGGGTAGCCGGGGTCTGCAGCGAGCGCCACGTCCCCTTCGTCCAGAAACGCGAAGTTGAGGTGGTAGATGCACTCCTTGCCGCCGATCGCCGGCATGATCTGCGTCTCGGGATCGAGCTCGACCCCGAACCGTTTGCGGTAGAACGCCGCGACCGCCTCCCTGAACTCCTTGCGGCCACGATTCGACGGGTACCGGTGTGTGCTCGGATCCTCCACCGCACGCTGCATCGCGGCCACGATGTGCGGGAACGTTGGCGTGTCGGGATCGCCGATGCCGAGCGAGATCACGTCCACCCCGGCCGCCTTCTTCTCGGCCAGCTTGCGCTCGAGCTCGGCGAACACGTAGGCGGGGATGCGCCCGAGGCGCTCGGTCTCCTTCACTCGGCCTCCTTCA
>JBBRDT010000147.1:0-3148 GCA_038203635.1 Solirubrobacterales bacterium
CTCGTCATGCAGGAGCAGCAGCGGCGTGGGGTCGAAGTCGCGCTCGTTCACCCAATCCCCGCGAAGCTCCTCCTCGACCTGCTCGCGGAAGGCGTCGATCCCGATCTTGTCGATCAGCACCTTGATGCGGGCGCGGGCGCGATTCACGCGCAGCCAGTCCTGGCGGTCGAAGATGCGCAGGCACGCCTCGGTGACCTTCAGGTAGTCGCCGTTGTCGAGCTCGACGAAGTCGTACAGGGTCGGCGCGACGCGCGGCATGATCGAGGTGCCGCCGCCCACGCGCACCTCCACGCCGCGCACGCCGTCGCGCACGCGCGGAATGAACGCGACGTCGTGGATGCCGGTGATCGCGCGGTCCTCGTCGGTGGCGGTGAACGCGGTCTTGACCTTGCGCGGCATCAGCTGCGTCGTCGGGTGACGCACGAAGTAGCGCACGTACGCGCCGGCGTAGGGGGTGATGTCGAACAGCTCGCCCTCGCAGACGCCCGCCCACGGATCGCCCGTCACGTTGCGGACGGTGTTGCCGCAGCCCTCGCGGCTCGACAGGCCCGAGTTGGAGATGCGGCGGATCAGCTGGGCCGCGTCGCGCAAAGGGACGTGGTGGAGCTGGATGTTCTGCCGCGTCGTGATGTGGCCCTTGTTGAGGGGGACGAACTCCTCGATCACGTCGGCGAAAACATCCATCTGGTCCGGCGTGATCCCGCCCATCGGCAGCTTGGTGCGGATCATCTGGACATCGGCCTGGCGCTGGCCGTAGACGCCCTGCCGAAGCCGGAACTTGATGAACGTGTCCTCCGCGGTCTCGCCGGCGAGGAACTTCTCGGCCTCGTTGTCGAAGTCGTCGAACTCGTGCTCGAGGATCGGAATGACGTGACCGGGCACGTTCTCGACTATCTCGGGGTTCTCGAGCGAGCCCTTTCGTCCCTTCCGGGCGGTCTGCTCACTGGGGGCCGAAGTGGGCTCCATCGGTGCGATCTCCTGCGGGTCGGGAACGACGCGAGGAGGGCACTATACAACGTAAAGCCGGTCGGGTTTCAGGTATTACAGGTCGACCGACCCGCTGGGGAAGCGGACTGCAGTCAGCGACTAGGTCTGAGGCCCGGGGCGGCGCTGCGACACCGAGCCGTTTTCCGGCTCCAGAGGCTGCCCGGCTTCAACCCACGCGGCCAGCCCGCCGTCCAGCGTGTAGGCCTCCCAGCCGGACGCCCTGAATGCCTCGGCCGGCATCGTCGAGCGGTCGCCCGAGCGGCAGTAGAAGACGACCGGCTTGTCGCGATCCAGGGACTCCGCGGCGGCGGTCAGGTCCGTGACCTCGACGTTCTGGGAGCCGGGGATGTGGCCCGCCTCGTGCTCGTAGCCCTCGCGCACGTCGATCAGATGGGCATCGGCCATCGATGCCACCCGATCAACCGGAAGCAGGTACTCGCTCACGCCGGGCTCCAGGGCGAGCAATCGTCGGGCTGCAGGCCAACGTTCTCGAACAGCCCGGCCCGTAGCCAGGGGCTCATGGTGGGCCCAGCGGCAGCCGGCGCCGGAGCGGTGTCGCGCAGGAACTGCTCGATCGCTGCCACCACTGCAGCCGCCTCCTCCGGCGACGCCGCCGACTGGCGCATCTCGATCCGCGGGCGCGGCGGCGCGTGCTTGCCGTTTCGTGCCATGGGCGGCTGAGGGTATCGTCGCGCGACGATGCCGGAGATCCCTGCCTTCGACCACGCCGCAGTCCTCAAGGCCGTCTCGCCTCTCGACGCGATCGAGCGCGTTCGCGACGGATTCGTGCGCCACGCCTCCGGCGAATGGGAGATGCCGGCCAAGACCTACCTGCTCGCGCCGCCAAACGGCGACTTCCGGGCGATGCCGGCGCGCGGCTCGGGGCTGGCGATGCTGAAGTGGATCTGCTCGTTCCCGGTGAACCCGTCGAAGGGCATGCCCGCCGTGATGGGGGTTATCTGCGTCTCGCGCGAGGAGGACGGCACGCCGCTCGCGTTGATCGACGCCCAGGCAGTCACAGCGCTCCGTACCGGCGCAGTGGCCGCGATCGCCGCTCAGGAGCTCGCCCGCGAGGACGCCGCCAGCGTGGGGATCATCGGCTGCGGGGTGTTCGGCGCGTGGGCCGCTCGCTGCCTGGCGGCGGCGGAATACGGCCCCGGCATCTGCTTTGACCCTGACCCGGACCGGGCGGGGGCACTTGCCGGTGAGCTGGATTGGGAAGCCGGCAGCCGAGAGGACGCTCTCGCCCGCGATGTCGTGACCTGCGTGACGCCGGGCCACCAGCCGGTGGTCCACGCAACCGACCTGCGCCCCGGCATGCACCTGAACATGCTCGGCGCCGACGGCCACCGCACGGCCGACGCGGACGTCGACGCCGAACCGCGCTGCCGCCTCTGCTGCGACGAGTGGGAGCAGGCGTCCCATGGCGGAGAGCTGACCGGCGCGATCGAGGCCGGCTTCGTCAGCCAGCCCGACGTGACGGAGCTCGGCGAGGTGCTCACCGGCCTGTCGCCAGGCCGCGGGTCGGACGAGGAGGTCACGCTGTTCGACTCGACCGGGCTCGCGATCCAGGACCTGGCGATCTGCCATGCGCTATTGGCTGCGGACTCCTTGGTGAAGCCCGCTACCGTCCGCCTCTAGGCGACCTCGACGGCGGCCGGCGGCTCGGCGCCCATCTCGAGCACTGCGGCGCCCACGGGCTGGAGCGGCTCGCTGAACTCCGAGATGATCTTCGCCTCCGAGAAGAAGCCGACGACCTTCAGGCGCTCTTCGCCGACGTTGCGGACGCCGTGTGGGACCATCGCCGGGATCACCGCCAAATCGCCGGCGGAGAGCCGTCCGCGCTCGTCGCCCGAGCCGGTGTGCGTGTTGATCGGGAACTGCACGTGCACGCGGTGCTCGGGGTCACCGTCTTGCCAGGTCTCGATGAGGTCCAGCTTGGGAGTCGATGCGGTGAGCATTGGGTACCTCCTTATTTGGTGATACGGTTGTGTGTAGTGAAAGTGCAGCTTACGCGCCGCGCCGCTGCCTGTCAACATTGGGTGCACATCTATGTCCGACGAAACACGCAGGTACGAACTGAAGAAACGCGCCGACGGGATGGCCGACACGCGGCTGCGCATCACGGAGGCGGCCGTCGAGCTGCACGGCAGCGTCGGGC
>JBBRDT010000148.1:0-3033 GCA_038203635.1 Solirubrobacterales bacterium
CGCTCGACAACGAGGAGAACTACCTGATCAAGAAGCTCTTCACCGCGATGGGCGCGGTGCAGATCGAGAACCAGGCGCGCATATGACACAGCTCCACGGTCCCCGGTCTGGGGACCTCGTTCGGGCGCGGCGGCGCCACCACCTTCCAGCAGGACCTGCAGCACGCGGACTGCATCCTGATCGAGGGCTCCTCGATGGCAGAGGCCCACCCGGTCGGATTTCGCTGGGTCATGAAGGCCAAGGAGCGCGGCGCGCACATCATCCACGTGGATCCGCGCTACTCGCGCACCAGCCAGCTCGCCGACCGGCATGTCGCGATCCGCGCGGGAACCGACATCGCGTTCCTCGGCGGCCTGATCCGCCACGTGCTGGAGAGCGAGTCGTACTTCCGCGAGTACGTCGTCAACTACACGAACGCGCCCACGATCATCAACGAGCGGTACCGGGATGCCGAGGACCTCGGCGGCGTCTTCTCCGGCTTCGATCCCGAGACCGGCATGTACGACCGCTCGACATGGGCGTACGAGGGCGGCGAGATGCCCTCCGCCGCGGGCGTGCGGGAGCACTCGGCCCAGTCGTTCGAGGACACGACCGGCGCCGGCATGCTCGTCGGCGCACCGCAGCGCGACGACACGCTGCAGCACCCGCGCTGCGTGTTCCAGATCCTGCGCCGCCACTTCAGCCGTTACACGCCCGCGACGGTCGAGCGCATCTGCGGCATCTCGCAGGAGGATTTCCACGCCGTCGCGGCGGCGCTGATCGCGAACTCCGGGCGCAAGCGCACCACCGCGTTCTGCTACGCCCTGGGCTGGACCCAGCACGCTGACGGGGCGCAGATGATCCGCACCGCAGCGATCCTGCAGCTGCTGCTCGGCAACATCGGCCGGCCCGGCGGCGGCATCATGGCGCTGCGCGGGCACGCCTCGATCCAGGGCTCGACGGACATCCCGACGCTCTACGACCTGCTCCCGGGGTATCTCCACATGCCGCGCGCGAGCGATGAGGAGCTCGACCTCGAGCGCTACATCGCGACCGGCGGCGCCGACCGAGGCTGGTGGTCGGCCTTCGACACGTACATCGTCTCGCTGCTGAAGGCATGGTTCGGCGATGCGGCAACGCCGGACAACGACTACGGCTTCGCCGCGATCCCGCGGATCAGCGGCAACCACTCGCACTTCGCGACGATGATGCGCATGCTCGACAGCGGCGTCGAGGGCTTCTTCGTGATGGGCCAGAACCCGGCCGTCGGGTCGCAGCACGCCGGGTTGCACCGCCGCGCCCTCGCAAAGCTGAAGTGGCTGGTCGTCCGCGATCTCGCAGAGATCGAGACGGCGACGTTCTGGCGTGACTCACCCGAGGTGCGGTCCGGCGAGCTGCGCCCCGCGGACATCGACACGGAGGTTTTCCTGATGCCCGCCGCCGCGCACGTGGAGAAGGCGGGCTGCTTCACGAACACCCAGCGCCTGGTGCAGTTCCGCGACAAGGCGCTGGAGCCGCCGGGTGACGCGCGCTCGGAGCTGTGGTTCATGCACCACCTGGCCAAGCGCGTGAAGAAGCGCTACGCCGGATCGACGCAGGCGCGTGACTGGCCGATCGTGAACCTGCGCTGGGACTACGAGGAACGTGGCGACACGCGCGAGCCCGACGTCGAGGCGGTGATGAAGGAGATCAACGGCTACGACGTAGCGACCGGGCGACCGGTGTCGCTGTTCAACGAGCTGCGCGGCGACGGCTCCACCGCCTGCGGCTGCTGGATCTACTCGGGCATGTTCGCCGGCGGCGTGAACCAGGCCCGGCGCCGCGACCCGGGCGACCTGACGAAGGAGGGCGGCCACGTCTCGCCCGAGTGGGCGTGGGCATGGCCGGCCAACCGCCGCACGCTCTACAACCGCGCGTCCGCCGATCCCGCGGGCCGCCCGTGGAGCGAGCGAAAGAAATACGTGTGGTGGGACGCGGCGAAGGAACGCTGGACCGGCTACGACGTTCCCGACTTCCCGGTCGACAAGCCGCCGGACTATCGCGCGCCGGCAGACGCAAAGGGAATGGACGCGATCAGCGGGGACGACCCGTTCATGATGATGGCCGACGGCCGCGCGTGGCTGTTCGCGCCCAGCGGCCTGCTCGACGGGCCGCTGCCGACCCACTACGAGCCCGTCGAGTCGCCGGTGCACAATCTCCTGTACCCGCAGATCGATGCCGACCCGGCGGCGATCCGCTGGCGACGGCCCGAGAACCCGGTGCACGCGGTCGAGGACCCGCGCTACCCGGTCGTGGCGACGACCTTCCGGCTGACCGAGCAGCACACCGCGGGAGCGATGAGCCGCAAGGTCCCATGGCTGGGCGAGCTCCAGCCCGAGATGTTCGCGGAGATCGACCCGGCGCTCGCCCGCGAGCGCGGCATCACCGACGGCGGCTGGATGACGATCGAGACCGAGCGGGCCGAGATCGAGGCCCGCGCGCAGGTGACCGAGCGCATGCGGCCGCTGCGCATCGACGGGCGGCTCGTGCACCAGATCGGCCTGCCCTGGCACTGGGGTTACTCGACGCCGTATCCGGGCGATTCCGCGAACGACCTCACCGCGATCACCGGCGACCCCAACGTCTCGATCCAGGAGTCGAAGGCGTTCACGTGCCAGGTCCGCGCCGGGCGGCGTCGCGGACCGTCGACCGAGCGCCTGCGCGGCGCCGCCGCGCCCCATGGACCTGTGGCGCCCGACGAGGACGATCCCCCCGCGGAGAATCCGCAGGAGGCCGGGCGGTGACCGAGCTCGCCGTGCACAGGGTCGGCGCGCAGCGAATGGGCTTCTTCACCGATACGACCGTGTGCATCGGCTGCAAGGCATGCGAGGTCGCCTGCAAGCAGTGGAACGACCTGCCGGCCGACGGACCGAAGTCGCGAAAGGGCGGCTCCTACGACCACACCGGCGAGCTGTCGGCCTCGACCTGGCGCCACGTCCGCTTCGTCGAGCTGCTCGAGCCCTCGGAGGAGCGCCGCGCCCAGGCCGCCGAGGCGCTCGCCGCCGGGGCCGGCGG
>JBBRDT010000149.1:0-2507 GCA_038203635.1 Solirubrobacterales bacterium
GGCGCGCTGCGGGAGGCGGCGGTGGCAGCCGGCGGCGGCCCCGACCGCACCGCTCGCTGGCGTGACACGCTGCGCACCACCGAAAACGAGAAGCTGGCGGGCGAGGAGGATCAGCTCAACGACGCCCGCGCGCCGCTTCACCCCCTGCGGGTCTACAGGGAGCTGATCGGGATGCTGGATCGCGACGCGATCGTGATCGGCGACGGCGGCGACTTCGTCTCCTACGCCGGGCGCGTGATGCCGACCTACGAGCCCGGCTGCTGGCTCGACCCCGGCCCGTTCGGGTGCCTGGGGTCGGGACCGGGCTACGCCATCGCGGCCAAGGTGGCCCGGCCCGACAAGCAGGTCTGCCTGCTGCTCGGGGACGGTGCCTTCGGCTTCTCGGGGATGGAGTTCGACACGATGGTGCGCCACGGCATCCCCGTGGTCGCGGTCGTCGGCAACAACGGCATCTGGGCGCTCGAGAAGCACCCGATGGAGTTCCTGTACGGGTACTCCGTCGCGGCCGAGCTGATCCCCGAGACGCGCTACGACAAGGTGGTCGAGGCGCTCGGCGGGCACGGCGAGTTCGTCGAGCGGCCCGACCAGTTGCGACCCGCGCTGGAGCGCGCGTTCGCGTCAGGCAAGCCCGCGTGCGTGAACGTGCTGACCGACCCCACCGTCGTGTATCCGCGCAGCGCGAATCTGGCATAGCGCGCCGCAGCCCGACCGCGCTCAAGGGAGTGCCGGGCGAGTGGCAGCTGTACGCGGTCAGCGGCTAGTCGGTCGCTGGAAAGCGAAGAGGCGACCGATAGATCCCAGCGGTCGCCTCTTCAAGTAGGCCCCGTCAGGACGGGCAGGGGTACGTGCCTTGGGGGGCCTTAACGCGGTTCGAGCAACGGGAGGCGCCGTAAACGAGCGGCATGTGCCCGAACCTATGTTGGGAAAAGGACCAGATCTGCAGGTCTCATCTTCCCGCGTTCGCATTATGGACCGGCTTCAGGACGTACTGCAACTGCAAAGCCCCCAAACTGGACGTTTAATCCATGCGCCCGTCGCGATTCGTTGTGATTACGGGTGTTTCCGGGCAGTTTCGGCCGCCTCGATGGCCGTTCCGTCGAGTATGTCGTGCTCGGACACCTCCATCTCGGATAGGCCGAAGAGCTTCATCGCCTCCGCGAGGATGATTCCGCCGGCGACGATCGTCGGTGCGCGATCGGGGTGCAGCCCGCGAACCTGTCGCCGCTCCTGCACGGGCAGGCGTGCCAGCTGCGCGAGGATCTCCTCACAGCGCTCGAGCGGCAGCCGGTGGCCATCCACGCGCTCGCGATCGTAGGGCTCGAGTCCCAGGTCGATCGCGGCGAACGACGTGGGCGTGCCCGCCACCGCGACGCCGCCCGCGGGGAGTCCGCGTACGTCCTCCGGTATCGCCGCTGCAAGCTCAGACCTGACCGCCTCCCGGCACGCCGCCAGCTCCCGCTCCCCAGGCGGATCGGCGTGCAGCAACCGCTCCTTGTAACGGACGGAGCCGATCTGCGTGGAGACGAAGAACAGGACCCGGCCGTCGCTCCCGACCACGACCTCGGTGCTGCCGCCGCCGATGTCGAGCACCATCAGCGGCTCCGGGTGCGCGCGTGCCGCTGTGGCGCCCAGGAAGGTGAGCCGCGCCTCCCGCTCCCCCGAGATCGTGGTGGCCTCGAACGCGAAGCGCTCGCGCAGCACACGCTCCAGGTCGGCGCCGTTGTCGGCATCGCGGACCGCGCTCGTCAGCACGGCCACGACTCGTTCGGCGCCGCGCTCGTCGATCGCCTCGCGATACGACGCGCACGTTGCCAGGACCCGCTCGACGGCCTCGTCGGACAATCGCCCCGTCTCGTCGACACCCTCTCCCAGCCGCGTCACGTTCGTGCGGCGCTCGAGCTCGCGCACCACGCGGCCGTCCCGCACGTCCGCGATCAGGAGGCGCGTCGAGTTGGTGCCCACGTCAACGACGGCGACGATCATCCGCGGGAGTGTGCCGGATTCGGTAGAAACCCAGCATGCCCATCGGTGTTAACTCCGGTGACGTGATGGACAAGCTCGCAAAGCCCCGCCTGCGCGGCGTGTCACATCAGTGGGCGTTCTTCGTGGCGCTCGCCGCCGGCGCGGCGCTCGTGATCGCGGCGCCCTCCGGCCGGGCAACCCTCGCGGCCCTGATCTACGCGATCAGCATGGCGGCCATGTTCGGAGCAAGTGCCCTTTACCACCGCGTCGATTGGAAGTCGCTCGCCGCGCGCCGCTGGATGCGCCGCCTCGACCACTCGATGATCTACCTGCTGATCGCCGGCACCTGGGTCCCGGTCTGCCTGCTGGTCCTGCCGGAGCGGATGGGCAGCGCGTTCCTCGTGGGGGTGCTGGCTGCCGCTGCGCTCGGCATCGCCCTCAAGTCCTTCGGCGTCGACCGCTTCCCCCGCTCGAGCAACGCGGTGTACGGGGTCATGGGCGGGGCCGGGCTGCTCGCCCTCCCCGGCATCGTCGCCGGCATCAGC
>JBBRDT010000150.1:0-2420 GCA_038203635.1 Solirubrobacterales bacterium
CACCGCACCAGCAAACCTCGTCGCCCTCGCTCGACGCCGACTCTCTCCGCTGTACCGTGGGCCCGCCTACCTCGACGGCTCCCAACAGCCCCCCGGCTCGCCCGCCCTTCGCCGGTTCGCGGTTCAAAATGCTTAAGCACCCACGTCGGGGCCCTGCGCCTGGCGCTGCGCCGCATCGAAGAGGCGGGACTGGCCGCGGGCGATGCCCTGCGCGGCGCTGGGGGCGGCGGGGCGGATCACGAAGGAGGCATCGGCGGGGGAGCGGTTGGACTTCAGTCGTGCGGGGCGGCGCGGGCGCGGGGTACTCAGGGTCGTTCGAGAACCGCGTCTTCGCTCTCGCCGCTCCGATCCATCGCCGCCAGCTCGGCCTCGATCTCCATCTCCCTCGCGCGGGCCGTCGTCGCGTCGGCGTCCTCCGGACACCCGGTGTGCGAGACCGTCGTGTGCCCCCAGCCGGACGCCGCCCGCCGCAGCTCCGCTGCCTTGGTCGGGCCGATGGCGTCGGCTAGGCTTGCCTCGATGTGTTCCCCGGCTTGGACCAGCTTCCTCACGTAGTCGCGAAGATGCACCGGAGGCGACCCGGAGGGCGTGCGCCCGGCGGCCTCCTCGGCGGCGTAGCGCAGCGCCTCGTCGAATCGCGGCGGTCGATTCGTCGAGAACAGCATGAAATTGATCGATCCCAGGTCGAGCGCCGCAGCATCGGCGTCGTCTCCCGTCTCCACTGCCCAGACCTTGCGCGCTTCCGCCTCGAAGTCGTCGCGAATTGATGCCAAGGCCGAGTCGACGCGTGCACGCTCTCCCGCCGTGAATTCGACCGAATCCCAGCGCGGATCGAACGGGGGTTCGTCGTCGCGCCACATGGAGTGAGGCATGTCGAGCTTCACTCCGCCGCAGTCGGCGAGTCGGTTGATCTCGACCTCGGACATCGCGTACGGCGGACAGAGCGGATGATCCATGTGTGCGCACAGGACCGGATCGTATTCCCGCAACGCCTTCGCCTTTTCGTTGAAGGCCATGATCCGCGCGCGGAGCTGGGCTCGGATCGCTCGGGCCTCCGCTTCTAGCGCCGTCCGCCTGTCGCTGTCGGGGATTGGGACGTCGAGATCGCGACGGGGACGTGGGACCCATCGGGGCGGAGTTCGGTCGCTCTGCTCGGGAGCGGCGAGCGGTGGTGCAGCCGCGGCCGAGGCGACGTCCGTCCTCGACGGCGGGAGCATCGCTACTATTGCCGCGACCGCGAGCAAGATCGCCGTCGCCACGAGAATGCGAATCGCGGTGCGTCTAGGGGTTTGGTGTGCCATGCGCTGCCACAGTGCGGCTCAGCTCGAAGGTCGACCTCGAACACTTGTCGAGGAGATGCCGGCGCTGCCGACTGTTCGGCTAGCAATCACCTTCGAAGCAAACGGTTTCGGTGCATCTCTCGCATCCATCGTCATTGCAAATCTCACCGCCCGTCAGAACGCCGCAGCACCCCTTGGAACAATCCTCTCCGGCGCCGCTTGCGCTGCACCAGTCGCCTCCAGACTCGCCTCTGCACAACGCCATGGCAGCAGGGGCCATCGAGATCTGACCAGAGCCCGTGGGTAGATCGCGTGCGGCGTCGTCCGGACCCTGCGGTTCCGCCTGCTCGTTGCCGTCGTCGGCGTCGAATTCATCAGACAAGTATACCTGGTCGAAGTGGTCTCTCGTCGGGCCGGGGTCGCACGCGGACGCGACGCTGAAACCAGTGGCGAGGGCGGCGACGACAGAAAGGTTTGCGCGGGAGGTTGTGGTCATGCTTTCCTTGGGCGGCGCCTGACGTGTACTCACAATGAGCGCGGTCGCCGCAGTCGCTGGGCTATTCTGCCCCCCCCCCCCCCGAACTCGTCAAGAGCCGACCTGCGTGTCGAGCGTGTGACACCGTGTCCCGGGCGGTCCGCTTCACACGAGTCGACGTAGAACGTCGTTCGCCGGGGACTTTTGATCTCGCGGACAGTGAGAGTTCACAAGTTCACCACGGTCGCCCCGGCAAAGCGTGCACCGAGTTCCCGACCGCCATCGTGCGCGCAGGAACATCGCTGCGGCAAACTGGCAGCTCGAGAACAACGACGACCCCGCCTCGCAGCGGCGGCTGGTGCTCGCTCGATTCGCCATTCGTGCTGGGTCGGTGCAAGAATGGCGCCGGTGCAGTGCGCCGGTGGGGAACCCCTCGGGCCGGCAGCAACCGCAGCCGGCGAAGTGCTCACCCACGGCACGATCTGGCGGCGATTCAGCGCGGTGACGAGGCCGGCTTCGAGCCCACGCTCAAGAACCGTTCGTTGCGCGGATCCTCGATCGCCCGGCGGCCGCGTGCGCTCAACGACGCATCGCCGGCGCAGAACCACAGGAATGCGTGGGTATCGAGCAACAACCTCATCGCGAGGCGTCTTCGAAGTCCTCGA
>JBBRDT010000151.1:0-2388 GCA_038203635.1 Solirubrobacterales bacterium
TGTGGGCGTTCTCCTCGAGCGGGCCGAGGCTGATGACGTCGCGCGCGTAGTCGACCTTCAGCGCCGCGCTGTGGCCGTCGTACTCGCCGCGCGCCGACGGGAAGTCGTTCTCCTCGGCCGCCATGAACATGGACCGGGGGCGCGGGCCGGCGGCGGCGCTGAGCCACTCACCGGGCGCCTGAAGCGGCTGGCCGGGCGGCCCGGTGCGGGTGTCGCGCCAGCCGCCCGCGTGCTGGTCGCCGACCCCCGCGGGGGGACCTGCGTAGCCCGGTTCGCGCCAGTCCGAGCCGGCCCGGAACGCCGAGATCGACGGCGTCACCGCGCCCACGCCAGCCTGCTCGAGCGTGGCGCCCGAGAGCACGAGGCCGGCGGCCGGCGTCAACACTGTCTGGGTGCGGAAGCCCGCCACGTCCGGATACGCCTCGGCCGTGCGGACGGCGGTGATCCCGGGCGGGCCCGCGAGCGTCATGGCCAGGCGCAGGCCGCCCCGCTCGAGCCGGGTCACATCCACGCGCGCGACCCTGAACGCGGTGCTCGACAGCGGCGCTCCCGCGACTGACAGCGTGAAGTCGGGCGTCCCGCGCGCCCAGCGCCGGTCGCCGCCGCGCTTGTCTCGCAGGACCGCGGTGCGCAGCCGCCCGCGCACCCAGTGCCGCTCGACGAGGTCGTTGCCGAGCACGACCCGGTTTACAGTCACGCGCGCGTACACGGACCCGTCCTCGAACGTGCGCGCAGGGGCGGGCGCCGCTCCCAGCGCAAGCGCGAGCGCAAGTCCCCCGATCCCTGCTCCCAGCCTCCCGATCAGGCAGCCCAGATTACGGGTAGGCGCGCGCTCACGCGCCGGTTCCTACAACCCGCCGAGCGCCTTGATCCGGTAGTCCTGCCCGAACATCGGAATCGGGTCGCCGCACATCTCCATCAGGCGGGAGTAGGTGCGCTGGCCGACGTAGTTCGCGAGATCCGGCGGCTGCTTCACGTCGGCCGTGAACATGATCGATCGGCGCTCCTGGTAGCGGTCGTTCACCACGCTGTAGAAGGTCTGGAGCACCCAGTCGTTGGGAGCGATCGCTGCCAGGTCCTCGAGGTGGAGCAGGTCGACGCCGACCATCCGGCGCAGCAGGTCGTCCTGGTCGGCGGCGTCCTGGCTCTTCTGGGCCGCGTAGATGTGCGACATCAGCTGGGGCGCCGTGTAGATGGCAACCGCGCGCCGGCGACGCATCGCCTCGATCGAGAGCGCCATCGCCAGCGTCGTCTTGCCCGTACCGGGCGGCCCCATGAACCACAGGCCTTCGCCGGCGTCCAGCTTGTCCTCGATCCTCCGGTGGAACTGGCGCAACTCGCTGCCGATCGTTCCCAGCTCGGACAGCAGGGTGCGTGCAGGCTCGCGGTCGAAGGCGACGTCGCGGTATTTCTCGGGTATCTGGTTGCGCAGCCGCCGCGAGCGCGCGTTGGTGATCCGCTGCAGCCGGCACTCGCACGGTCGCGCTGTGTTGGTTTCCTCGTCGAGCACGAAGCCCTCGCCGCCGCAGAGCCCATGCGGGCAGGGGTAGTCCGACCCCGAGCGGGGGCGCATATGCGGGTTGAGATCGCGGACCTCGGCCACCGCCTCCAGTCAACCAGACGGAGCCGACGACGCGATCCTGATCTTGTCGCTAGTTGCGGAAACTGCCCCGACTGGTGATGACCGTGGCTAGCGGAGCCGACCCAGGGCTTAATTTTCCCGCGGAACCTGCCGATTAGGCCCGTGTGATCAAACTCGGAAGAAGGCCCCCCAAAGAGAAGTACCGGCTGGTTACCCGGAGCGACTTTGACGGGCTGGTGTGCGCGGCCCTGCTGAAGGAGCTCGAGATGCTCGACGACATCCTGTTCGTCCATCCCAAGGACATGCAGGACGGCAAGGTCGAGATCACGGACCGCGACATCACCACCAACCTCCCCTACGTCGAGACCGCCCATCTGTCGTTCGACCACCACTCGAGCGAGGCGGATCGAGTCGAGAACAGCAAGCCGAACCACGTGATGGTGGCCGGCGCCGATTCGGCCGCGCGCGTCGTGTACGACTACTTCGGCGGCGCCCAGCGCTTCCCGAACGTGTCCGAGGAGATGATGGAGGCGGTCGACAAGGCTGACGCTGCCCAGTTCTCCGCGGACGAGATCCTCGCGCCGCAGGGGTGGATCCTGCTCAGCTTCCTGATGGACCCGCGTACCGGCCTCGGCCGTTTCCGCGACTTCAGGATCTCGAACTACCAGCTGATGATGCAGCTGATCGACGACTGCATGCGGCTGGCGATCGACGAGATTCTCGAGACGCCGGACGTGAAGGAGCGCGTGGACCTCTATCGCGCCCACGAGGACGAGGCCGTGGAGCAGATCCAGCGCTGCTCCGAG